>BBEG01000173.1 GCA_001312645.1 Rhodococcus sp. JCM 9791
CGCAGGCGGGCCCCGTTGGCGCCGCCGCGTTTGTCGGTGCCACGGAAGCTCGCCGCGGCCGCCCACGCGGTGGTCACCAGCTGCCGGATCGACAGTCCTGAGTCGAGGATCGCCTGTTTCAGCGCGGTGACGTCGCCGTCTCCGACGAGCGGGTGATCGACCGCGGGCACCGGGTCCTGCCACAGTTGCGCTTCGGGAACCCACGGGCCGAGGTAACGGGTGATCGGCCCCATGTCGCGGTGCAGCAGTTTGTACCAGGCCTTACCGAACTCCACCTCGAGTTCCTCGGGATGATCGAGCCAGCGGCGGGTGATCGGACCGTAGATCTCATCGAAGCGCAACGACAGGTCGGTGGTGAGCATCACCGGCGGATGCCGCTTCGACGGGTCGTGCGCGTCGGGCACCGCATCGGCCGCGGCACCATCCTTCGGGATCCACTGGAACGCGCCGGCAGGGCTTGTCGTTTGTTCCCACTCGTAGCCGTAGAGGGTTTCGAGGAACGAGTTGTCCCAGGTCGTGGGGGTCGGAGTCCAGGTGCCTTCCAAACCGCTGGTGATCGCGTCGCCGCCTACCCCGGTGCCGTATGCGCTCTTCCATCCGAGGCCCTGCTGTTCGACCGGGGCGGCTTCGGGTTCGGGACCGACCAGGTCGGCGGGGCCGGCGCCATGGGTCTTGCCGACGGTGTGGCCACCGACGATCAACGCGGCGGTCTCGACATCGTTCATCGCCATCCGCCCGAATGTCTCGCGGATGTCGACGGCCGCGGCGATCGGATCCGGGGTGCCGTTGGGGCCTTCGGGATTGACGTAGATCAAACCCATCTGCACCGCGCCGAGCGGACCGGCGAGATCCCGTTCGCCGCTGTAGCGTTCGTCGCCGAGCCACGTGCCTCCGGACCCAGTACACCTCGTCCGGCTCCCAGATGTCTTCGCGGCCGAACGCGAAGCCGAAGGTCGTGAAACCCATCGATTCGTAGGCGCAGTTGCCGGCGAAGATGATCAGATCGGCCCAGGAGATCTTCCGGCCGTACTTCTTCTTGATCGGCCACAGCAACCGTCGGGCCTTGTCGAGGCTCGCATTGTCCGGCCAGCTGTTGAGCGGTGCGAGCCGCTGCGCACCCTGCCCTCCACCGCCGCGGCCATCGGCCATCCGATAGGTGCCTGCCGCATGCCAGCTCATCCGGATGAACAGCGGACCGTAGTGGCCGTGGTCGGCGGGCCACCACGGCTGTGACGTCGTCATCACCTCGACCACGTCACGTTTGAGTGCGTCGACGTCGAGCGACGCGAACTCGGTCGGATAGTCGAAGTCCACACCCATCGGGTCGGTCGCAGGAGACTGCGGACGGAGAACACTCAGATCGAGTTGATCGGGCCACCAGTCGCGGACCGTGCGGGGTCGGTGTGCTTTCGGCGTGGGGGAGGCGATCGCCGGGCTTTCGCTTTCGCTCTTGGACACGGTGCCATTCCTTCCGGTATTCGGTGAATGGGACGGTGCTCACGGAGATGGTCGATGAATGCGGGATTTCCCGTGACGAGCTTGCCCCCGCGGCGATGAAGTTCGCCGCGGAGTCGATGGTCCCCGTGAGCGGGTCACCTCTCCATGATGACCCTGTCGCGGGGACGGGTCCAGGAAGGTACGCGTGGCCTCTCCGACCGGCACGTCCGACAGATCGATCGAGTGCTACGTTGTGGCCTGCGGCGACTCGATCGTCCAGGCATTGGGAGTATGGCCGCTGATCGTTCTGGGACTGCTGCTCGTGCTTCCCTCTGTGATGGCTGCGTCAGCGATGCGATCCGGGGTTCCGGTGGTCAGCGCGCAAGATCAACGACAATGGCTTGACCAGCGACGATGATGGCCTTCCGGTTCCTGATCGGTCCAGACGGACAAGGCGTAGTGGCTGGTCACGGCGATGGACAGCAGTAGATCTCGAATGCAGACTGCCCAGATGCAGCGGGCAGTCGCTTGCGCTCCCATGGCCGGCGGTGTGGTGTTCGTCGGATTACAGCTGGGTATGCCCGTCTCGAGTATCGCCCTAGCCGTGCGATGACCCAGGTGCGTCGGCGCGCACGTGCGCACGCATCCCTTGCACGCCGAACAGGATCAGTAGTTCGACCGCTCCGCCGTCGGCGCTGCCGAGCCAGTGCGGCAAGGAAGTGTCGAACTCGGCGGCCTCACCGGGCGCCAATGTCAGTTCGCGCTCGCCGAGCACCAGTCGCAAGCGACCGTTGAGCACATACAACCATTCGACACCGTCACGAGTCTGCGGGGTCGGTTCGAGCGGTTCGGGCACCGCGGGAATGATCATTTTGAACGCTTGCACCCTACCCGGCCGCCGCGACAGCGGCACGAAGATCAGCCCGGACCGCCGGATCGGCTTGAGGTGGATTCGCGGATCGCCGGCGCGCGGGGCACCGACGAGATCGTCCAGCTGAACGTCATAGGTGCGAGCGAGGGGCAGCAGCAACTCCAAGGTAGCCCGGCGCTGCCCACTCTTCAGTCAAGACAGGGTGCTCTCGGATATCCCCGTCCGCGCCGCCAGCCCGGCGAGAGTGATGCCGCGGTCGCGACGCAGCGCACGCAGCCGCGGGCCGACCACGTCGAGCACGTCTTCCGCTTCGCGATCCATGAGTCCATCTTGCCGGAACGGCAAGATTGCGTGCCAGATCATGCTGGGTCCGGAAACACTGAGGGTGCCCCGAACAAAGGAGTCCTGATGAGCGCCACCGATGCGGCCACCTTCTGGAACGGCGTCTACGCAGCCCCTTCGGCAGCAACCGACCCTCAGCCGAACGCCCTTCTCACCGACACGCGCTGCGCCCGGGCGGGCGACTGCTGGTCGTCGACCACGGCTCGACCGCGCCATGGTCGTGGAATCAGGACCCCGACCTCCGCTATCCGAGCCCGCGGGAAGTCGCGGCGGGCATCGCTCTGGATCCGGTGACGTGGTTGGTCGAGCGGGCCGACGCACCCCGCCGGATCGCGACGGGACCGGATGGGCCCACCGCCGAGGTCACCGACCACGTCCTCATGATCCGCCGCACTGTCTGATCCGCCACCGACGAAGGAGACCACCGTGCCCACCACCAACCGGCGCCGCGATACCCCGCCGCCCAGGACAGGGAGCAGCGAAACCGCGACTCTGCGCGCATTCCTCGACTACCTCCGGGCCTCGATTGCCGCGAAGGTCGACGGCGCCCCCGAACCGCAGGCGCGAACAGCGGCGGTGTCGTCGGGCACGAACCTGCTCGGACTGCTGAATCACCTGACCTTCGTCGAACGCTCGATGTTCCTCAGGGCCGATGTGACCGACTGGAAGGCGACGTTCCAAGCCTCACCGGCTGACAGCGTGGCCGATGTCGTCACCCGCTACCGCGAGACGGTCGAGCGCGCGAACGAAGTTCTCGATGGGTGCACCGATCTCGACGGACCCGTGCCCCGGTCGAAACGTCCCGCTCCCAGCGTCCGCTGGGCACTCGTGCACATGATCGAGGAGACCGGCCGGCACGCAGGCCACGCCGACATCCTCCGCGAACTGATCGACGGCGCCTCCGGGCGCTGACTTCCCAGGACAGGACCACATGATCACCGCAACCCGGCCATCGCCGCGCCGCTTCCGCCGATCCGTACGAACCTACAGCCGACCTGAATCACTGGCAGGCAGTGGACGTGCCGAACGCAGGACGATGGCTCGTCGAGGAGAACCCGCAGTTCGTCACCTCGGAACTGCTGCGTTTCTCGACGGATGAGCTCGAGAGCGGGCCTTGGCCGTAACAAGACTGCTGGAACTCGTCGACAACCACCAGAACAGGACCACGGTCACCCGCACAGCCGGTGGCTGTTCCCCGGACCGCCCCGTTGGGCAGCCAGTGCAATTCAGCACGCTACTCGGTCGGCCGGAGAACCGCAGATTGCGGTGTGGAGGTCACGTCATCGGGTACGAAACCCAGCGACGGCAGCGTGCATACGGCAGGCACCCCCAGATGAACGGCCCTCAGGGGGCGGTGTGCAGGTGAGGGGAGTCGGTCGGGCAGACTGACCGGTATGGGTGCCGAGGGGAACATATCGCGGCGGCGACGCCTGATGTGCGGATGAGTGCAAACGCAACGATGCCACGACCCGGGTGGCGGATGCCCGTAATCGGCGACGCATTGCGGCTCGATCCGAAACGGCCGGTTCAGCGCGAGATGGAGTTCGTGCGGGAACTGGGCGACGTGTTCGAGATCAACATCGTGGGCAGCAAGCTGATTGTGGTCGGCGGCGGCGCCGCTGCGGCGGAGGTGTTCGACGAGTCCCGATTCGCCAAGGCCGTCGTGCCTCCCGTGAGCAATCTGCGCGAACTTGCCGGTGACGGCTTGTTCACGGCGTTCAACCGCGAACCGGCGTGGGCACAAGCCCACAATGTGTTGATGCCGGCATTCAGCCAGTTGTCGATGCGCAGCTACCACGACGCGATGACGCAGTGTGTCGATGAACTGTGCGACTACTGGACGGATCAGGCCGGGCGCGGCCCGGCGGATATCTCGTCGGACATGAACCGTCTGACCTTGGAAGTGATCGGACGGACCGGCTTCGGATACAGTTTCGATTCCTTCGACAGTGAACGACACGAGTTCGTCGAGGCAATGACGCGGGTGCTGTCGTTCGCGTCGAAGGCTGCGAACGACGTCCCCATCCTCCGAGAGATTTTCGGCTGGAAGGCGCTGCGGCAGAACCCGAAGGACATAGCCCTGTTGAAGCGTTCAGTGGACGATGTCATCGCCGCTCGCCGTGACGGGACGACACCGAGGCAGGACGATCTGCTCCAGCGCATGCTCGAGCATCCTGATCCCGACACAGGCGGATTGCTGTCGGACGCGAGCATTCGTAACCAGGTGCTGACATTCCTGATCGCGGGCCACGAGACGACCGCGGGGACATTGTCTTTCGCCCTGCACTACCTGTCGCTGAACCCGGAGATGGTGGACAAGGCGCGCGCCGAAATCGAGGCAGTGATCGGGCGCGACGGTGCGCCGATACAGTTCGAGCAGGTCGCGAAGCTGCGCTACGTGAGGCGGATCGTCGACGAGACATTGCGGCTGTGGCCGTCGGGTCCCGCCTTCTTCCGTAAGGCACGTGCGGACACGACACTGTCCGGGTATCAGCTCGGGAAGGGCGCCACGATTTTGGTGGTACTGCTTGCGTTGCACCGCGACCGTCGGCTGTGGGGTGAGAACGCGGAGGAGTTCGACCCGGACCGGTTCCTTCCCGCTGCCGTGCGTGCCCGCCCCGCACATGCCTACAAGCCGTTCGGGGTGGGTGCGCGTGCATGCATTGGCAGACAGTTCGCGCTGCACGAAGCGGTGCTCGCCCTGTCCCGCATCCTCATGCGGTTCGACGTGGTGCCCACCCCGGGGTACGAGTTGTCGGTCTCCGAGTTGCTGACGATCAGACCGGAGAAGCTTCGGCTGCACCTGCGTACTCGGTGAAAGAGGAGTTCGGTCGCAAGAGTGGGTGAGCTTCTGAGATCGACGGGTTGGCCCCGCAGATGTCCGACCAATCCCAGTCGGCAAGTCCCGGCTGATCAGCAGCAGCCGATCGACCCGATCCGGGTAGGCGAGTGCGAAGTCGATGGCGACTCGCCCACCCATGGACGCACCGGTCAGTGCAGTAGGTTCGATGCCCAATCCGTCGAGCAGCGCAGCCAAGTCGTCGGCATGACGAAACCCTGCGGTAGTCCGATCCTCGGAGGCGCCACACCCGCGTAGGTCGGTCCCCGGGGAGCATCGGAACGGACATTAGCGGTAGCGGGACGATCTTGATTCCGGTTCGGTGACGTGCCCGTTTTGCCTGTTCAGTGGGCTAGCTGGGATCGTTCCCTCCGGATATGAAGCCGGTGTGCGTGCGGATCCACGTGCAGGGCTACTCCGATCGGTATCCCGACCGCCGAGCAGCCAAATCCGACCTGTCCACACCATTCCCGGAGTCGAAGCCGAAGCCTGGGTGCGTGCCCTGCTCTGCCGGCAGTGGTCGGACTATGAGTACGAGGTGATCCGCCGTACCGATGTGGACCGACGTATGCGTACCAATACGGCCTACACCCAGCCGATCTTCGTGGTGTTCCTCGCATCGGACGGGATCCCGGTGCCGGCCCCGGACAACATCGCCTGGAACCGGCTGTGGCCGCACGTCATCGACGCCCGCAAACTCGATCCGGATCCGACCTCGAACGCACTGCTCGCACACATCGCCCAGTTCGGCCCCTACGCGCCACCCGGAGACCGAACCCGACGGTGGTTGGCGACTCGACGTCACCGGCATGCCTCTGGAGGAACTCACCGATACTGCGGCGGAGACCGTCCGTGCACTGCGCGAAGGGATTCGGGTCCGGGGTGCGATCGACAGCCGGTTCCGCCCGGTCCGGCTACATGTCGAGCATGACCGCGCGGTGGTGTACTTCCGGTGGCGCGCAACCCGAACACCTTTGCCCTGACCCTGCGACCACCACTGACGGTCGACGACCTTGCTGGGCCGCCCTGGCACACCCCTGCCGCTGTCGCCGGCACCGTGACGGGGGATGGCAGGAGGAGTTGTGCACAGGTTTGCTGGTTCGCGGCACCCGCCGCCGTGATGGCGAGACCATCCACATCTCGGGTCCGGGCACCCGCCGCCACCAGCTCGACATTGTCAATCACAAGAGTTGTCATCGCGTCGAAGTACGCGCGAAGAGCTCCGCCGCCGGCGCCCCGTCCCGAGGGGTGGATCACCGGAAGTGACGGCCCACCGCAGGGTTTGGGCACGCTCCGATTGCGTTCAGCATCAGCACGTATGGGTGCCTGCCTCGTCGCTCAATGGGACTCATTCGTTGACATCTTGACCGCTGGTCCATAACGTCTGAGCCCGTAGCTGGACTGGCGGTCGCATTAGGAGACTGGCAATTGAAAGCAATCGTAGTCGCGTCAGTGGGGACCCCGGAGGTTCTCACCGTGGCTGAGGTCCCTCGGCCCGTACCGGGACACGGCGAACTTCTCATACAAACGCAAGCAGTGCCGGTCCTGTACGCGGAAACGATGATTCGCGCTGGACGAACACCATTGCCGGTCGAGACTCCGGCCGTCTTCGGCATGCAGCCGCCGGAGTAGTCGTGGAGGTTGGCCCGGGTGTGGATACAACGATGGTGGGTCGTCGCGTCATTGTCGCTGGACATGGCATCGGAACCTACGCGGAGTTCGTTTGCGCACCCGCTCTGGCGGCGACCCCGATCCCCGATGCGCTCTCGGCTACCGCCGCCGCGGCCGTTGTCATGGGTGGGTCCGTCGCTTTGGCGCTAGCTGACCGTGTGACCGTATCGCCAGGTGGGACCGTGCTGATCGAGGCGGCCGGCACCGGGGTGGGCGGCTACCTGACGCAGCTCGTGAGCAATCGCGGGGTCCGTGTCGTCGCAACGGCCGGCAGTGACGCCAACCGGGCACGCGCCCGGGAGTTGGGCGCAGATGCAGTGATCGATCACCGGAACTCCGGTTGGGCTGAACAATTGAAGACGTTGTTGGGCCACACCACAATCGACGTGCTGTTCGAATCGATCGGCGGGGATGCCGACCATCGGCTGCTCGACGCGATGACACCCGGGAGCGGGCACATACTTCTCTACGGCCTGCTCAGCGGTGCTGAGTCGAAGATCTCAACCTCCGATCTCCTGGGCCGCGGTCTGACCGTGACCGGATGCGGCGGACCTGCGTGGCTCACGCAGGTCGCCCAACGTCGGGCCGCAGCGCTGGACATGGCGGCCCGCGGTGAGCTCACCCCACTCATCGACTCGGTACTGCCACTCGAGGCCGCCGAGCAGGCGCATCGACGCATCGAAAGCCGCGAAACCACCGGGACCATCGTCCTGGAACCCCGTGAGGGACATCTCCGCACCAGTGGCGGCAGGGAATGAGCTCCGAGTGTGTTAGCACGGTAATCGATTTCACGTCGTCGTGACCGATGAGGGCGGCTACGGCCAGTTCGGCCCTACTCGCGGGTGGAGCTTGAACGGTTCTTCCACCTCGACGACGAGGACCATCGCCTGATCGCGGCGCGACGCCGCGACTACTACCGGTTGGTCTTCGCCCTGCAGGTTGTCACGGTCCGCCATCTGGGACTATTCCTGACCGACCCGCTCGATGGTCCACCGGAACTGGTGGCTCACCTGGCGGAGCAGCTGGGCATCGACGATCCGACGTGCGTCAAGCGATATACCGAACGCCGCGAGACCCGGTTCGAGCACGCTCGCGAGATCCAATCGTTCGCCGACGTCGAGCCGGAGCTGACGGCGTGGATGACCGGTGACGGACCGAAATCCATTTCCGCCTGCGCGGTGGCGTGCTGCGGACCCGCCCTGACCCTCGGTGAGGTCCGCGGCCACGACTCGATCCGCATGCTCTCCCGCGACGGCAAGCCGACCGGGCTGGGCGACGCGTTTGCCCACTACGGGCGGATCTTCAAGACCCTGCACCTACTCCAGTTCGTCTCGGACGAGGGATACCGGCGGATGATCGGCGCCCAGCTCAACGTCACCGAGCTCGCCACCGCCTCGCCCGGAAGATCTTCTTCGGGCAGCGCGGCGAACTGCGCCAGCACTACCGCGAAGTCATGAGGACCAGCTCCGCGCGCTCGGCCTGGCGCTGAACTTCGTGGTGCTGTTCAACAGCCTCTACATCGACGCCGCCGTCGAGCAGCTGGCCGCCGACGGCTTCCCGGTCACCGACCAGCTGCTCGCCCGGCTGTCCCCGCTCCAGTTCGATCACATCAACTTCCTGGGCCGGTACGCCTTCACCCGACCGCGGGCTCCTCGCCCGCTGCCAGCCGCTCGATGGCACCCAGGGCGTCCCGGCGGTCCCGGCCCAGCACAAGGGCCCGCCGCGAGTAGGAGAAGCGCGTCAGCACGCTCGCGCGATCGGACCATGATTGTTCTCGGAGCCAACCGCTGTACTGAAGTTCCCCGATGCCTGGAAGGGCCTCGTTCAGCGCGGAGCGATTCCCGTGTCCGTGGAACGGAGCGACTCATCGAGGAGGCCCGCACCAGGGCCCGCCAGCCAGCGGTCGAAGTACAGCAGGAACGGGAACTCCGTGCGCAAGGCGTCGAGGTTCGCGTTTCCCACCAGCCTGCCGTCGTCTACGAGTGCTTCCAACTTGCTGAGGAGCTCGTCCTGTGCCTGCAGGGTCGTCGGCAGGCGGCTGTAGCTGATCGGTCGTCCGGCGGCCTGGGTCAGATGCCCGGCCAGGGCGTTGCCGGTGAGAGCGTCACCGGCGATCTCCATGGTGCGGCCGGCATAGCTTTCGGGTGAGCCGAAGACCGCGGCGACGATGCGGCCGATGTCGCGTACCGCGATGAACTGCATGGCCTGGTCGGGGCGCATCAGGAAGGACAGGTGTCCCCGGTCGAGGCCGATTTCGGGGGTCACCAGGAGCTCCATGAACGTGGCTGGCCGAACGATGGTGCTGGCGATGTCCAGATTCCGGACATGGGCCTCGATACGGCGCTTGGTGTCGAGATGGTCGACGCCCGTTGTCGAGCCCGCGGTGACCGCCGAGCTGTAAACAAGGTGGGCGACGCCGCAGCTCTCGGCGATGTCGGCCACCGTCGTGCCGAAGCGGACCTCGTCCTCGTTGGTCACGCCGGCGCCGGCCTGGCCGGAGTTCGGCTGGACACTGAAGACACCGTGGGCGTCAGCGAACGCCGCGCGGAGCGACTCCGGATCCCCAAGGTCACCGCGGACGGTTTCGACGCCGGAGGCGGAGAGGGACCGGGCTCGGTAGCCGGACGGATCGCGCACGACCGAGCGCACCACCCAGCCGTCGGCCCGCAGCGCAGCGACGACCGATCCGCCTGCTGTCCCGTGGCGCCCAGGACGACGACGGTTTTGTCGATGTTGGTCATGCCGACCACGCTGCGCTTTCGGCGATCACGGACGTGTTCCTGATAAACATTGCTGATTCTTCCTGGGATCCTGAGGAGTGAGTCGGAGATGTGCTTGTCACAGGCCTGCTCCAGAGTTCGTAAGGGGTGGCTCGCGCCGTGTCCGCTACGCTAAAACCTGACGCCAACGTCAGGTGCAAGCGAGACGTGGAGTCGAGTCAGGAGGCCGGGGTGCGGATCGGAGAGGTCGCCGCGAAGGCGGGCGTCAGCGTCAGGGCGCTGCGCTACTACGAGCAGCAGGACTTGCTGCACTCCACCCGGAATCCGGGTGGCCAGCGCCAGTATCCGGCCGGTGCCGTCGAACGGGTCAGGCTTATCCAACATCTCTACTCCGTGGGCTTGCCCAGCAGAACCCTCCGCGAGGTGCTGCCGTTCGCCGACTCCGGTGAGGCGTCACCGGAACTGCTGGATCTGCTCGCGGCCGAACTCGACCGCCTCGACCGGCAGATGACGGACCTGCGGGACGTGCGCAACCGGCTGCACGACTGCATAACCGAGGCGCGGAATCGTGACGGAACAGGAAGTCCATCCTGAAGCAGGCCGGAGTGCCGCTTCGCTGTCGCTTCCGCCACCGAGTTCGACCTCGGTGATGCATCCCTGGGGGTGTGCTCGGGTGGTGGTCACTGTTCAACTTCCCCGGGACGTCCTTCCCCAGGTCCTCGCCCTGTTTACGCGGGCATTGAAGCCAGTCGGACACTTCATCACCGCAACACACGTCGGCGACTGGTTACATCGGCGAACCGTGACGTGGTTCATCGGTGAATTCTGACGGCGGTCTGAACGAGCAGGATGCTATATCGGCGAAAACTGACGTCGCGATTTGTCTTGCCAATCGTCGGGGCAGTAACGAACCGCGCTGTCCGGCTATTCGTGTCACGATGGGCGCTCCTGCCGAATTCGTTGTGCTGCCACTATGTTGCCGGTGTCATGCACAGGACGCAGGGTGCAACGGGTTGCTCTTCGCGGGTCGCCGTCGAGGCGGGCACGGAAACAGTGCCGGCCGTAGCTCGGTTCGCGGAAGGCGTGGAGCGCGAGCGGATCTGGGCCGAAGAGATAGCGCTCGTCCCGAAGTTCGCGGAGTCGAAGCAGGTCGTACCGCGCACAGCGGAATGTCGCCGTGAGCTGCCGGCCACAGCGGACCCCAAGTGGAATGATCACCGCCTACGCGGGGTACGAGGATATGTGGTCAACCTTCCCCGGTGGCCTCGGCCCACATTTTCGACGCCTGCTGCTGTGTGATCCCGTGCGCGTTCGGCGCATCATCTCCTTGAACGTAGCGAGTTCACATCGACTGGTCGGAGCTGTCGGGTTCGGCGGCGGTGGGTGGGAGTGCCGCGCGGACCCTGGCAAGTTCCGCGCGGGCCGCGTCGGCGTCGGACCGCAGTGCGGACAGTTCGGTGCGGAGCGCGGTGA
>BBEG01000174.1 GCA_001312645.1 Rhodococcus sp. JCM 9791
CCAGGTGCCGTGCTCGCTGCACCTCCTGGTCCGTGACCGGCGGGAGCGTGGCACACACCGCGGTCACGGGGTCGGCATACGGAGAGCCGCATTCGACGAGCGCGGTCTGCAGCACGTCCAGAGGCGCCCGATGCGCGGCGAGCAACTGCTGCCCCACTTCGGGATCGACCGTCGCAGCGAACTCGAGCACCACAGGCAGGTGGTCGGGGGCCTCCCCGGCAGGTGGCGCGACTCCCGCATCACGGTAGGCACGTGCGAACGCGTGGATCTCGGTCCCGCGGTTGCGTGTGTCGCCGCCGGTCCAGTAGGTCAGGTACATCGTCGAGCGGCGGCGCATGTCGAACGTCTCGACGTACTCGCGTGCCGCCACGAGGGGTTCGGTCTCGCGGAGGTACGACACGGTGCGCTCCAATGCCTCGCGTTCGGGTCCGGTGACGTGCTCGAGCAGAGCGTCGACGGTGACGAGTCTCGACGGTGTCCGTTCATCGGGATACGCGAGCAGCAGCGATGCTGCCTGCCTGATCGCGCGGTGCTGCAACCTCACCGACACGAGGTCGCGTCGCGTCGGTCGGCGAAGCAGCTTCATCGGTTCTCCTCCACATCGTCGCTGCGATTCTGCGGGAATATGCCTGCGGGAACACCTTTTCCATCCCAGTTCAGCAAATTCACTCGGGAGGGGTTACTCGCGTTCGCCCCCATCTCTTCCGACGTCTGCCGTTGTTTGAGCGCATGGAACGTCTCGACGGCAACGGGAACCGGCCCGCCGCTGGACTCGCCGAACGGACCCGATTCGTACATGCCGGGTCCGCCGTCGAACGACAACGCGCAGTCGGTGGCGGTCTCCTCGAGCTTGTGCCCCTCGGCCGCGTACGCGGTCGGGATGACGTACCGCTCGTCGTATTTGGCGAGCGCGAGCAACCGGTACATCTCGTACATGTCTTCCTCGGTCATGCCCACCGCCTGTGGAATGTGCGGCTGGGTATCGCGGCCGAGGTTGACATCACGCATGTACGAGCGCATCGCAGCGAGCCGGTGCAGGACACTTTCGACCACGCCTGTGTCGCCTGCGGTGAACAGTTCCGCGAGGTAACGGATGGGGATGCGTAGTGATTCGAGTGCACCGAACAGGTTTCCGAGGTCCTCGCCGTCGTGGCCGTCGCGGCTGACGGCGTCGACGACGGGCGACAGCGGTGGGATGTACCAGACCATCGGCATGGTCCGGTATTCCGGATGCAGCGGCAACGCCACTTTGTACTTGTTGATCAGTGCGTGGATCGGCGACCGTTGTGCTGCGGTGATCCACTCGTCGGAAATCCCTTCGGCCCGTGCACCGGCGATGACGTCCGGGTCGTTCGGGTCCAGGATGAGCTGCCGCTGCGCCTCGTACAGATCCTTGTCGTCCTCGACGGACGCGGCGTCGAGCACCTTGTCGACGTCGTAGAGCACGAGCCCGATGTACCGGAGCCGGCCGACGCAGGTCTCCGCGCACACCGTCGGCAACCCGACCTCGATCCGCGGGTAGCAGAACGTGCACTTCTCGGCCTTGCCCGTCTTGTGGTTGAAATACACCTTCTTGTACGGGCAGCCCGACACACACATCCGCCAGCCTCGGCAACGATCCTGGTCGACGAGAACTATGCCGTCCTCGCTGCGCTTGTAGATGGCGCCCGACGGGCACGAGGCCACGCACGACGGATTCAGGCAGTGCTCACAGATCCGTGGGAGGTAGAACATGAAGGTCTCTTCGAGCTGGAGTTTGACCTCCTCGTTGACCTTCTGCAGGATCGGGTCCTCCGGCACGATCTCGGGGGAACCGCCGAGGTCGTCGTCCCAGTTCGCCGACCACTCCACCTTCATCGGTTTGCCGCTGATGAGGCTGCGGGGCGGCGCAACCGGGATCTCGTTGCCGAGCGGCGCTGTGGTGAGGTTCTCGTAGTCGTAGGTCCACGGCTCGTAGTAGTCGTCGATCGACGGCATCTTCGGGTTCGAGAAGATCCGGGTCAGCTTGTGGATGCGCCCGCCGTCGCGCAGACGCAGTCGGCCCTTCTTGTCGCGGACCCAGCCACCTCGCCACTTCTCCTGATCCTCGTACCTGCGCGGATACCCCTGTCCGGGTCTGGTTTCGACGTTGTTGAACCACACGTACTCGGTACCCGAGCGGTTGGTCCAGGCCTGCTTGCAGGTCACCGAACACGTGTGGCATCCGATGCACTTGTCGAGGTTCATCACCATCGCCATCTGCGCCATGACCTTCATCAGTACGTCACCTCCTGGCTGCGGCGGCGGACCACCGTCACTTCGTCACGCTGATTTCCGGTGGGTCCGAGATAGTTGAATGCGTATGACGTCTGCGCGTACCCGCCCGCCATGTGCGTCGGTTTGATCAGGATTCTCGTGATCGAGTTGTGGATACCGCCGCGCTTGCCGGTGGTTTCGGTCAGCGGCACGTCGATCGTGCGCTCCTGTGCGTGGTAGACGTACACGACCCCTTCGGGCATGCGGTGCGAGACGACCGCGCGGCACACCACCACACCGTTGCGGTTGACAGCCTCGACCCAATCGTTGTCCCGGACCGCGATCTTCGCCGCATCGGCGGGGCTCATCCACATCGTCGGTCCACCACGCGAGAGCGACAGCATGAAGAGGTTGTCCTGGTACTCGGAATGGATCGACCATTTGGAATGCGGCGTCAGATACCGCACGGTCAGACCGACTCCGTCGGTCGTTCCGAGTGCGGACTCGCCGAACAGTCTCGACATGTCCAGCGGCGGCCGGTAGGTGGGTAACTGTTCTCCGACCTCTTCGATCCAATCGTGGTCGAGATAGAAGTGCATGCGACCGGTGAGGGTGTGGAACGGTTTGAGTTCCTCGATGTTCACCGTGAACGGGGCGTAACGCCGGCCACCGGTCTCACTGCCGGACCATTCGGGGCTGGTGATTACCGGGACCGGTCTGGCCTGAGTGTCGGCGTAGGTGATCCGGCGCTCTTCGCTGCCCTCGGCCAGATGAACGAGACGCCGACCTGTGCGTCTCTCGAGTTCGCGGAATCCTTCCACGGCCAGCCGGCCGTTGGAGGTTCCGGACAGCGACAGGATCACGTCGGCCATCCGCTCGGCAGTGGTGACCGCCGGGCGGCCCGCACCGGCACCGGTGTTCATCACTCCGAACTTCGCGGCGAGTTCGGCGACCTCCTCGGTGGGATGGGTGGTCACGCCCTTGGTGGTCAGTCCGAGATTGTCCACGAGCGGCCCGAGCGTCGACCACTTGTCGGCGATGGCGGCGTAGTCACGCTCGACGACCACGAGCGGACCCATCGTCTTCCCCGGGACCGGAACCTCACCGGTCTTGCGCCAATCGTTCTCGATGCCGGACGGGAAGGCCATCGCTCCCTGGGTGTCGTGCTGGAGCGTACCCATCACGACGTCGGTGCGGGTACCCAGATGCGTGCGTGCCTGCGCACTGAACGCCTTCGCGATGGCACCGAATGCATCGTAGTCCGAACGGGTTTCCCAGGGCGGGTCGATCGCGGGACTGAACGCGTGGATGTAGGGATGCATATCGGTGCTCGACAGGTCGCCCTTCTCGTACCACGTCGCGGCAGGCAGTACGACATCCGAGAACAGCGTGGTGGAGGTCATGCGGAAGTCGATCGACATCAGCATGTCGAGCTTGCCCTCCGGCACGGTGTCGGGCCACGTCACCTCGCTCGGCCGCAGACCGTCGGTGGTCTGCTCGCCCTGCAGGTTCGAGTCTGTTCCGAGCAAGTGCTGCAGGAAGTACTCGTTGCCCTTGCTCGAGGACCCGAGCAGATTCGAACGCCACACGCTCAACACCCGCGGCCAGTTCTTCGGATTGTCGGGATCGGTCACCGACAGTGGGAGGTCACCGCTCGCCAGTTGCTCCGCGACGTACGCGGGGATCTCCTTGCCGGCGGCACGTGCCTCGTCTGCGACGTCGAGACTGTTCCGCTCGAACTGCGGATAGAACGGGGTCCATCCCATCGCGACGGCCGAGGCCATCACATCCATCGTGTGCTTGTCGCGGAATCGACCGCGCCCGAGCGGGCTGGCCAGGCGTCGGCGCGGTATCCGTCGTAGCGCCACTGATCAGTGTGCACGTACCAGTACGAGGTACCGGCCATCTGTCGCGGCGGCCGACTCCAGTCGGTGCCCATCGCCATCGCGGCCCACCCGGTCACAGGACGGCACTTCTCCTGACCACGTAATGCGCCCAGCCGCCGCCGTTCCGGCCCATCGATCCGGTGAGCAGCAGCAACGCCAGCACAGCGCGATAGGTGGCGTCGCCGTGGAACCACTGGCAGATGCCCGCACCCATGATGATCATCGAGCGGCCGCCCGATTCCTCGGCATTGCGGGCGAATTCCTTCGCGATCCGGATGGCCTGTCCCGCCGACACTCCGGTGATCGATTCCTGCCACGCCGGCGTGTAGGGCGAGTTCGCATCGTCGTATCCGGTGGGCCACTGCCCCGGCAGGTTCAGGACCGGCCGGTTCACGCCGTACTGAGCGAGCATCAGGTCGAACACGGTGCACACCAGGTGGTCACCGACGCGGCGTACCGGGACTCCACGCTCGATGCTCTCACCGTGACCATCGATCGAATCGAAACTGGGCAGATGCACCGCCGCGCTCTCGCCGGTTGCGCCACCGACCGGAGCAACCGTCAACGTCGGTACGAGATCGCCGAGATCCAGGTTCCATTTTCCGACGCCGTCGTCGCCGTATCGGTGTCCGAGCGAGCCGTTCGGCGCCACGACGGTGTCGGTGGCACCGTCGAGCAGCACCGGCTTGAACGCGGCATTCTCCACATCGTGGCCGAGGTCGGCCGCGGTGAGGTTCTTACCCGGCACGAGTCTGCCGTCGCGCTCTTCCAGCTTCACCAGGAACGGCAGATCCGTGTACTGCCGCACGTAGTCGACGAAGAACGGGACCCGCTGCTGTACGTAGAACTCATTGAGCAGCACGTGGCCCATCGACATCGCGAGGGCTCCGTCGGTGCCGGCGGCACACGGCATCCATTCGTCGGCGAACTTGGTGTTGTCGGCGTAATCGGGACTGATCGAGACGACCTTCGTGCCCCGATAGCGGACCTCTGCCATCCAGTGTGCGTCGGGTGTCCTCGTGACGGGGACATTCGAGCCCCACATCATCAGATACGCGGCGTCCCACCAGTCACCGGACTCGGGCACATCCGTCTGATCACCGAACACCTGCGGGGATGCGACGGGAAGGTCGGCGTACCAGTCGTAGAACGAGGTCATGACGCCACCGAGCAACTCGATGAATCGCGAACCGGCCGCGAACGACACCATCGACATCGCCGGGATCGGCGAGAATCCCGAGACGCGGTCGGGACCGTACTCCTTGATCGTGTGCACGTGCGCGGCGCGATCATCTCGGTGGCCTCGGTCCACGTCACGCGGACCAGACCGCCTTTGCCGCGGGCCCGTTGATAGCGGGCGCGCCGCTCGGGGTCGTTCTGGATGTCGGCCCAGGCGAGCACCGGGTCGCCGAGGCGTTGTCTGGCCTCGCGGTACATCTCGACGAGCACACCCCGTGCGTACGGATACCGCACCCGGGTCGGCGAGTACGTGTACCACGAGAACGCGGCCCCTCGGGGGCACCCTCGCGGTTCGTATTCAGGACGGTCGGGACCCACCGACGGATAGTCGGTCTCCTGTGTCTCCCAGGTGATGATCCGTCCTTGACATAGATCTTCCACGAACACGACCCCGTGCAATTGACGCCGTGCGTGGATCGAACCACCTTGTCGTGGCTCCAGCGGTCGCGGTAGAACACGTCGCCTTCACGGCCGCCCTGGCGGGTGACGGTACGACCGTCGTCGGAATCCTGTCCAGGAGTGAAGAACCGACCGCTGCGAACGAGGAGTTCCTCGAGCGCTCCGCCCGTACCGCTCTTCTCTGTGGTCACTTCGATTCCTCCTGCGGCTGCGGTGTACCGGCTGCCGTATCGGTTGCCGGTTCACGTGTCTTCAGTTTGAGTGCGGTGTAGGCCAGCGCGATCAGCGCTGTCGCGACGAGCAACAGCAGACCGACCGTGTAGTCGTTGTCGACCGGGTCGTATGTCGCGCCCATCACCAGCGGCGGGAAGTAACCACCCAAACCACCTGCAGCAGCGACAATTCCGGTAACGCTACCGACCGACTTCGCGGGCGACCGCCGCGCGACCCACGCGAACACGCCGCCGGTCCCGATGCCCAGGAAGATCGCCATCGCGATGAAGTCGGTGGCCGACCAGACGTCCGGTGGAGGCTTCAGGGTGGCGATGAACGCCGTGACAGCGGTACCTGCGAGTGACGTCAGCACAACGTATTTCGGTGGGATCCGGTCGGAGAGTGCACCGCCGATGGGGCGGGCGATGACCGCGGCGACCGCGAATCCGGCCGTCCTCGTCCCCGCGTCGACTGCCGAGAAGTCGTAGATCGTCTTGATGTACGTGGCAGGTAGTTGCTGAATGCCACGAACCCGCCGAACACGATGGCGTAGAGGAACGACATCTCCCATGTCACTCGCAGCTTGCAGGCCGCAATAAGCTTCGGGGTCACCTTGTCGGTGTTCGGGGTGAAGGTCGGCGAGTTCTTCATCGCGACGACACACAGGACGGCCGTGAGTGCGAGTGCGATCGCGATGATCACGTGGGTGGCGATCGTCCCGAACCAGCCGACGAAGCGCGGGGTGAAGAACGCAGACAGAGCGGTACCGACCATGCCGGCGCCGAACACTCCCGTGGCGAAACCTCGGCGGGACGCGTCGTACCAGCTGTTCGCGAACGGAATTCCGACCGCGAAGATCGTGCCCGCGATGCCGAGGAAGAATCCGAATACCAGGAGCAGCGGATAGGAGCCCGCCTCACCCGCGAATCCGACCGCGAGCACCGGGACGATCGAGGCGACGGTGACGAGGATGAACATGAACCGGCCGCCGTACCGGTCGGTGAGGGGCCCGACTGCAATTCGCCCGAGCGAGCCCACGAGGATCGGCGTCGCGACGAGCATCGACGCCTCGCTGCTACTGAGCGACATGTCGCCCGCATACGTGGTGGATAGAGGGCCGATCATGTTCCAGGCCCAGAAATTTATGGCAGATACCCAGGTGGCCAGTGCCAGATTGAACCCGGGTCGTGCCCGATGCCAGTCGCTGCAACCGTGTTCACTCCCTCAGGTAACCACTCCGGAGTGGAGGCGCGTGCATATTTGGGTAAACGTTACAACTGACGACGTTTGTGAATTCGAACTTGAGTACGAAAGCCCCTGGCTGTCGCCCTCATCTACCGCCTAGGGTGCGGATTGAGCGAAAGCCCTCTGGAAACAGGGACTTTCGTCGATAATTCCGGAGTCCGGATATCACACGCCCGCGGGCAGTTCTCCCCGTTCAGGGAGAACCACGCGCGGGCGTGTGCGGGAGAGATCAGGAGTCGGCAGCTCGGTGGCTGCCTCTGCGGCGGCAGCCGGCTCAGCGGCGGCCTCCTCCTCGACAGGGATCAGGCTGATCTTGCCGCGGTTGTCGATGTCGGCGATCTCGACGCGGATCTTCGACCCGACGTTGACGACATCTTCGACCTTGGCAATCCTCTTACCGTTACCCAGCTTGCTGATGTGCACGAGACCGTCGCGTCCCGGAAGGAGCGACACGAACGCACCGAAGGCGGTGGTCTTGACGACCGTGCCCAGGAAGCGCTCGCCGACCTTCGGCAGCTGCGGGTTCGCGATGGCGTTGATCTTGTCGATCGCGGCCTGTGCGGACGGGCCGTCCGCAGCACCGACGTAGACGGTGCCGTCATCTTCGATCGAGATGTTGGCGCCGGTCTCCTCGGTGATCGAGTTGATCATCTTGCCCTTGGGGCCGATGACCTCGCCGATCTTGTCCACGGGGACCTTGATGGTGGTGATGCGCGGTGCGAACGGGCTCATCTCGTCCGGAGCGTCGATCGCTTCGGCCATGACCTCGAGGATCGTGGCGCGGGCATCGTGGGCCTGCGACAGCGCACCTGCGAGAACCTGCGACGGGATGCCGTCGAGCTTGGTGTCGAGCTGCAGCGCGGTGACGAAGTCCTTGGTGCCGGCGACCTTGAAGTCCATGTCGCCGAATGCATCTTCCGCACCGAGGATGTCCGTGAGGGCCACATACCGGGTCTCGCGGGTGCCGTTCTCGAGCTCGATCTCATCCGAGACCAGGCCCATTGCGATGCCGGCAACCGGCGCCTTGAGCGGCACACCGGCGTTGAGCAGCGACAGGGTCGACGCACACACCGAACCCATCGACGTCGAGCCGTTGGAGCTCAGCGCCTCGGACACCTGACGGATCGCGTACGGGAACTCTTCCTGGCTCGGAAGCACCGGGATGAGGGCCCGCTCGGCGAGTGCGCCGTGGCCGATCTCGCGACGCTTCGGCGAACCGACACGACCGGTCTCGCCGGTCGAGTACGGCGGGAAGTTGTAGTGGTGCATGTAGCGCTTGCTCGTCTCGGGACCGAGCGAGTCGACCTGCTGCGCCATCTTCACCATGTCGAGCGTGGTGACACCCATGATCTGGGTTTCGCCGCGCTCGAACAGGGCCGAACCGTGTGCACGCGGCACGATCGCGACCTCGGCCGAGAGCGCGCGGATATCCGTGATGCCGCGACCGTCGATGCGGAACTGGTCGCGGAGGATCCGCTGACGCACGAGCTTCTTGGTCAGCGAGCGGAATGCTGCGCCGATCTCCTTCTCACGGCCTTCGAAGCTCGGAGCGACCTGCTGGAGGATCTCCACCTTGACCTCGTCGGTGCGGTCGTCGCGCTCCTGCTTGCCGGCGATCGTGAGAGCCTCGGCGAGCTTGGCGGACGCTGCGGCCTCGACCGCGGCGTACACGTCGTCCTGGTACGGCGGGAAAAGCGGGAAGTCACCTGTGGGCTTCGCGGCCGCGGTGGCAAGCTGCTGCTGTGCGATGCACAGGCGTGCGATGAACGGCTTCGCGGCTTCGAGTCCCTCCGCGACGACCGTCTCGGTGGGAGCCTGTGCGCCACCCTCGACGAGTGCGATCACGTTGTCGGTGGCTTCCGCCTCGACCATCATGATGGCGACATCGGCGGAATCCGGGTCGTCGCCACCGCCGACGATGCGGCCTGCAACAACCATGTCGAACACAGCGTTCTCGAGCTGCTCGACGGTCGGGAACGCCACCCACTGGCCGGCCCTGTTCTCCTCCGACGTGATGAGCGCGACGCGCACACCACCGACGGGACCGGAGAACGGCAGGCCCGCGAGCTGGGTGGAGGCGGACGCGGCGTTGATCGCGACGACGTCGTAGAGGTCGTTGGGGTTCAGGCTCAGAACCGTGACGACAACCTGGATCTCGTTGCGCAGACCGTCGACGAACGACGGACGCAGCGGCCGGTCGATGAGGCGGCAGGTGAGGATCGCGTCGGTCGAGGGCCGGCCTTCACGACGGAAGAACGAGCCGGGAATGCGACCCGCTGCATACATACGTTCTTCGACATCCACCGTCAGCGGGAAGAAGTCGAAATGGTCCTTGGGCTGCTTCGAGGCGCTGGTGGCCGACAGCAGCATGGTCTCGTCGTCGAGGTAGGCGACGACGGCGCCGGCGGCCTGCTGGGCGAGCCGACCGGTTTCGAATCGAATGGTGCGGGTGCCGAAGGCACCATTGTCGAGGGTCGCGACGGCTTCGTAGACGCTTCGTCGGTCTCGACTGCGGAATTGCTGGTCATCTTTGTATCTTCTCTTCCCTCTTCGTCTTCGCCGTACCCGCGCGGCGCCGGGCCCCCTTGGCCACGGCTGCGCACCTATCTCACGGAGGCGGCCATCGATCGAAACCCACCGGCACGTCGCGTGCCGGAGAGTCACTACCGAAGACCGACACCGTCGGTGCGTACGGATCATCGCCGTCGACGGCGATGCGCTGCGCCGGCCATTGCGGCGCATACACCGATAGCCAACGAGGCCCAGTCTAAGGGGTACCCCGTTGGCTATCGGAAAAGATCAGCGAATGCAGATCGTGTCGTTTCCGGACTGCGTCAGCGACGCAGGCCCAGACGCTGGATGAGCGCGCGGTAACGCGCGACGTCGACCTTCTCGACGTACTTGAGCAGACGGCGACGACGACCGACCAGCAGCAGCAGGCCGCGGCGGGAGTGGTGGTCGTGCTTGTGCTGCTTCAGGTGCTCGGTCAGATCGGTGATGCGCTTGGTGAGCATCGCCACCTGCGCCTCCGGCGAACCGGTGTCGGTCTCGTGGAGACCGTACTCGCCGAGGATCTGCTTCTTCTGCTCGGTGGTCAATGCCACTGTTCTACTCCTGATCACTGATGTCCGCGTGATGAAGATCGGGCCGGGGCCCGGCGGTGCAGCCGCCACGAACCGCAGCACACACCGACGCGCAACGCTACCAGATGTTCACCTGGCGCTTCACTGCCGGCCTACTGGACGGGTCCTTGCTCCTGCGACGCCTGCCGCCGCCGCGTCGAGCTCAGCCACCTCGACGAAGCATTCACGCAGGAGTTCGACGTAGCGATCGACCCGGCTCGCGCCATCAGGCTCACCTGCGTGCAGACGACCCATCACGGTCACGGCGAATGCATCCCCCGCGCGGACGAAGGTGTGCAGGAACTCTGCACCCCGCGCAAGCGCCTGGATACCGGCGGTGAACCGGAATTCGCCCCACGGCAACGACCAGCTCACGTCCGCCCCGCAGTTCACACTGCTCACCACCGTTCCGACCCGCGGCACGGCCCCTTCGGCGAGCGCATCGTCGAGAATGCGCAACGCTCGACGATGGAACGGAGACGCCTCCCTTCCGTTGCGGACGAGCCCGGCAACGACAGCCGGCGATGCAGCTCTCGTGCGTTCGTGCGCCAGATCCTCGGCGATCGCGGCCATCCGTTCCTCCGCATCCGGAATATCGAAGTGCAGATCGATGAGTGCCCCGGCGATCCGGTTGACACCGAGCGCTGCGGCATCCCGGCCGAGAGCCACCGGCACAGCGGCCCGCGCGGCAGCTGCAGGGCCAGGCTCGTTGCGTTCGGCGTGGTACCGCTCCAATGCGAGCGAGACCGCGGTCAGCCCGAGCACGGTTACAGTCCGCGTCCGGGTCCCCGTGACCGCATCGAGGTCGGGCCGGATGATCCGGACGTGCCTGTCGATGACCGGTGTCGTTCCCGGGCCGGGCATCGGCTGCGACCTCGGCTCCGGTGCCGCAGCTCGGAGGGCGCGGCGTGTCGCCGCCAGTGAGATCACCGCGGGGACCGACCGCACAGCGGTTCGCAGGAA
>BBEG01000175.1 GCA_001312645.1 Rhodococcus sp. JCM 9791
CTGGGCCGGGATCCGCGGGCGGGCAAGCCGCACCGTGCCCTCGACATCACGTACCTGCGTGGTGCTCCCACCCACGGAGGCCGCTGCCGAGCGCCTCGGCCTGTCCTTCAGTACCTATCGTCGTCACCTGATCGCCGGCATCGAACGCATCAGCGAAGACTCTGGAACCGCGAGCTACACCGTTCTCCTTGACACCGATCACCTGGCGACGGCGAAGGCCGCCGCCGCCTCTGCGTGCAGGCGGGCGCTCGGTAGCAGCGGGATGGCGGTGTCCTTCTCGGTGATCAGCAGCTCGATCTCGGTGCAGCCGAGTATGACGGCCTCGGCGCCCTGGTCGGCCAGACCGGCGATCGCCCGCACGTAGGCGTCCCTGGACGAGGGGCTCAGCACCCCTCGTACCAACTCTTCGAAGATCACCCGATGGACCAGCTCACGCTCGTCGCGCTCGGGGACGACCACGTCGAAGCCGTGCCCAGCCAACCGATCCCGGTAGAAGGGCTCCTCCATGGTGAAGCGGGTGCCCAGCAGGCCGACCTTGCGCATCCCCCTGGCACTGACCTCGGCGCCCACGGCGTCGGCGATGTGCAGCACGGGCACGCTCGCCGCCCGCTCCACCTCGTCATTCACCCGGCTGAAGGTGTTGCTGCAGATGAGCAGTAGTTCGGCCCCCATTGCCTCCAGCCGGACGCCCGCGTCGGCGAGTAGCTCGCCGACCTCGTCCCACCGGCCGGCGAAGATGAGGTCTTCGACGGTCGTGTAGTCGACCGACCAGATCAGGCTGTCGGCCGAATGGCTGCCGCCGAGGCATTCGCGCGCCCGCTGATTGATGGTCTGGTAGTAGATGACCGTCGATTCCCAGCTCAGACCGCCGATCAGCCCAATTGTCCGCATAGGTCAGCAGGTTAGACCGAGGCGTTGTTCATTTCGCAGACCAAAAAACTGCCCGAGTATTGCTCCTGAAATGACCAGAACGGGAATGACCAGAAATTGAGCAGTGAATGCTCTGGTGATCAGTCGGCCGGACATCGGACACTGCCGGGGTGAACATGATTGAACGCCTGCGCGTGGCTGTGCTGACAGGGGGACCATCTGCCGAGCACGAGGTTTCGCTCCAGTCAGCGCGGGCGGTGCTCGATGCGCTGCCGAAAGAGCGATACGACCCCGTCCTCGTCGTCATCGACCGGAAGGGCAATTGGTCGCTCGAACTGCGCCGGAGCATGATCGACATCGTCTTCCCTGTGCTGCACGGCCCGTTCGGCGAGGACGGTGTGGTTCAGGGGCACCTGGAGACGCTCGGCCTGCCGTACGTGGGCTGCGGCGTCCTGGCGTCGGCCGTGGCGATGGACAAGACCGCAATGCGACGGGTGTTTCTGGCGGAGGGCATCCCGATGACTCCGCACGTCTGGTTCACCGAGCACGACTGGATCACCACGACCGACCGGGGTGGTCTGGTGAAAACGCTCGACTGGCCGATGTACGTCAAACCGGCCAACATGGGCTCCTCCATCGGCATCTCCCGCGTCACCTCCATGGCGGAACTGCACACTGCCGTCGAGCTGGCCTTCGGCTACGACCGGGTCCTCGTCGTAGAGCAGGGTGTCGTGGCTCGCGAGCTGACCTGCGGCGTGCTCGGCGACCACGACACCCCCGATGCCTCGGTCGCCGTCGAACTCAACATCCGTGGCGACTGGCTCGACTACGAAGGGAAATACCTCAGCGACCACGAGATCGCCACGGTTCCCGCCGCGCTGCCCGAGCCGATCGCCGAGGAGGTACGCGAGATGTCGCTGCGCGCCTACCGTGCGATCGGCGGCTACGGTCTGGCCAGGGTCGATTTCCTCTACGAGGAGCACACGCGCCGCCTGTACGTGCTGGAGATCAACACCATGCCCGGCTTCACCGCTCGCTCGGTCTATGCCAGAGGTTGGGAGGCCAGCGGGCTTTCGTACCCGGATCTGCTGAGCCGTCTCATCGACCTGGGGCTCGCGCGGAGCCGCAACCCTCGCTGTCGCCGAGCACTCGGGTCGATCACTCGAAAGACATGGCAGAACCCTCACTTCGGGTACACAATCGGGCCCGCTGCCCGAAATGATCGCGGCGAGATACAGAACGGCGGGGGCGACCAGACGTATCTTGCGGGTCTCGTTGAACAATGAACCCTGGCCGAGAGCAAGCCCGACATGAAGGACACGCACTTCGAGGCGGCCTCAGCTTCGCGGTGGGCCGGCTGTTGTTCTACCGCTCGGATGGCGGGCGGGTCATGCAGTCGTGTTGCGTCTTGTCGAGGCGCCCATCCAGCGCCAATGCCTGGCGAATCGTCCCCCGACCGTCGGCGTGATGGAGGTAGCGACGACGCCGATGGGAGCACTCTGAGCGAACACGCCCGCGAGTCCGGCTGGTCCTGCACAGTAGCGCGCACAGGCGCGGTCGAGTCGCTCGCGGTCGTCCCCACCGACCGCACGCTCGAGGAGTTCGACAACGCCGGCGACGTCGATGGTCATAGGCTCAACTACGAATGTCGGCATGACCGGACGCTAAGAGTGGCTCGTCGAAGTCCCCTTCCGAGGCCTCCTGCCATGCCCACGCTGACACACGGGTCGTGTTCCTGCCCGAAATCGGCGCGACGATGATGATGCCCGGGTCGGTCGAGCAGAGGAAGGGAGTTCACACGGGTGCCATCAATCTCGGTGAAGGCTGCCCGCACGCAATTGAGGGATCTGGTTCGGAAGGTCAACAACGATACGGTCGCGGTCGAAATCGACGGTAAACACGACACCGCGGTGTTGATCTCGAAGGCACGATACCTCGCTCTTCAAGAAGCCTCCTTCCTCCTGCGCTCCCCTGAATTGATGGCAAGTCTGCGTAGAGAGATGGAACGGTCGGTTCAGGAACAGATTGTCGCGTCGCCTGTGTCCGAGGACGAGTCCGTCGACGAGCCGACCCCCTCCCCGTCTTCCAAGAGCACCAAGAACACCAAGAGCCGAAAGAAGCGGAAGACGCGCAAGAAGCGGCGACGGGCCCGCTAGCTCTCCCCTATCCCGCTTCTCACAGGTATGTCGGGGCAAGGCGGCCGAAATGTTGCTCGCAGTGGTGTGGTCAACACAGTCAGCGCAAGTCGAGCCGCATCAGAACTCGGGGATGCCCGGCCAGAACAGAAGTGGTATCGGCGGCGTGAGTGAACCCGGCGCGCTCGAAGTTCTTTCGGATCCCGGCATAGGCCATCGTGATGTCGACCTTGTCCTCGCCGTTGTCGAGCGGGTACGCCTCGATCGCCGGTGCGCCGTGGGCACGAGCGAACTCGACCGCGCCGGCGATCAGAGCGTGTGAGATCCCCTGTTTGCGATGACCGGGACGCACACGGATACACCACAGCGACCAGACCGACAGGTCGTCGACATGCGGGATCCTACGGCTGCGCGCGAAGGACGTGGCCGAGCGCGGTGCCACAGCGGCCCAGCCGACCGGCTCGTCACCGTAGTAGGCGAGTACTCCCGGCGGGGGTTCCGCACGGCACAGTTCGGCGACATACTCGCCGCGGGCCGGTCCGCGAAGCTCGTTGTTGAGCTTGGACGAGATCCGGTAGCTCACGCACCAGCACACGTTGGCCCCGGGCGACTTCGGACCGACCAGGGTCCGGACATCCTCGAACACGGAAGCCGGGCGAACTGAGATGGTCATGGATCCACGATGCCATGGCGTACCTGGCAACACCTCCGATGCCGTCGGAAGCCGGTGGGCCCGCCGTCGGAGAGTTCGCTGTCGGTGATCGAATCGGACGGGTCAGGCAGGGGCAATTCGGATGTGAGGCCCTGTTTGCTAGATTCGTCACGCCAGGTAGCCCCGACGATGGGGCCAGGTGGAATCCGGTGGGAATCCGGAGCTGACGCGCAACGGTGAGGGGCGAACACCCCCGAGCCCGATACCCTGCTGGACCGGTGGCGGCTCGCCGTACCCGGGTAATGACGTGTGGTCCGCTCGCGTGCAGTGGCTACAGGAAGCTCGATGGGTAATGCGCCGACGAATTCGGAATACAGCGGTCGCCGCAGCGACCGTGGTGGTGTTGGGTGCGGCCGGGTGTGGCGCTTCTACCGGTAGCGACGATCCGGTCGATACCGTAGACGCGCGCGGTGTGATCAACTGCGGCATCACGGTTTCGCCCAACGACGCCATCCAACGGGCGGTGGCCGTCAACCAGCCCGCCGTGGAACTGCTGCTCAGTCTCGGACTGGCAGATCGACTCTCCGGTGTTGCGCTCGGTGACGATCGGCTTCTCCCGGAACTCGAACCTGCGGCTTCCGAGGTGTACGCATTCGACACGGAGTTCCCGTCGTTCGAATCGGTGCTGGACCGTGAGCCGGATTTTGTGTACACGACTTTCGACTACACATTCACCGATGAGGCATCGCTGATCGCGACCGGTTCACCGGAATGGGAATCTCCACGTATCAGTCTCCGAGCGAATGCACCGGGCAGGACGCCGTGCAGGATTCCGAGCTCACACTCGACGACCTGTACTCCGAAATCCTGGACATATCCACGCTCTTCGGTGTCCGCGAACGCGGTGACGACCTCGTCGGCGATCTGCGTGGCCGGGCCGAGGCGGCTGCAGGAAGTATCGATGCCTCACAGGTGACGCTCGCATGGTGGTATGCGGGAACTGCCAGTCCGTACATTGCCGGATGCTGTGGTGCCCCAGGAATCATGACGCGTGAAGTCGGGGCACAGAACGCGTTCGGCGACAGTCGACAATTGTGGCCCGAGGCGGGCTGGGAGAGCATCCTCGATCGTGACCCCACCGTTCTCGTGCTGGCCGATCTCACACGTGGCAGTGACGGTGACAGTGCCGAGGAGAAGATCCGGTTCCTCGAATCGGACCCGGTGGCCAGTCGCCTCACCGCGGTGCAGAACAAGCGGTACATCATCCTCGAAGGCACAACCATGGACCGTCCATCCGTAACATCGGAGGAATCGAGCAGCTCGCCACCGGCCTGCGCGAACTGGGTGTGGTGCAGTGACTCCCGACGAATTGGTCGAGCGCTGGAACGGTCAGCAGGCCGCCTCTGTCGCCGACCGGGAAGGGCGTTTCACGGCGATGCTCGACACGCTCGAACTCACCGCAGGAGGCGAGTTCATCGCAGTCGACCTCGCCGCATTGCGACAGGACGGGTTCGCCGAGTCAGGGACCGCCTGGCAACTGTTCGACGACTACGTCGTCTACGGGGTCGTCTGACCACGCCGATGACGTGACGCGCTCGGACTGCTCGGTCGGACCGACGACGGCGGTACCATCACGACTCGTGCATACTGTGGCGATTCCTTCTCCCGAGGAGATGCGTCCTCGCTGGGCGTCTTATGCTGCCGTGTCGGCCGCCCGAGGGATCCGGTGGGCCGAAGGCTGCTATGCACGTGGAGCAACGTGGCATTTCGATGACGGTGGCGGGAATTGGGCCGATCTTCGTTGGCACAGCAGGTCGGAAGCTGTCTTGATCGGTTACGACCACGAATACTCCGAAACCTACTTCGACGCCGCAGCCGACTATTTCGGTCGCCGCGAAACAGATCTGTTCGCTGGTGTTCCCTCATGGTGGAAACACGCGGTGTCCGGCTATATCGACCGCCAGCGTCGAAACGGTGAGTGGATCGGCTTCGTCTACGGCTTCGACGGCTCCTGCTGGAGTCGAGCCGACTACACCGAACCCGACGGGTTCGACGCACTGGGGCTTCCCTTCGCGAGTGACGCGACCTGCAGCGCGCGCATCGCCGACCTGCTGAATTCTTGGAATCCCCACGACCACGCTACCTCTCACACAGTCGCCTCCCTGCTCTCCCGAGGACACACCCTCGATCGCAGCACAGCCGACTCGATGTTCGGGGCCCGAAGTCTCGACAGTGACGCAGCCATGGCCGCCGCCAACGCCTTCACGCCACCTCCCCGGGACGTCCACTGACCGGCCGGCCGGCCGGCATCGCGGATCGAATACGCCCAACGATCTCCTGGTATCAGCGACCTTCATCCGAGTGCCGTTCCGGCACTCCAGTTACCCCTGCCCTGGGGCCACGCCGACGAGCGTTCGGCGTCACCCCGAACAACTCGAGCACGGCCTGTTCGCCGTCGGCGAGTGAGCCGGTGCGCCACCGTTTGATCTGCCGATACAGCCACTCGCCGAGTCGCTCACCGTCATCGGTGGTGTAGTGGACAGGAACCTCCGCGGTGCCGTGCAGTTCGCGGTACGCCGCAAGTTCGGTGAGCATACGAAGTCGCTTGGCATCGACTCGAGGAACCGGCTCGACCCGCCAATCGAAACCGACCGCATCGAGCTCTCGCTCACGGTGAGGAGGAAGCGTCCGGGTCGCGCGCGCAATCCGTTGCCGATCCACCCACCGTCCGAGTCGAAATCCGTCTGCGGTCACGAGATCACCGGTCACCGAGGTGTGTTGAGCGTGCGCGGCGTACCTCCGGACTGCTGGGGACAGCGCTCGAGATTCTTGGGTCGGACGGGTTCTGTGGGCGACGGTGGATGCTCGCATGGACCCAGTATGAACCGTCGACGGCCAGGAGAAGCATCGAACGTGGACGCCGCGCGTCGTGAAGCCGTGCATCACTGGTGAGCACACACTTCGAGACCAGAATGCCGAGAGTCCGCAGGCACGACGACCTCTACGCCGAGGGCCTCGACACGTGGCACGCAGCCGGTGACGATGGCAGGTCGGCCTGTGTCAGTGTTCCGGCACCAGCACCGTTCCGGCGCCGCGCACTGCCTCGACGTCGACCGGCAGGGATTTGAGGGGTTCTCCGTCGGCGTAGACAGTGATGCCCGGGCACTCGAGCCGCACCCGCCGAGCGCGGCGCACCATCACCTCGGGCAGGTCGACGTGGGTGCCCCGATACACGGTCGGGAACAGGCGCAGGAGACGAGAACGGTTCGCCGACGTGGCGACCACCACGTCGAGCAGACCGTCGTCGAGCAGCGCACCCGGCGCGATTCGCATGCCACCCCCGTAAGTGGAAGCGTTGCCGACGGCCACCAGTGTTGCGTCGAGTTCGATGGCCGGTTCGTCGTCGAAGGTGATCCGGTACGGGAGCAGTCGCAGGTTCACCAGTTCGACGACCGTGGCGGCGTTGTACCGCAGTCGGCCGCGCGGCCACTTCATGCGGTTGGCGCGATCGGTGACGAGAGCGTCGAATCCTCCCGCGAGCACAGTGCCGAACCACTGGGCGGGGCCCTGGGTCGAGGAAACTCGGCCCAGATCGATGGTTCGTCGCCGGCCGGTGGCGACCACATCGGCTGCTGCTGCCGGGTCGTCGGGAATGCCGAGGACGCGGGCGAGATCGTTTCCCGTTCCGGCAGGGACGATCCCGACGGGCGTGCCGGTGGTGGCGGTTGCCTGCCATGCCTGCCAGACGATGCCGTCGCCGCCGACAGCGACGACCGCGTCGATGCCGTCCTCGACTGCGTGGCGGGTGAGTGCGATCGATTCATCGACGGAATCGGCGGCGATGTGAGCGATGCGCAGTCCGTGCGCCCGCAGTCGTGTGCTGGCATCCGCGAGTGTGTGGAGGGCAGTGTCGTCGGCGGCCGGGTTGCTCAGCACGACAATCGAGCCAGTGGTCATCTGGTGTTCGGCGCGGATACTTCCTCGTTCACGAGGGAGTATCCGCGCCGTCCTCCTTTCGAGGAGTGTGGTGGCGGCGGGGAACGTGTCGGTGGGTCCGGTTATCCTGATCCGGGAATGGCATCGCTGCCGATTCCTGTGGAACGAAGCCGTCCACCAACTCGAAACCGGTCGGAAACCGAACTTCGCGAAGCTCGGAAAGCTGTTGGCCGAAGCCCGGACACAGTCGTCGTGGTTGCGGGGCGGCTCCCCGGTCGCGCAGCAGCAGATGATCCGGACGTTCGCGCAGGCTCTGGACGCCTCGTTCACGGTCAAGGGCCATGGTCGTCCCCGCTACAAATCCCGGAAGAAGACGTTGTCGCGGGACCTGCCGTCGGAGCCGTCGAGTGTGCGCATCACCCGTGATTCGCTCGGCCGTTGGTACGCGTCGTTCGTGGTCACCCGCGAGCGGCAACCGGTACCGATCACCGACGAGGAGTTCGATCTGCCGCATGCGCAGCACCGCACACGCTGCGCGGCGGAGCTGGCGAAATCCCAGAAACGGATGGCGCGGCGCCCGCGTGGGAAGGGGCAGGCGCCGTCGAAGGGCTACCGGCAGGCCCGAAAACAGGCCGCGGATGCAGCGATCGCGACCATGAAACGGGAACTTGTCGAACGCGGCAGGCGGGCCGGCCGGAAGGTGGTGTTGGTGCGGCCCGCGTATACGACGATGACGTGTTCGAGGTGTTTCGCGAGAGCCAACCCCTCGAACTCGGGGAACGAGTCTTCCTATGCTGGGCGTGCGGGCATACCGCATGTCGGGATCGGAACGCTGCCAGAGTGATTCTGGCTGTGGCGGAGCGTGGCCACCGGTGTCGACGACGTGGGTCACTGGGATCCGCCTCCTTCGGGGGGTGGTTCGGGTGCGGTCTATCTCCTGTCAAGAGGGCCGAAGAGACGTCAAGGGATGAGCTTTCCGGGATTGAGGATGTGGTGCGGATCGAGCGCGTTCTTGATGGCACGGAGTACTTCCACGCCGCAGTCCCCTATCTCGTCCGTCATCCACGGCAGGTGGTCTCGTCCGACGGCGTGATGATGGGTGATAGTTCCGCCGGCAGCGACCATCGCCGCCGAGGCCGCTTGCTTCGCCGCGGTCCATTGCCCCACCGTGTCATCGGTCTGCGCGCACACAATTGTGAAATACAGAGACGCGCGGCCGGATATGTGTGCGAGATGTGGCACATCACCAGCGGTGGAGTGCCACCCTCGCGGAGCGTGTCGGTGAGCGACTCGGTGACCGCAGCACGGAGCCGCGACAGATTCGACCAGGTGGTCGCGGTTTCGAGGGTCTCCGCGAGGGCGCCCGCTTGTAGCAGCGCATCCCGCAGATGTGGTGCGCCGAATCGTCCGTGCTCCCATTGGCGGGCGGGTTCCGCTCCGAGGTCGATGCCTCCTGCTGCACTGAGGATCTCCTGCACTGCTGCCGCACGGTCGCGCACGTAACGCTCGTCGCCCTCGATAGTGGTCACCGCAAGACATCCGCCGGGAGATGTACGCCCGATATCCTTGTGCAGGGCGAGGTTGAGGCCGGTCTCGGCTTCGTCCGAGAGCCGGAGCACGGTCGGCGGCAGGCCGCTCTGGACGAGAGTGCGAAGTGCGTCCGCGCCGGTGGTGAAATCAGGGAAGCTCCATGCCCGGTGCTCGACCACGGCGGGGATGGGATGGACGCGCACACCGACCTCCGTGATGATTCCGAAGGTCCCCTCTGAACCGAGGAAGAGTTGTCGCAGATCCGGGCCGGCTGCGGAGGCCGGCGGGTGGCCGACCCGAATGGTGCCGCGTGGCGTGGCAACCGTCATGTGTTCGACCATGTCGTCGAATCTCCCGTATCCAGCAGAGGCCTGGCCGGAGGACCGGGTGGCCGCGAACCCGCCGATGGTTGCGTGGCGGAAACTCTGAGGGTAGTGACCGAGTGAGAAACCGTGGGTACCGAGCAGCTCTTCGGCCTGAGGCCCGGTGGCACCGGCCTGCACGGTCGCGATGCGTGAGACGGGGTCGAGATCGGTGAGGGCGTTCAATCGGCGCAGATCCACAACGATCACTGCGGACAAGCGGCCGGAATCGGGATCGACTCCCCCGACGACACTGGTACCTCCGCCGAATGGGACAACCGCGATCGACTGTCCCGCACAGTATTCGAGGAGGCTCAGGACCTCACCGTGATCGGCAGGGAGAACCACCGCGTCAGGTGCCGTCTGCGGATCGGATTCCTGCCGATGCAGCAGGTCCAGAGTGCTCTTGCCACCGGCGTGACGGAGGCGCGTGGCGTCGTCGTCGAGGACGTGCTCGGCACCGAGGAGGCGAACGAGGTCGCTCGACACTCCGGGGCGAGCCTGGTCGGGGTGAGTCGGACGGCGGATTCGGCGAGCGGGACCCGCTTGCGGTGGACTCCGAGTGCTGCTCGAGCAGGGTGTGCACTTCGGGGGCCAGTTCGGTTCGATGTTCGGCTGTCCCCCACGCATCCCACTCCATGTCCGGAGCAAGCTGATCGGGTCGATGGGGCGTGAAGCTCTCAGTCATGCGTTACAGTGTTACACATGACGCCAGTTCGTAACGACACATTCGGTGAGGCGATCTCCCCGCAGCACCCGCTGTCGCCCGATTCGGAACGCCCCAGCGACAGCATCGAAGACAAGATTCTCGACGCTGCCCGCTCCTGCCTGCTCGACTTCGGATTACGACGCACCACCCTCGCCGAGATCGCTCGGCGTGCCGGCGTCAGCCGACCCACCGTCTACCGTCGATGGCCGGATACGGACTCGGTCCTCGCCGACCTGCTCACCAGGGAGATCCGTGCCGCGCTTCCCGACACACGCGGTATCGGGCCCACCCGCCCACTTCTGGTGTCGGCGGTCATTGCCGCCGCCTACGACATCGGCACTCACCCGATCTTCGAAAAGGTGCTGCGCACCGACCCGGAAGTGTTCATCACGTACATCGTCGACCGGCTCGGCACCAGTCAACGCGTCATCCTCGATGTCCTCGTCACTGCGATCGAACAGGGCCAGTGCGATGGCTCCATCCGTGCCGGTGACCCACACACGCTCGCAGCGTTCATCCTGCTCACCGCACAATCGACAGTGCAATCCGTCCGCATGATCAGCGAAATCGTCGACCACCGAGCACTACTCGACGAGCTCGGCCATGCCATCGACTCCTACCTCGCCCCAACCGAAAGGCACCGATGATGACCCCCGCCGGTCGAGCGCCCTGAACGCCACCCGCCGCACCCGCGAGGTCGAGGAACTCGGCGAGCATGCCACCGTCGACGTCCTCGTCATCGGCGGTGGCGTCACCGGCGCGGGTGTCGCTCTCGATGCCGCCAGCCGAGGATTGAGCGTCGTGCTCGCCGAACGCCACGACCTCGCGTTCGGCACCAGCCGCTGGAGCTCGAAACTCGTACACGGCGGATTGCGTTACCTCGCCTCGGGCAACGTCGGCATTGCCCGAGAGAGCGCCGTCGAGCGCAACATCATCATGATGCGTACCGCGCCTCATCTCGTCCGACCTCTTCCTCAACTCGTGCCGCTCCTGCCGTCCGTGGGTGCCGCCGAAGCCGCGCTGGTCCGCACCGGCTTCCTCGCCGGAGACG
>BBEG01000176.1 GCA_001312645.1 Rhodococcus sp. JCM 9791
GATCACCCTGACGGCCGACGCCGTTGCGGTCCGCGAACCGGGAGAGGCGTCGTGACGCGGACAGACTTGGGCGACGAGCGGGGCAGCGCCAGCATCCTCGGATGCTTCATCATGGCCGCACTCATCGTGATCACTGCGACCGTTCTGCACGTCGGATCGGTCGTGGTGGTCCGTCACCGACTGCAGGCCGCGGCCGACCTGGCGGCGTTGGCCGTCGCATCGTCACTCGACCGGGGAGCCACCGATGCATGTGTGATCGCGCAGACCGTTGCCGTTCGCATGGGGGTGGGTGTGCGGAGTTGCCGGATACACGGATGGGATGCGGTGGTGGAGACCCACGCTCCGGTATCGCCGTTGTTCGGCGACCGGGAAGCGTCGGCGATCGCTCGGGCCGGCCCTGCAGCACCCGAGCCCGAGGCGCCTGCGGACGAATCGGATGCCACGACCCAGCGCGTTCGAGGTCGCGGGCCGCACGAATGAGCAGTGCTCACGTCGAAGAGGTGTTCTGCCAACTGTGCGGCAAGTGCTTTCGGGATCCCCACAACACGGCCACCATCGAGATCGAGACCATGCAGGCCAGGATCAGAAGTAGTGCGATCGTCGTGAAGGGCGGAGTCAGCGCAGCCAGGAGCGTAGGAACCGCGAACCCGGTGTAGGCCACCGCGTAGAAGCGCCGGTGAGCTTCGCCAGATCTGCAGGTGGAGCGATTCGCTGCACCTCGAGCAGACCGGACACCAGGCCGATACCGAACCCGGCACCGAGGACCGTGCTCACAACAAGTCCGGCGACCACTGAGTTGGTCTCGACGGCAAAGGCCATCAGGAGAATTCCCACGATCAGCGTCCCCAATGAAATGCCGATACCACGAGCACTGGAAGTGGAGTCGATCCGCTTTGCTACGGGTTGGACGAGTGCGCCCGATCCGAGGGCGATCACGCTCAGCGCGGTCGCGTAGGCCAAACCCATTCCCCCGGTTGCATCCTCGAGCAGAACGGCAGGTAGCCGTAGGCCAGTGCACACGCGACGAACAGCCACGGTGCGCAGACGACCACAACTCGAAGGAACCTGGGGTGCCTCGCCGACGGAACCCGGAAGGAGGTTCGAGGGAAGTCCGACCGCTTGTCGATGAGTCGGACCGTCTCCGGTGCATTCCTGATCAGCTGAACGAATGGAGCGGCCACCGCGAAATGAATCAGGTACGGAAGTACCTCTGGTATCGGTCCCCACTGGGCGAGACTCCCCGCCACCAGAGCACCGAGACCTGAGCCCAGCGTGAACGCGAGTGTTGCGCGGCGGGCACCTGCCCCATCGTCGGCGGCAGGATCGTACTGCCCCTGTGACAGTTCCTCGAGCCAACTGGTTCCGACGGCCATCGCCGTGCCGACCGACATCCCGGCAAGGAGCCGGCCGAAATATATTGGTAATGGACCGAACTCGCCCGCAGCGATGAACAGGCTGGCGAGCAGGCCGAAGCATATTCCAGCGAGCATCAGTGGCCGTCTGCCGAAGCGGTCGGACAGTGTGCCCGCGATCAGCAGAGCGGGCACCAATCCCACAACGTAGATTCCGAGGAACGACGTCACCGTGACCGACGAGTAGTGATCGAAATTCTTGTACAACAGCAACATCGGACTGAACTGGTTGCCCGACCAGGCGCAGACGAACAATGCCCCGAAAACAAGTGGCCACGCGGGTCGTTGCTGTGACGACTTCGAGGCCGGTGTCCTGCGCTCGGTCCCCAGCAGACTCACAGCGCACCCTGGTAGCGCTTGATGTGCGCCACCAGCGCGGAGGTGAAGCCGCTCTGATCGCCACTGGTGAAGCATTCGAACAGCGTGTGGTGGTCGGCATACGCGGACGTCAGATTTGCCGGGTCCACGCGCAGTAGCAGATTGCGCAGGCGTTGCTGTCGGTCCCGGAGCATTTCGTAGAAGCGTTGGGCGATGGCATTGCCCGACGCTTCGACCATCAATGCGTGGAACTCGTCATCGGCGTCGACGAAACCGGGCACATCTCCGGCCTCGACGTATCGGCCCTGGCGATCCAGGTTCTGGGTCAGGGCTGCCACGATCTGTGGACTCGGTCCACCGGCTTCGAAAACCTGTGCAGCGTGGTACTCTCGATACCCTCGCGCATGGCGAGCACGTCTGCGGCCTCCGACGGTGTCACCGGTCGGACGATTGCCCCCTTGCGTGACGCCAACTCCAGGAGATTCTCGGCGTCCAGGCGTAGGAAGGCCTCGTGTACGGGTGTGCGGCTGACGCCGAGCTCCGCGCCGATGGCACTTTCGCTCACGAGTTGGCCACCTGCCAATCGTCCGGTGATGATCGCAGACTTGGTGTGGACGTACGCGCGTTCGGCGGCCAGAGGTCCGGCGGTGATGGACATGAATCCATCGTACTCCTTGCATGCAACGTTGCATGCAAGACGTGCGGAGGGATGTCTCACCCGTGCTGGGACTCTCCGGCGTCGCGAGAGCGAATTAGTGGTTACGGCGAGCTGTCGAGTGCGCCGAGTACCGCGGACAGCAGCGCGATCGCGCCGGCCTTGTCGAGCGGATCGTTGCCGTTCCCGCACTTGGGGGAGTGCACGCACGACGGGCAACCGTCGGTGCATTCGCATGCCCGCACCGCATCGCGGGTGGCGGTGAGCCACTGGGTGATCCGAGAGAAGCCGCGTTCGGCGAAACCGGCTCCTCCCGGATGCCCGTCGTAGACGAACACGGTGGGCAGTCCTGTGTCGGCGTGCAGGTCGGTGGACACGCCACCGATATCGCCGCGATCGCACGTCGCGACGAGGGGGAGCAATCCGATGGCGGCGTGCTCGGCGGCGTGGAGAGCACCCGGAACCCGCTCGGGTGCCAACCCGATCCGGTCGAGCAGTTCCGGTGTGACGGTATACAGCACGGCCCGCGTGGGCAGGGTCTGAGCCGGCAGGTCCAACTCGATCTGGTCGAGCACCTCCCCGGAGGGAAGACGCCGGAGATAGGCGACCACCTGCCCGGTCACCTCGACTGCGGCCATCTGCACGGTCACGGGCCGTACGTGTGGGTCTCCTCCGCAGCGACGACTCGGATGTCGGTGACCTCGCGCACCGAGGTCGACCATTCCGGGTCCTCGGCGTGCACGAGCGCGACGCCGTCGTCGAGATGCAGTTCGTCGACGACGAAGGTCTCGCCCTGGTGGAGATGCACCGCACCTGGGTGGACGGTCGCGGGTGCCCGCCCCGCTTCGACGGTCCCGAGCATCCGGCCGGTGTCGGCCTCGACGATCGCGACCTGATGTCCGATGCCGCCGCGGATGTCGACCTCGGCGTGTGGGTGAGTGTCCGGTGTGACGAACCAGCCGTGTGGGCGGCGACGGATCAGACCCTGCGTCGCCAGGTCGGTGAGCAGGTCCTGCGCGTCGAACCCCTCGACCTCCGTGTGCGAGAGCGGCAACTCCAGAGCAGCGCACAACAGTTGCGGCCCGAGCACGTACGGATTGGCGGGGTCGGTCACGGTCGCCTCGACCGGCCTGTCGAGCAGCGATTGCGGATGGTGCACCAGATAGGTGTCGAGCGGGTCGTCGCGTGCGACGAGAACGACGAGCGAACCCTGACCACGCCGCCCGGCCCGCCCGCCCTGCTGCCAGAACGATGCGACCGTGCCCGGGAACCCGGCAACGACCACGGCGTCGAGGCCTGCGATATCGACACCGAGTTCGAGTGCGTTCGTGCTTGCGACACCGAGCAGCCGGCCGTCGGACAGCGCAGCCTCGAGATCGCGACGATCCTCCGCAAGATACCCGGCGCGATAGGTCGCGACACGGTCCGCGAGGTCGGGCGCAGATTCGGTGAGCAGACGTCGTGTGCTCATCGCAGTGAGCTCCGCGCCGTGACGTGAACGGACGAACGCCAGCGTGCGAGCCCCTTCGACGACGAGGTCGGCGAGAAGCCGGGCTGCCTCGGTGCCGGCAGCGCGACGCACAGGTGCGCCGTGCTCGCCGGTGACTTCCCTGAGCAGAGGTGGTTCCCACAATGCGATGGTGCGCGGACCGTGGGGCGAGCCGTCCTCGGTCACCTCCTTGCAGGGCGCTCCGATCAACCGCGAGGCGGCGGCGCCAGGGTCGGCGGTGGTGGCGGACGCGAGGATGAACACCGGGTCGGAGCCGTAATGGTTCGCGAGGCGACGCAACCGCCTGATGATCAGCGCCACGTGGGACCCGAAGACGCCCCGGTACGAGTGACACTCGTCGATCACGACGTACCGCAGCCGACGCAACAGCCGCGCCCAGCGTGCGTGGCCGGGCAGTATCGCCAGGTGCAGCATGTCGGGTTGGTGAAGATCCACCGCGAATGGCTACGCGCCCATCGGCGCAATTCTGTGGAGGTGTCGCCGTCATACGCGCACGGATGGACCGTCGACAGGTCGGGCGTCGCCCCGGTCAGTTCTGTCACCGCGCGCAATTGGTCGGCGCCGAGCGCTTCGTGGGGGAGAGATACAGCGCGGTGGCCTGCGGGTCGGACGCGAGCGCCGTGAGCACCGGAAGCTGGTAGGCAACGGACTTGCCCGATGCGGTACCGGTGGACACCACGACGTTGTTGCCTTCGGCCGCGAGATCGGCGGCGTGGGTCTGATGACTCCAGGGTTCCGACACCCCTTGTTCGCGGAGTGCGTCGACCAAGGAGTCGGCGGCCCAGCCAGGCCAGCGGGCGTGTCGCGCTTTCTGTGCGGGCAGCTCGGCGGTGTAGGTGAGGGGGTGCTCGTTCGATGGCGTGCCGGCGAGCAATCGGTCGAGTAGCGCCTGTCCGTAGCCCGGGGCAGCGCCTCCACCTGGGTGGATAGGTGATGAACTGCTCACACGTCGGCTCCACTGGATCGAATTCGGCACGGGGCGGAGGCGATGCCGCGTAACATGGTCGACATACCTCTACCCGCCGGTCATGCTACCGAGCGGTCTACAAGATCAGAATTTTGGCGCGATTGTGCCATACCTACTGTTGTGACCGCCCAGAACATGATTGACTGGCACGCGGTCGCAGCTTCTGTGTTCGTAGACTTGAGAAAGTGCACGCTCGCAGGATCGTGGTTGCGAGCGGTGTGCTTTAGCTCTTCCAACGGGGGATTCGAAAGGTACAGCGGTCGGAATCGGGACCTGGCGGCCGCTGTCCCCAGCGGCTCGTCGAATCCGGTGTTAGAAAGAGAAGGAAAAGCATGGCACAGGGCACTGTGAAGTGGTTCAACGCGGAGAAGGGCTTCGGCTTCATCGCTCCGGAGGACGGCTCTGCCGACGTGTTCGTTCACTACTCCGAGATCCAGGGTTCCGGTTTCCGCACCCTCGAGGAGAACCAGCGCGTCGAGTTCGAGGTCGGCCAGGGCACCAAGGCCCGCAGGCCACCGGTGTGCGCGCCGTCTGATCTGACGCGCTCCACCGAGCACCTGTGAGAGCGATCGCCCTCACTCCCATCGTCCCTGTCGCCACCGGCGATGGGGGACGATGACATTTTCGGGGTAAGACAACTGGAAACGGCCACAGACAGGGAGGTAGCAGTGAGTCAACTGTCCTTCTTCGGCGCCGATACCGCGCCGCCGGCACTATCCGACCTGAGCGGGTTGCTCGCGGCGCAAGGGCGAATCGTGTCTCACACGGCCGACTCGGCGCAGATCTCGGTGACGGTCGACGCGCCATGGCGCGCCTCTGCGATCGCGGACCGGATCGTCGCGACGGGTCTGACCGCAGAAATCGGTGTGGCGCCGGACGGGTCTCCGCGGGTGAACACCGCCGACGTTCCCGATCTCGTCCCACTCGCGATCGCGTGGTCGCGGGGCGGAACCAAGCGCGTCCCGGCCGGATGGGTCCCGAACGCCGGAGCGTTGAGGGCATGGTTCCTGCTGCGGGTCGGATGGAGCTCGCGGGCGAGCGGTATGTCCTCGGGCTCGATCCCGATGCGCCCGGAACCTACGTGCCACTCTCCGAAGCCTTGATGCTCGCCGGAATCGCCCCCACCTTGATCAGCCCGCATGGTGCCCCACCAGGCTGAGAGTGTCGGGACCGCGCCGCATCGCGCGGCTCGACGAAAGCATCGGAGCACCCCCCGACGACATCGAGGCCCGCGCGATCTGGCCACGTCACGAGCACGGTGAGCACCACATGTGACGAGCGATCGACCGAGTATGTGCGACCCTGTGTGTGACCGAGTCGGGGAGACAGGTCGGTATACATGTCTTCGAGAGACGGACATGTCGGCAAAAGGGAAGGTTCGGGCGTCACGGTGGCAGCACGGGACAAGGGCACGTCGGGCAACGCGTCGGGCATACGCCGACTCGTCATCGTCGAATCTCCGACCAAGGCGAAGAAGATCGCCCCCTACCTGGGGCGCAACTATGTCGTCGAAGCCTCCGTCGGACACATCCGAGACCTTCCCCGCGGTGCAGCGGACGTCCCCGCCAAGTACAAGGGCGAGTCCTGGGCTCGGCTGGGCGTCGATGTCGATCACGACTTCGAGCCGCTGTACGTTGTCAGCCCCGAGAAGAAGTCGAAGGTCACCGAGCTCAAGTCGCTCCTGAAGGATGCCGACGAGCTCTATCTCGCCACCGACCCCGACCGCGAGGGCGAAGCCATCGCGTGGCATCTCCTCGAGACGCTCAAGCCTAAGGTTCCGGTCCGCCGGATGGTCTTCCACGAGATCACCGAACCCGCGATCCTCGCGGCGGCCGAGAACACCCGCGAGCTCGACAACGACCTGGTCGACGCGCAGGAAACCCGACGAATCCTCGATCGCCTGTACGGCTACGAGGTCAGCCCGGTGCTGTGGAAGAAGGTCATGCCGCGACTGTCGGCAGGCCGAGTCCAGTCCGTCGCGACCCGTGTCATCGTGCGTCGTGAACGCGAGCGCATGGCATTCAAGTCCGCCGAGTACTGGGACATCGCCGCGACCATGGATGCAGGAGCCGACGCGAGCCCCCGCTCGTTCGGTGCACGCCTCGTCAACGTCGACGGGTCCCGTGTCGCGGCAGGTCGCGACTTCGGTCCCGACGGCGCTCTGAAGACCGACGGCGTCATCGTGCTCGACGAGGCATACGCCCGCCGGCTGGCCGACGCGCTGTCCGGTGTCGCGCTGACGGTGTCGTCGGCCGAGAGCAAGCCGTACACGCGCAAGCCTTACCCGCCGTTCATGACCTCCACGCTGCAGCAGGAAGCCGGCCGCAAGCTCCGGTTCTCGTCCGAACGCACGATGCGTATCGCGCAGCGGTTGTACGAGAACGGCTACATCACCTACATGCGTACCGACTCGACGACGCTGTCCGAGTCGGCGATCGCCGCGGCCCGGTCGCAGGCCACACAGCTGTACGGCGCCGAGTACGTCCACGCGACACCCCGCCAGTACACCCGCAAGGTCAAGAACGCGCAGGAGGCGCACGAAGCGATCCGGCCCGCCGGCGACGTCTTCGCGACTCCGGGCGAACTGCACGCGCGGCTCGACACGGACGAGTTCAAGCTGTACGAGCTGATTTGGCAGCGCACAGTTGCGTCACAGATGGCCGACGCTCGAGGCACCACTCTCACACTCCGCATCACCGGCACCGCGGGGTCCGGTGAGGTGTGCACCTTCTCGTCGTCGGGTCGCACGATCACGTTCGCCGGCTTCCTCAAGGCCTACGTGGAAAGCGTCGACGAAGAGGCCGGCGGTCAGTCGGACGACGCGGAGTCGCGTCTGCCCAACCTCAGCGAGGGTGCTGCGGTCACCGCGACGAAGCTCGATCCGGACGGACACTCGACCAATCCGCCCGCCCGGTTCACCGAAGCGAGCTTGATCAAGACCCTCGAAGAGTTGGGTATCGGGCGTCCGTCGACCTATGCGTCGATCATCAAGACGATTCTCGACCGCGGCTATGTCTACAAGCGCGGCAGCGCGCTGGTGCCGTCATGGGTAGCTTTCGCGGTGATCGGCCTGCTCGAGGCTCATTTCGGCCAGCTCGTCGACTATGACTTCACTGCGGGCATGGAGGACGATCTCGACGAGATCGCCGCCGGCCAGGAGCAGCGCAGTGCCTGGCTGTCTCGGTTCTATTTCGGTGGCGAGCACGGCGACGAGGACTCGGTCGCGCGCAAGGGCGGCCTGAAGAAGCTGGTCGGGCAGAACCTCGAGGACATCGATGCCCGTGAGATCAACTCGATCCGGTTGTTCGACGACTCCGAGGGGCGCGAGATCCATGTGCGGGTGGGCCGGTTCGGTCCGTACCTCGAGCGGATGGTCGTCGACCCCGACAACCCTGACGGCGACCTCATCTCGCAGCGCGCGAATCTGCCCGAGGATCTGCCGCCGGACGAGCTGACCCTCGACTACGCGGAGAAACTGTTCTCGACACCGCAGGAGGGGCGGGTTCTCGGCGTCGATCCGGCGACCGGACACGAGATCGTGGCCCGCGAGGGTCGCTTCGGTCCGTACGTCACCGAATTGCTCCCCGAACCGAAGCCCGAGCCCGAACCGACGTCACCCCCGTCCCGGTGGAAGAACTGACGACCGCCGGCGCGACGAAGACCGCGACCAAGACTGCCGCGAAGAAGGTAGCCAAGAAGGCGCCGGCGAAGAAAGCGGCGAAGAAGGCCACCGGCCCGAAGCCCCGCACGGCGTCGCTCCTCAAGACGATGGAATTGTCGTCCGTCACTCTCGACGACGCCCTGCGGTTGCTGTCATTGCCGCGTGTCGTCGGTGTCGATCCGGAATCCGGTGAGGAGATCACCGCGCAGAACGGTCGCTACGGTCCGTATCTGAAGAAGGGGACCGATTCGCGTTCGCTGGCGACCGAGGACCAGATGTTCACGGTCACCCTCGACGAAGCTCTGAAGATCTATGCCGAGCCGAAGCGCCGCGGACGTCAGGCCGCTGCTGTCCCTCCGCTTCGCGAACTCGGCGTCGACCCGATCAGCGAGAAGCCGATGGTGATCAAGGACGGCCGTTTCGGTCCGTACGTCACCGACGGCGAGACCAACGCGAGCCTGCGCAAGGGCGACGAGGTCGGCACGATCACCGACGAACGCGCATCCGAGCTGTTGGCTGATCGACGTGCCCGGGGTCCGGCGAAGAAGACCACCAAGAAGGCGGCGAAGAAGGCTCCTGCCAAGAAGGCTGCGGCGAAGAAGACCACGAAGGCGGCGAAGAAGGCTCCCGCCAAGAAGACTGCAGCGAAGAAGACCGCGGACGAAGAGACGACCGACTGATCCGCCCGGACCGAGTTCGTCGGTGCCGATCGCTACGCTGAGCCCCATGCCCGGAGTTTTCGACCGTCTCGTCGGTCAACGCGACGTCGAGACCGACCTCGTCGGTGCCGCCGTGGCCGCACGCACCGGGGCATCCGGTTCTGCGATGACGCACTCGTGGTTGTTCACGGGCCCACCCGGGTCGGGTCGCTCCGTCGCCGCCCTGTGCTTCGCCGCGGCGTTGCAGTGCACCGACGACGCAGCGCCCGGGTGCGGTCGTTGTCACGCGTGCAGCACGACGATGGCCGGCACCCACGGCGATGTCCGACGTGTCGTTCCCGAAGGCCTGACGATCAGCGTCAAGGCGATGCGCGCGATCGTGCAGGTCGCGGCGAGACGGCCGAGCACCGGTCGCTGGCAGGTCGTCGTCATCGAGGACGCCGATCGTCTCACCGAAGGCGCCGCGAACGCACTGCTCAAGGTCGTCGAGGAGCCGCCGCAGCGCACGGTGTTCCTGTTGTGCGCGCCGTCGGTGGATCCGGAGGACATCTCGGTGACCCTACGGTCGCGGTGCCGACACGTCGGGCTCATCACTCCGAGGGCCGACTCGATTGCCCAGGTCCTGCGCGACGTCGACGGTATCGCTGCAGATGCCGCGCAGTGGGCGGCCTCCGTCAGTGGAGGTCACGTCGGTCGCGCTCGACGTCTCGCCACGGACCCGGCCGCACGCGACAACCGCAAACGCGCACTCGATGTCGCCGGCGCCGTACTTCGACCCGCCACCACCTACGCCGCTGCGGAAGAACTCGGTAAGAGCGCGGAGACCGAGGCCAAGGAGATCAGCGCAGACCGTGACGAACGGGAAACCGAAGAGCTCAAGACCGCTCTCGGTGCCGGCGGTACGGGTAAGGGGGCGGCCGGTGCGCTGCGAGGTTCGGCCGGAGTGCTCAAGGAACTCGAACGCACCCAGAAGTCGCGCAAGACCCGGACCGAGCGCGACATCATGGACCGCGCCCTCATCGACCTCGCCGGGCTGTACCGGGACGCGCTCGCTCATTCGATGGGTGCGGCTGCGACGCCCAATCATCCCGATATGGCAGAGCGTGCGCGCGACCTCGCATCCCGAACACGACCCGAGGGGCTCCTGGACTGCATCGAAGCGATCCTCGACTGTCGCGAAGCGCTCGCGCAGAATGTCAAACCTCGCTTCGCTTTGGCGGCGATGGCGGCCCGCCTGAGCGCCGCATTCCGGTGATCGGCCTGCCGGTTTGCGCCGACCAGGGGTGGTTCGGCTAGACTTCGGACGCCGCAAGGCGCGCTGCCTTAGCTCAGTCGGTAGAGCATTTCACTCGTAATGAAAAGGTCGAGAGTTCGATTCTCTCAGGCAGCTCAGAGACGAAGGCCCCGTCCCGCAGGGATGGGGCCTTCGTCGTTCCCGGGACTTCTCCGGATATGCGTGGATCATGGGAACCATGCTGATGGAACTGTTCTCCCTCATCCTGATCCTCGGCGCACTGGCAGTGGTGCTCCCGATGGCGATCCGCGTCTTCCGTAACCGCGACGGGCATTAGCCGGCATCTGCGGACGGGAGTTCCGATACCTCTCGACAAGCTGCAGTGCGACGCCCATGCTCGACACATGAGCGAGTCGTTGAAGAGACGCGTGCGCGACAAGATCCTCCGGCAGCGCATCGAAGACGGCGGCCGACCCCTTGGGGACGCCGAAGGTGACGACCCCAGGGCCGTGGACCTGAACCACGATCTGATGTTGCTCGACGGTGCAGAGGAGGACGACCCCGTCGTACAGGCCCTTGCGGAGAAGTATTGGGTGCCCTGATGGCAG
>BBEG01000177.1 GCA_001312645.1 Rhodococcus sp. JCM 9791
TGCGCAACTTCGATCGGGCGTTCCGCCACGCCCGCGACCGTGCCGGCCTGCCCGGCGAGCTCACCTTGCACGCGCTGCGCCATTCCTACGTCACGCATCTGATCGAGGCCGGCTATGACCCGTTGTTCGTCCAGCAGCAGGTCGGCCACGGGTATTCGTCGACCACCGCGCTGTATACCTCGGTGTCCACGGACTTCAAGCAGAAGACCGTGCAGCGGATTATCGCCACTCGACTCCGTGGCATCGGAACAGAGGGTGGGACCGGCTCATGAGTGAGCAGCGCCGAATCGGCTACAGGTGGAATCTGCGTCAGCTCATGGCCCAACGCAATTTGTGGAAGACCACCGAGCTGATCCCCCTGCTCAAATCGCGGGGTATCAACCTATCCAACGCACAGGTTCACCGGTTGGTGACCGCGACCCCGGAACGGATCCCGGCCCGCACCTTCGCCGCCTTGTGCGACATTCTCGACTGCACACCGAACGATCTGTTCGAACCGTTCGTCGAAATGCGGGCCGCGAAGACCGCCGACGCACCCCGGAGGCCCGAAAACTTCGGTGTCACAACGGAGCCGCGGATCGCCCGGCGCATCCGCGTGATCGCCCCGGACGACGATGGTTAGACCACGCAAACCCAGCGACCCCGACGCGTGCCGATCCCGTGCACCCGGTGTCGCGGGCATTACCCGATCGCCGCGAACTGGCCCGACGGCCCGATCTGCAACTACTGCTACCAGCAGGCCAAACGCACCCGCGGCACCTGCGGCTGCGGCCACACCGGGGTGCTCCCCGGGGTTCTCGACGGCCATCCGGTGTGTCGCCGGTGCTCCGGGATCGCTCTGAACCTCGATTGCCGGGTTTGTGGCGTCGAGGACGAACTCTACCGCGGCGGCCGCTGCCAACGCTGCGAACTCGCCAGCCTGGTCGATGACCTGCTCACCGACCCGCAATCCGGAACGATCGTCGCGGAGCTGGCACCGGTCGCAGTGGCGTTGAAGGCCATGGCGCGACCCAACAGTGGGATCACCTGGATCCGGCAACGCCACGTCACCGCGTTCCTCGAGGGTCTGTCGACCGCACCGACGATCACCCACGGCAGCCTCGATGCGCTGCCTGCCTCACGCACACGTGACTACGTTCGGGCACTGCTCGTCGAGTACGGTGTCCTGCCCCCGCGTGACGAGATCCGGATCCGATACCGACAGTGGACGACCGAAGCTCTCAACCGCGTCCACCAGCCGGCGATGCGCGAGATCATCGACCGTTATGTCCGGTGGCATGTGCTGCGCCGCATGAACCAGAGCGAGACGGTCTCACACGGTGCCTTCTTGCGCAGTAAGCAGACCGTGACCGTCGCGATCGACTTCGTCAACTGGCTCAGTAACGAAGGCCTCGGACTTGGCGACCTGCGGCAAGGCCATCTCGATCACTGGATCGCTACCGGCTCCACGACCCGGCTGATCGTCGACCGTTTTCTCGGTTGGGCCATCGCGAGCCGACTGGCCACACCGGAGTTGACCGTGCCCAAGCATCGCCGCGGCACCAGCCGACGTCTCAGCGCCGCCGAACAGGATCATGCACTACAGGTGGCGGTCCACACCGACGAACTGTCGTCCCGCGATCGTGCTCTGGCCATCCTGGTCCTCGTCTTCGCCCAACAGATCGAGAACATCGTCCAGCTCCGCTGGGACGATGTCACCATCACCGAGGAGCAGGTCACCATTCGACTCGCCGACCTCGAGATTGCGTTGCCCACACCGCTCGACCAACCGTGGCGTGATCTCACCGTCAATCCCGGTCACGACCAGACGGCCGCACATCCCCACAGCAACTGGGTATTTCGCGGTTACACTCCCGGTCGGCACCTCGATTCCGCGACTGCACGAGACCGACTCAGAAGAACCTTCAGTGCGCGTGCTGCCCGGCTCGGTACCCTCGAGCAACTCAGCAGACTCGCACCCGTGGCGATCATCGCCGAGACCCTGGGCTATCACCCGGCCACGATCGAACGGCACGCTGCTGCCTCGTCGGCCGGCTACGCCGAATACATCGCAGCTATCGACGATGCACAATCGACCTGACCATCGGTTCGCCCTGACACCCGTCCGAACCACCGCGGATCAGGAGCAGATCTCAACGGCAACTCGTCTCACTGCAATACGTCTCGTTGCCAGTATATGAAATCGTCATAATATCTTGCGCTCCAATATATTACGGAGAATTCGTACCGTTCCATTAGACGGCTCGAGCATTGCCGCAGAAGCCGGAGTGTCGGCCGGTGCACGGTCCGAAGCCCACGACGACGCCGGAATGGACGTTCACCCCGCTCGGCCGAGTGCACCGGAGTAGATCGACGCGTGGCGTGGGCCGAGTGCGGGCCGCACCACGCAGCACCGTTTGCGTGGTGCCGGAGTGGTCATTACGTGACGAATTGGAGGAGCGCTGGCGCTCGTGCACAACCCACACGAGGATTCGCGAAGGTTTTTCCTGGATGATCTATATTATTTCGCAAGCAGGGATCGAGGGTCAGTCTCCTCTATTGAGATTCACTTCAGTGCCAATTGCCTTCTAGAATTTCGAGATCAAATTCTGGTGTGGGTAGATCCTCCGCCAGGTCTCCGCGGCCGCGGTCTGCGCGGACGACATCATTCGTTTGTCTCGTACCCGGTCGGCCGGACCGAACACCGATAGAGCTGCGGCCTCGGTGCCGCCGATCTTTCCGATAGGCACGGCGACGCAGCTGAAGCCCTTCACACAGCGTTCCGGGTCGTAGGCCAGACGAAGCTCACGCACTCTCGTGAGTTCGGGGCAGTCCACATCGGTGGGATCGCCGAGAGCCAGCAATGCCTTGCCGATCGTCGACGAAGTTACGGGGAGCCGGTCGCCGACACGAGACCGCACCAGCGGAGCCGACTCGCCACCGACTTTTTCGAGATAGACGGCCTCGGATCCGTCCCGCACGGCGAGGTGGACGACGCATCCGGTGAGCTGATGAAGCCGACGCAGGCTGGGAAGCGCCGCACGGCGCAGGGCATTCTGCTGCGCAGCCGCAGCGCCCAGCTCGATCATCCGCATACCCAGCTGGTAGTCCATGCCCTCGCGATACACCCAACGGAGCGCAACGAGCTGTTCGAGTGCACGGTGCACCGACGTGCGCGGGAGCCCGGTGGCGGCGACGATCTGCGACAGATTCAGGCGGTCTGCGCCCTCGAACACGTCGAGGATCACCGCCGCGCGCTGCAGTGTTCCGGTCGGCCCCTCCATCCGGCTCTCCTTTCTCGTCCCCGGACATGGGTAACACACCGTGCCGCGCGGAAGCCGGTATTTCCGCCTACCGGAATCGGTGCTGTTACTCCGGCGTCCGGTGCTGTGTACTCCGTCCATGCCGAATCCCTCATGTATGACTCCGGGCGCGATGCTGGCAGGTCGTCGCGCGTGGTGACGGGCGGCGCCGCAGGTATCGGCGCTGCGATCGCGAGGTCGTTCGCCGCCCATGGCGCTGACGTACTCGCCGCGGATATCGAGCCGATCGACGGACTCGACTTCGACCCCGCGGCGGGCGGGTCGATCAACGCCGTCGAATGGGATGTGCGTGAGGGATCGTGTCCGCCCGAACTCGTCGAACACCGGCCGGACGTGCTGGTCAACAACGTCGGCCACTATTTGCAGCCGCCTCATGCCTTCGCCACCAACTCGCCGGCGCTCTGGGACGAGCTGCACAACATCAACTTCGCGCACATCCTGCGCCTGACGCACGCATTGCTGCCGGGAATGACCGAACGTGGCCGCGGTCGATCATCAACCTGACCACCGTCGAAGCCCACCGCGCGATTCCCGGCCACACCGTGTACTCCGCCTACAACGCTGCGCTCACGCAATTCACCCGCTCGCTGTCGGCCGAGGTCGGCCCAGCCGGCATCCGGGTCAACGCCATCGCCCCGGACCTCATCGAGTCGGTGCAGGTTCCCTACGCGACGCTCGTGCCCGAGGAGGACCTGCCGCTGTGGCCGAACTGGTCGCCGCTCGGCGGTCCCGGGCAGCCCGAGGACGTCGCGGGTGTCGCGCTGTTCCTCGCCTCCGACCTGTCCCGGTTCGTCACCGGAGGCACCATCCACGTCGACGGCGGCACGCATTCGTCCGGCGGGTGGGTGCCACGCAACTCCGGCGGCTGGACCAACCGTCCCCGCAATCCCTGATCCACGATCCGAAAGAGGCATCATGAAAATTCTGGTTATCGGCGGCACCGGCATGATCGGCGCGCACGCCGCACTCGAACTGCGCGAACACGGCGACGACGTCACGGTCGCGGGACGCGGTCCACTTCCCGACGACTCGCTCGTCGCCGATTTTCCGCTGCTGACCGGTGACTACACGGTGCCGACCTTCACCCGCGAGCAATTGTCCGGTTTCGAAGCCATCGTCTTCGCTGCCGGCCAGGACCCGCGACACAAGCCACGCGAGGACGACGACGAGCTGAAATTCTGGGAGACCACACAAAGTGTGGGTGTGCCACGTTTCGCCCAACTCGCGAAGGACGCGGGCGTCGGGCGGTTCGTGCAGGTCGGAAGTTACTACCACCAGGTGCGTCCGGATATCGCCGAGACCAACCTGTATGTCGCGGCACGCAAGGCCGCCGACGAGGGCGCCCGTGCGCTCGCCGGCGAGTCGTTCAACGTCTGCACGCTCAATCCGCCGTCGATCCTCGGTGTCGTGCCCGGTGCCTCCACCCGCCGCTACCGGAAGATGGTCTCGTGGGCCGCAGGCAACGAGCCGCAGATCCCCGATTTCGCTCCCCCCGGCGGCACCAACTACCTGTCGGCCCGCTCGCTTGCACAGGCAATCCGCGGCGCCGTGCATCACGGTGAGTCCGGGAAGGCGTACCTGATCGGCGACGAGAACCTCACCTACCAGAGCTTCTTCCAGATGATGGTCGACGCCGCAGGTGGCAATCGTGAGGTCGCGGTGAAAGACGAGTCGCACCCGCTGCTGTCGGATGCTGCGATCGTCCAGGGACGCGGCAACACCCTGTCGTACGAGCCGGATGTGGACGAGACGGCGCTGCTCGGCTACGACCGCAACGATTGCCGCCGCGCGGTCGAAGAGATGGTTGCTGCGGTCGTCGCTGCCACCCAGTGAGACCGGAGCAGTAAGAGCGCAGCTTCCGCGATACCAAGAGAGCATTCGGACCGCGTACTGCGAGGAGAACTGCAATGGGTAACCCGGTGATCGTCGATGCGGCGAGGTCTCCTATCGGCCGACGCGGTGGGGCATTGTCCGGGCTGCACGCCGCCGAGCTGCTGGGCGCCGTCCAGAAAGGTCTGCTCGAGCGACTGAGTCTCGATCCGGCCCTCATCGAGCAGGTGATCGGCGGATGCGTCACGCAGGCCGGCGAACAGGCGTCGAACGTCAGTCGCAACGCATGGCTGCACGCCGGTTTGCCCGAGCGGACCGGTGTGACCACCATCGACGCGCAATGCGGCTCCGGTCAGCAGTCGGTGCACCTCATTGCCGCCCAGATCGCCGCGGGTGTGATCGACACGGGGATGGCCTGCGGTGTCGAGGCGATGTCGCGAGTACCGTTGCTGTCCAACATCGCCGGTGACTTCGGTAGCCCGAAGCCCCCGGGCTGGACCGTGGACATCCCCGCTCAGTTCGACGGGGCCGATCGCATTGCGCGGCGTCGCGGGTTCTCGCGTGGCGATCTCGACGCGTTCGGGCTCCGGTCACAGGAGCGTGCGGCCGCCGCGTGGGCCGATCGTCGCTTCGACGGTGCGATCGTGCCGGTGAAGGCGCCCGACGCCGATGGTGAGGCACCGGTCGTGGTGTCGCGTGACGGTGGTCTGCGCGACACCTCGCTCGATGCCTGGCGGGACTGAAGCCGGTGCTCGAGGGAGGTCTGCATACGGCGGGCACTTCCTCCCAGATCTCCGACGGTGCAGCTGCGCTCGTGGTCATGGACCAGACACGGGCCGAGGAACTCGGTCTGCGTCCGCGGGCGCGGATCGTGGCGCAGTGCCTCATCGGTGCAGAGACGCATTACCTGCTCGACGGCCCGGTGCAGGCTACCGAGTATCTGCTCGAACGGACCGGGATGTCGATCGGCGACATCGACCTGTTCGAGGTGAACGAAGCGTTTGCGGCGGTGCCGATGTCGATGGCCCGCGTGCACGGCGTCGACGAGGACCGTCTGAACGTCAACGGCGGCGCCATCGCGCTCGGCCACCCCGTGGGAGCGTCCGGTGTCCGTTTGATCGGGGCAGTGATCGACGAACTCGAACGTCGCGATGCGGAACGCGCCCTCGTCGCGGTCTGCGCCGGTGGAGCGATGGCAACGGGGGCGATCGTCGAACGGATGTGAGTGCCGGGGCGGGCTCAGCGCTCGGCGTCCGCCCCCATTCCGTCGAGGAAAACGGAGATACAGTCTTCCGCGAGTTCGTCGAGAGAGTAACCGTCGTCGGGTTTGTGCCAGTACACGGTGAACCACACGGAATCTCGAAGGAATCGGTGGAACACCCTGGTAGGAATGTCCTTTCGGAGGACGCCCGCGTCCTTGCCCGCCTCGATGGCGTCGAGCCATACCGCCTGGATCGACTGTGCGAGGCGCCGTGCTTCGACGAAATCTTCTAGGCGCCGCAGATTCTCGAACTCTGCCTGGTACACCTTCGTCGCGTTGCCGCGGGTTGCTGCAGTGGCGAGCGAGACGTCGACAATCGCCTTCAGCCGGGCTCGGGGGTCGAGGTTCTCGGCCCCCGCAGCCCGGTAGTCGTCGAGTAGGTCTGTCAGATATCCCGTCACGAGCTCGGTGACGATAGCGCCCTTGGACCGGAAATAGTGGTAGAGCGCGCCTGCGTTCAGGCCGACGGCGTCGCCGATCTCCCGCATCGACGTGCCGGCGATGCCGCGTGCGGCGAAGGCCGTCGCGGCGGCATCGAGTATCTCCGATCGCCGGTCCGGTGGGCCGGATCCGTCTGACTTTCGGGTGGCCACGCTCATTCGAGAAAATGTATCGGGACTTCCCGTATTCCGCAAACAGGGCGGCTGCGGCGACGGTGACTTCTTTCTGTTCAGCAGATTTCGTCGGGGGTCAACGTCTTCCGTGATCTTCCGCGTACTTGACGACGGCGTTCGGCAATTCTATATTCGGGATTGAATGATCGTTCAAACGATGTTCATCGCCGACGACGGCTGCGGCCGGACCGCATTCGCTACGACTCCCTACTGCTTCGCTTCCTGAAGTGGTGATCCGCGGCGTCGGCACCTTCGACGAATTCGGATGAGGAGATCCCATGACCAGGGTTGTCTACGCACGCAGTGTTCATGACGAGCGCGAGATCGAGGCCTGCCTCGAGGTTCTGCGCGGGGGACCGTTCGCGTTGAAGATCGGCAAGAACGTCGCGGAGATGGAACGCCGGGTGGCCGATCTCTACGGCAAGAAGCTCGGCCTCATGTGCAATTCCGGTTCGTCGGCGCTGTATCTGGCGCTCGAGTTGCTGGATCTGCCCAAGGGCGCCGAGGTCATCACCTCGCCGCTGACCTTCTCCACCGATGTCGCGCCGATCGTTCGGGGTGGCTGGATCCCGGTCTTCGTGGATGTCGAGCCCGACACCTACAACGTCGACGCTGCCAAGATCGAGGAGATGATCACTGACCGGACCGGGGCGATCCTCGTTCCGAATCTCGCTGGTAATGCGCCGGATTGGGATGCCATCCGCGAGATCGCCGACAAGCACGGCTGAAGGTCATCGAGGACTCGTGCGACTGCATCGGCACCACCTTGCGCGGCACCAAGACCGGATCGCGCTCGGACATCACCGTCACCAGTTTCGCGATGTCGCACATCATCACCTGTGCCGGGAACGGGGGTATGGTCTGCCTCGACGACGAGAAGCTTCGCGACAAAGGGTTGATGCTGCGCCGTTGGGGGCGGCGCTCGGAACCACACCTGTTCGGTTCCGAGCCCGGCGGGCGGGTGTTCCGCGAGGATCTCGACGGTGTCTCCTACGACAACGACTTCATCTTCGACGTCCTGCCGTGGAACTTCGAGCCCTCCGAGCTGGGTTCGGCCTTCGGTCTGGTCCAGCTGAGCAAGTTGGAGGAGAACTACCGGCGTCGCCACGAGATCTTCGATGCCTTCACTGCCGCGTTCGGAGCTACCCGGACCTGTTCCGCCTGCCCAAGCAGCTCGAAGGCTTCCACACGGCGTGGCTGTGCTACCCGGTGACCGTCTGTGAGGATGCCGGGTTCGAACGTTCCGATCTGCAGGAGTTCCTCGAAGGCGCAGGTATCGACACCCGCACCGTGTGGAGCGGCAACGTCACTCGCCATCCGATGATGAGCAACGTCGAATACCGGGTTCCGGATGCGGGTCTGCCGTTCGCCGACGAAGTCTTCGCCCGGGGTATGTCGCTGGGGATGAGTCACGGTACGACCGCGGAGGAGCTCGACCACACCGTCGCGACCATCCACGCGTTCGCTTCGAAGTACACCCGGGCCGGCGCCTGATCTTGTCGGCAGTGCAGCTCCCGAGCTTGGCGGGAGAGAATGAAACCGGGTTGCATCACTCAGTGGGATTTCTGCTTGACCACAGGTGATAGGGCGCTAGTCTGGGATCAGAAATTTAGAACTGAGTTTCAGATATGCAGTGACCATGATTTCGCGTAGCCCTCGGACAGGAGCATCTCGTGACGAACGAAGTCCCGTACACCCTCATCTCCGCCGACAGTCATGCCGGCGCCGATCACGCCACCTACCGCGACTACCTCGAGCCGAAGTGGCACGAGGAATTCGACGCGTGGCGCGGCAAGTACAAGAACCCCTACCGCGACCTCGTCGACGACGGACGGGACCGCAACTGGAACAACGAGCGGCGCATGCGCGAGACGCAGGGCGACGGCACGGTCGGTGAGGTGCTGTTCCCGAACACCGTGCCACCGTTCTTCCCGAGTGCGGCGGTGCTGGCCGGGCCACCTCGTGCGGACGACTTCGAGAAACGCCTGGCCGGAGTGCGCGCGCACAACCGGTGGCTCAAGGACTTCTGTGACGACGCACCGGCGCAGCGGGCAGGCGTCGGGCAGATCTTCCTCAACGACGTCGACGAGGCGATCGCGGATGTGAAGTGGATCAAAGAGAACGGGCTACGGGGAGGTGTTCTGCTGCCGAACCTGGCGCCGGACATCAAATGGGTCAAGCCGCTCTACGATCCCGAGTACGACCGGCTCTGGGAGATCTGTGAAGACCTCGGTGTGCCGGTCAACAGCCACGCAGGTACCGGCCTGCCCGACTACGGCCGGTACAAGACCTCGTCGCTGCTCTATATCAACGAGGTCGGCTTCTATTCGATGCGCCCTCTGGTGCAGATGATCCTCTCGGGTGTCTTCGAGCGCTTTCCCAGGCTCAAGTTCGCCGTGTCCGAGCAGGGCTGCTCGTGGGCGCCGGATCTGATGCGTCAGCTCGACACGGTGGACCTGCGCGTCAAGCGCACCGGCCGGATCGGTGAGCTGTTCTACAGCGAGGACGAGCAACTGCCGTTGCGTCCGAGCGAGTACTTCCGCCGCAATGTGTGGGTCGGTGCGACAATGCCGTCCGCGCAGGACATCGCGGTGCGCGAGACTCTCGGCGAAGGAAAGTTCATGTGGGGCAGCGACTATCCGCACAACGAGGGAACCTACCCGTTTACGCGCGAGTGCATTCGTCAGGTCATGCACGACGTGGACGAGTCCGAGCTGCGGAAGCTGTTCGCCGCCAACGCCGCCGAACTGTACGACTTCGATCTCGATGCGCTTGCACCGCTCGCGGCCGAGTACGGGCCGACACCCTCCGAGATCGCGCAGCCCCTGACCGAGCTTCCCGAGAATCCCAACGACGTACTGATGCGCGATTCCTTCGCTGAGCAACTCGAAGCGGAGCTGAGCGCATGACCGCCTACGCAGGAATTCCGATCATCGACACACACATCGGTTTTCGTGAATCCGGATACGACGAGTACGCCTTCATCACGAAGCAGACGAAGGACAGCCAGAGCCGTGACGAGTTCACGATGCCCGCGCAATACATGTTCAAGGATGTTCCGAGCGACCTGGCGACCGACGATCCGGTGTCGGTGACACTGCGGGAAATGGACAAGCACGGCATCGAGATCGGAATGGTCAGCGTTGCCAAAGAGTCAGGGCGTCAAGCAGTCCGGATGTTTCCGGACCGGTTCGTCGCGCAAGGCTCTGCCGTCGACCCCAACGACATCATGGGCACCCTGGAGCGGATGACGCGCGAACGCGAGGAATTCGATATCCGGTCGGTGAGTTCCTTCGCGGCAGGCACCTTCCCGCAGGTGGCGCTCAACGCACCGCAGATGTATCCGATCTATGCCAAATGTGTCGAACTGGGCATCCCGATCTTCGCGTGTGCAGGAATCGCGGGTCCTCGGCTGAAATCCGCGGTGCAGCATGTCGAACTCATCGACGACGTGATGTTCGACTTCCCGGATCTCGTGTTCGTCACCCGGCACGGCTGTGAGCCGTGGGAAGATCTGGCGGTCAAGCTGATGCTCAAGTGGCCCAACCTGTACTATTCGACATCGGCCTTCGCTCCCAAGCACTATCCGAAGGCGATCGTCGACTATGCGAACACCCGGGGCGCCGACAAGATCATCTACGCCGGGTACTTTCCGGCGGGTCTGAGCCTGGACCGCATCTTCGACGACATGCCGAACGTTCCGTTCAACGACGACGTGTGGCCGAAGTTTCTGCATGACAATGCCCGCAAGGTGCTCGGATTGAAAGGTTGACCGGAGATGCCGATCGGAATCGGACCGGATCACGACGCACTGGCCGACTCGCTCGCTCGGTTCGCTGCACGGCACACGCCTGTCGCACGTACCCGCGACCAGTTCGACCGGATCGCTCGTGGCGACACCCCTGACTTCTGGGAACAGCTGGTGCAGATGGGTATTCCCTCCCTGCATCTCGCAGAGGAGCACGGTGGTGCCGACGCCGGACTGC
>BBEG01000178.1 GCA_001312645.1 Rhodococcus sp. JCM 9791
ACCTCGGTTCATCCGGACCCGGAGGGTGGACGCCGCCGGCGATTGCGGCGACGATGCGGATCGCACCCAGCGGATCGAGCATCTCCGGGTGCGACTGACGGGCACGCTGTTCCGCAGTGGAACCGTGTCGTTCGGCAATCCGGAACAGGCCGGCGTACTCGCGTTGAGCACGTTCGCGGCTGGGGTTCGGTGGGGTGAATTCCTCGTTTGTCATACATACAGCGTGAGCCGTGAACGTTATGTTGTCAACATACTGTTTCAAACATAACGTTCACGGCTCGATCGGCAGCTCAGGACGGACGGTGCTCGAGCATCACCTCGTCGAACAGTGCGTCGACGAATGCCGTCGTGTCGAGCTTCTCGGGGCTGTACCACTCGGCAAAACCGGCGTAGTCCACGCTGTTCTCGTAACCCAGGTCGGCTACCGTCGCCTTCCATTGCGCCGAGGTGTCGCGCACACGCGAAACGAATTCGTCGCCGCCGGGGGCCGTCTGCGCAAGCTCGTCCACGATCTCTTCGTTCTTCGCGATCAACGCGTCGCGGGCATCGTCGGCGAACGGCTCGGCCGAACCGTTGAACTGTGCGATGGTCGCCGAAGCGTCGACCGTCCCCTCCCAGATCTTGTTCATGCTGCCTTCGATGAACACGTCGAGGCGATCCCACATCAGCTGCTGCGCAACGAGCGGAAGCTCATCCCACACATCGGCATTCATCGCCAGAGCACCAGACGTGTTCACGAATCCCGCGTCGGGATCGATCACGACGTGGGGCGCGACCTCCATGATTCCCGCGATCATACCCGCGGTCAGTGTGGTGGCCGCGCATGCCGCTACCCCGCGCTGGAGGCTCTCGTAGTACTCGGTGTACCCGATCGACACGGGGTTGCCTCCGAGCGCCGCGACCTGTGTACCGAGGGTCGCCGAACCCGATGCGATCGACTGGCCCTTCAGTTCGGCCAGATCGTTTCGGGCCTGCCCACAGATCAGGGCGATCGAACCCGAGTTGAACGACGACGAGCACCTTCATGTCGTGGTCTTCGTACTCGGACAAGAATTCCGGCGACGAGAACGCCACATCGACCGGCCACGCATTGGACGACAGGCTTCCGACGATCACGCTGTTGTCCGACAACACACTGGCGTTGTTCAGTGCAAAGGTGACCGGGTACTCCTGCGGTTCGTACGCACCCATGACCTGGGCCATGTCGAGCCTGCCGTCCTGCACCGCATCGTCCGATTCGGTCGGCGACGCCACACCGTTCGAGTACACGATGTCGAAGGTGATCTTGCCCCCTGACCATTCGGACACCGCACGGGCGTAATTTTCGATGTGCTGACCACCCGACGCATCCTTGGCCGCTGGCGACTGGGTGTGGATGACCACCGGATCGACGGACTCGAACGCTTCCTGATACACCTCGATGCTCGCGCCGTATTCGACACCGGCACCACCACCCTGGCCACCACCACCGGCCGACTCGGCACAAGCCGTCAGAACGCTCGCACCCGCAGTCAGCCCTGCGACAGCACACGCAACCGATCGATACCTCATGATCGACTCCCTCATTTTCGTGATGATCCGGCTCAGTATGCCGAAGTCGTGGTCGGCTGCCGCACAGCCGAATCGCATAGACCGAGTTCCTCGAGTTCCGGGAGCACGTCGGAGGCGAACAATTCGAGGCTCCGCCAGCCGATTTCGGGTGGAAGCCCGCCCATGAGCGGCTGGAACATCAATTCGGAGTCGTCGCCCCGCTGCCGCGCGAACTCGACGCACTGTTCGGGTGTGAGCACGACGAACTGCGGCTGCTTCTTCAGATCGTCCACGGTCTCGACATGCGTGTACCCCGTGGTGCCCACACCGCGTTCCTTCGCCCACTGCGCGTTCATGTTGGTCGTGTACATCAGGTGCGGCGCGAGCAGTTCCCAATCGCGGTCGGGGTCGTTCGTCACGTGCAGGAACAGCGGGCCCGCCGGCGCGGGGCGCGGAGGGATCGGCAGCCCCAGTCGGGTGCGTTCGGCGTCGTACAGCGCGTACAGCCGATCCTTCTCCGACCCGGCGGGCATGTAGTTGTCGCCGAGTCTTGCTGCACGTGCCGCCGACGCGTCGGCCGAGCCGCCGATGTAGATCGGAGGGCGCGACGAGCCGGCGGGTGTCGGACGCACCCGCACCGTCTTTCCGCGGAACTCGAATTGCTCACCGGTCCAGGCCTTGTCCAGGACATCGATGATCTCCTCGAGGATCCGGACACGGCGCTTCATCGGGACGTCGAACATCTCGAACTCGTCCGGCCGGTATCCGATGCCCATCGTCATCTCGACGCGACCACCTCCGCCCACGAGGTCGAGGGTCGCGAGGTCCTCGGCGAGCCGCAGCGGCTGATGCAGGACCGCCACGAGCGCCGAGAAGTGGACGTGGATCCGCTCGGTGCGCCCGAGCATCGCGGCACCCAGGATCATCGGGGAGGCGCAGTACCCGTCCTCGGCGCCGTGGTGCTCAGCGATGTACACGGTGTCGAATCCGAGCGAGTCGGCCCAGCCGGCCTGCTCGACCGCAGCCTGGTACAGATCGACAGCAGGTGCTCCGATTGCGGGTGCGCGCATGTCGTAACGCAGTGAAAGTTTCATCATGGTCGCCTTTGTCGTTCGGGCCGGTCCCGCTCGAGCGCGAAGGTCGGCAAGGTATGTGTTTCGAAGACGGTGGGAGACGAGACCACCCGGTCGCCGATCCGGGGAGCGGCGGCACCTTCTCCGACGAGGTTCGTCACTAGGCGCACACCCGGCGCATCCTCGAATTCGACGAGGGCCACGGTGTACGGCGGAGCGGATCCGGACGGTAGGAATGCGCGATGCACGGTCGTGAACGAGTAGATCACGCCCCTGCCGTCGACCGCGGACCACTCGAATTCGTCGTCGTGACCGCACGGGCAACCCGGGCCCGGATACCAATGCCAACGCCGGCATGCGCGGCACCGCGGAAACACGAGTTCGCCGCGGCCGATGCCCTCCCAGAACGGCGCCAGTTCCGGCACATCGTTCGGTGGCGCGAATTCCGGCACCGACATGCTCCCAGCGGAAAATTCGGTCTCGGTCACGTTTCTCACCTGTCCTTCGTCAGGATCAACGTCGTGTGCTCGCCGCCGGCCAGCGCAGCGACCAGTGCGGTCGACGCATCGGGCACCTGTGCCTGTCCACGTATACCGCGAACCTGGCGTACGGCTTCGATCACGTGGACGATGCCCGGGATGTATGCGTACGCGAGGTGTCCGCCGTGGGTGTTGACGGGCAGTGAACCACCCGGCAGGGTGTGTCCGGCTCGGTGGAACTCCACCGCCTCACCGCGACCGCAGAGTCCGAGATCCTCCATCTGGATCGCCTGCGAGATCGAGAAGCAATCGTAGATCTCGCGACATCGAGGTCTGCCGGAGTGAGCCCTGCGTCAGCGAACGCGCGCGGACCGGAGACCGCGGAACCGAACGAGCACATGTCCTCGGCCTGAGTGAAGTACGAGGTCATGGACGGGCCCACAGCCACGGTCGACGATCCTGCCACGACGACAGGTGCACCTGCGAGATCGCGCGCCCGTTCGGTCGTGGTGACGACGAGTGCACCGGCACCGTCGGAGATCAGACAGCAATCCGCTGCCCGCAACGGTGATGCGATCATCGGTGACGCCAGATAGTCCTCGTCGGTGAGCGGCTTCGGGCGCTGCGCGTTCGGCGTCATCGTCGCCCAGACCCGGTTCGAGACCGCGATCGAGCCGAGGGTATCGGGGTCGATCCCGTAGGTGTGGCAGTAGCGCTGCGCCCACGCCGCGAAATACACGGGTTGGCCGTACCAGCCGAAGGGCATTTCCACGCTCGCCTTCACCGGGTCCTGCGCGTGGAAGCCGTAGGGACCTCCGGGCTTCGAACCTGCATACCCGTAGTACACGAGTACGGTGGTAGCGCGCCCGGATTCCACTGCTGCACGAGCTGTTTCGACTGCAGCCAGCGGTCCTGCGCCAGCGGGTATCCCTGGAGCCGCCGTGTACATGCGATCGATACCCAGTGCGACCGACACTTCGTCCGGCCCCGGATACGCACCTGCCGCAATCACGCCGTCGATGTCCGACGCCGTCACTCCCGCATCGGCGAGCGCGTTGCGGCACGCGTCGAGCACCAGCTTGGCGATCGGACGGTCCACCGATCGGCCGAACTGCGACTCACCGGCGCGACGATCGCCGCTGCCATGCTCATGCGCGCAGTCCACGCCACGCCGTCGTACCACCGTCGACGGGGACGACGATCCCGGTGAGGAACGACGAGTCGTCGGACGCGAGGAATGCGGCGACCTTCGCGATCTCGTCGCCGGTGCCGAATCGGGGAATCAGGTGTGCGCCGACCATCGAACGTTTCCGGGTTGCGCGGGCCTCGTCCGACTCCGCGGCGTCGAGGTAGGCCCGGCTCATCGGGGTCTCGATCGAGCCCGGGGCGAATGCGTTGACGCGGACATCGGGAGACAGTGCAATCGCAGAGGTACGGGTGAGCTGGATGACGGCGGCCTTGCTCGACGGATACGCGGTGCTGCCGTAGCCGACCATGCCTGCGACGGAGGCCGCGTTGATCACGGATGCGCCGCGTCCCGAGGTACGTAGATGCGGTGCAGCAAATTTCGTCGCGAGCCACACCGATTTGACGTTGATCGCATACACCTTGTCCCAGACGTCCTCGGGAAGTTCCTCGAAGGTCGTGTGCTCGGTGAATGCGTTCTCCATGACGCCGGCGTTGTTCACCAGCGTGTCGAGGCCACCCGCGGCAGAGACGACAGTGTCGATCATGCCTGCGATGGCCGAGCTGTCCGCGAGGTCCACGGTGATCGCAGCAGCGGCAACGCCCATCGCTTCGATCTCGGCTGCCACCTCCTTCGCCCCGTCACCGTTGAGGTCGGCGACACCGACGAACTCGGCGCCGCGCCGGGCGTACTCGATCGCGATATCGCGACCCATGCCCTGGGCCGCTCCGGTGACCAGTGCCCGCTTACCTGTCAGCATGTTCTGCTTCCCTTCTCTGTCGACCGTGTCGACAACATCTCGATCAAGACCGGGCGGTGGCCGAGGTGGTGCGCCCGGCTTCCAGCAACGTCACGGGGTTCTCGTATTTCCCACTGGTGTACGGCGATCGACCGCGATGCCCGTCATCCCGGCGTCGATCGGGAACGTCACCCCGGTGACGTAGGCGGCGGCGTCGCTCGCCAGGAAGAGCACGCCGGCAGCAACGTCCTCCGGTGTGAGTGCACGGTCCATCAGAGCACTGCCACCGAGCGCCGTGGTCGCACCGGCGAGATCGTCGGCACCGTCCGCCACGACGGCAGCAGTCATCGGTGAGACGACAGCTCCCGGAATCACGGTGTTGACCCGCACCCCGAACGGCCGAAGCTCGGCCGCCACCGACTTCGACAGACCCACGACGGCGGCCTTCGCCGCGCTGTACACGTGCGGCCCGACGCCGCCGAGGACCCCGGCCGGGCTCGACGTCGAGATGATGACCCCCGAGCCCTGCGGCTTCATCACGCGGGCAGCATGTTTGAACCCGCACAGCACTCCGCGTAGGTTCACCGCGAGCGTCACGTCGGCCTCGTCCATCGGTGTCCGGTCGATCGGCCCCAGCGTGCCCATCACGCCGGCGTTGTTGAACATCACGTCGAGCCGCCCGAAACTGTCGACTGCGAGATCGACGGCTGCCGCGACATCCGCTTCGACGGCGACGTCGGTGCGCACGAATCGCGCTCGCTCGCCGAGCTCCGTTGCAAGCGCCGCGCCGGTTTCCTGCAGATCGGCCACGACCACGGATGCACCCTCTGCGTGCAACGCCCGCACCACGCTTCACCGATCCCGCCGGCACCACCGGTGACGACCGCGGTCCGTCCTTCGAACCTTCCGGTGTTCGTCGATCCACTCAACTGTCGCATCCGTTCTCTTCGTACCCAACAAATTTCGTTCTTACAGATTCGCGCGACAGACCCTATAGTCGAGCCACCATCGATCAGGAGGAAAGAACCCGTGTCCACCGAATCCCGTCTGCAGGCCACCGTCGAGCACCTCATCGACCGAGTAACCACACTCGAATCCGAACGCACTGCAGCAGGTTTGATGCACCGCTATGCCGCGCTGCTCGATGCGCCGGTGCCGGAGAATCTGGCGCTGCTTTTCACCGACGACGGCGCGCTCGTCACCCGTCGCGGTACGTTCCGGGGTCGCGACGAGGTCGCGGCCTTCTTCCGAGAGGCCCGCGGCACCGACTCGTCCGAGAAGCGACATTTCGTATGCCAGCCGGATATTCGTTCCACCGCGACGAATCTTGTGCAACTCGACTGTTACTTCGGATACACGGCACGCGCCACCCGCGAGTCCGGTCTCGGCTGGGGAACGTATTCCGCGGTGATCCGGACCGATGCGGGTGACGCGTTGTTCGAGTCGCTGGCGATCGATGTCCATGTCGGTACCGATCTCTCCAGCGGCTGGCCGAGTGGGCACTAGCCGAACATTCAGCGGGTGAAGGTGATCGCGTGCTCCGGGCACGCGTCCACCGACGCCTCGGCCTGGCCGACGAGCTCGGCCGGGACTTCGAAGTCCTCGCCGGCCTGCGCGACGAAGCCCTCTTCGTCGTCGCTCAGCAGGTCGGGCGCGACGGAGTAGCAGCGACCGTGCCCCATGCACTTCTCACGCGTGATCGACATCGTCGTTCCAGAATTCCCGGCCATGTCAGACCTCCCATTCCAATTCGAGTTCCTTCAGGGTCAGCTGAGAGCCACGCTCGATCAGTCCGGCACCATTCTTGATCCGGTACTCCGGGATCAGCTTGTGCCATTCTTCGAGGACGACGGCAAGTTCGAGCCGTGCCAGGTGCATCCCCAGGCAGCGGTGCGGTCCGGCACCGAATGCGAGGTGCTGATTTATTCCCGGTCGACCGAGGACGAACTTGTCCGGGTCGTCGTACTTGCGGGGATCCCTGTTCGCCGAGCCGATTCCGAGCCAGACCACGTCTTTCGCGCCCATGTCGATGCGCTCGAACTCAGCGCTCTCCTGCACCTCACGGCCCGCCTGGATCACCAGCGGATACATCCGGATGAACTCCTCGACCGCATCGCGCGTCGACTCGGGCTCTTCGATCAGCATGCGTCGGTCGTCGTCGTGTGTCGCGAGATGGGTGAAGATGTACCCGAGCGCCGAGCGGGTGGTGTCGAGACCTGCGAGCATGATCGACATGCAAGTGGTGAGAATCGTGTCGTGCGAGAGTGGTTCACCGTCGAGCTCCGCCTGGACGAGTCGCGTGACCATGTCCTCGGCCGGATCGCGGGGATCCTTACGCCGCTCGTCGATGGCGACGGTGAAGTAGTCCAGGATCTTCTGCTTCGGAGCTTCGGCGCCGACGAGGTCGCCTTGGAGCATGCAATTGAACATCTCTTCGGTCCACGGCAGGAAGAAGTCGCCGTCTTCGACGGGAAGCCCCATCAGCACCAGGAACAGATCGGTCGGATAGCGGATGGCGAACTCTGCAACGAAGTTGCAGTGCCCCTTGGGTGCGAGCTCCTCGAGCAGCTCCACGCAGCGGGTATGCGCGAGTTCTTCCATGCGCCGGACCGCAGCGGGCGCGAAGAACGGATTGATGATGCGCCGGAATTTCTGGTGTTCCTCCCCGTTGAGGTCCTGGGGAAGCAGCGGAATCTTGCTGTCGGGGAACAGCGCCGTACGAACGGCCGTCGTCCAGTTCTTGTGATTCTGGAATCCCGCGAGGACATCCTCGTAGCGGGTCAGCATCCAGAATCCACGTTCGGTCGTGTCGTTGAAGTGGAACCGCGCGGCCTCCCGCTCTTCATCGAGAATCGCGTAATGACCGTAGATCTCGGACTCTTGCGTGTAGTCGGTGTGGCTGACGGGGCAGCCCGTTGCGTGCGTCATGCGTTTCCTCCGGTAGCGGTCAGGACGGGCGGTGAGGCAGGAAGATCTCCTCGTAGACCTTCGTGCTGTATTCCTCGAGATCGAGCACCTCCGGGCTGTACCACGTGGCGAACTCGTCGTAGGTGACATCTTCGTAGAGCTCGGACAGGGTGGATGCCCACTTCTCGGTCGACGTGCCGATGCGATCGACGAACGCATCACCGTCCTCGAATGCGGCGTTGGTCCGTTGTGCATCGAGGAGTCGCTCGTTCTCGGCGACGAGCGCGGTACGGGCGTCCTCGGCGTAGGGGCCTACGGTACCGTTCGCTGCGAGGACCGCTTTCATTCCGTCGGCCGTGTTGGGCAGGATCTTGTCCTCGATGTTCGACTCGACGTATACGGTGAGGCTGTCCCAGATGAGCTGCTGCGCGACGAGCGGAAGTTCTTCCCACGCTTCGGTGCTCATGGCCATTCCGCCCCAGCCGACCGCGACGCCTGCCTCCGGATCGATCACCACCTGCGGTGTCTGCCCGAGGAAGCCGCCGAGCATGCCGACGGTGAATGACGTGACCGAGCAGTCTGCGATACCACGCTCGAGAGCCTCGAACAGTTCGGTGTAGGCGATCGACACCGGCGTCGCTCCGAGCGACGCGACCTCCGCATTGATCGACAGACCCGAGGCAGTGACCTGGGAACCCTTGGTGGTGGCGAGATCTCGGCGCTCAGTGGCGCAGAAGAGCCCGTTGGAACCGGAGTTGTAGGCAGGCAACAGCAACTTCATGCCCTTGTCCTCGTACTCCGCGATCAGCTCCGGAGTGTCGAAAGCCACGTCGTTCGCCCAGGCATTGGACTGCAGCGGTCCGAGCACCGGCGTCTGTAGCGACACGAAGCTCGTGTCGACCAGGGCGGCTGTCGCCGGGTACTCCGACGGTTCGTACTGCGGGATCACATGTCCGAGGTCGAGTCGCCCGTCCATCAACGCATTGTCGATCTCCGCTGGGGGCGCAACGGCATTCGAGTAGGCGACATCGAACGTGATCTTGCCACCCGACCATTCGGTGATCCGGTCGAGGTATTTCTCCACCGGTACGCCGGTCGCCGATCCTTTCGGCGCAGGGGACTGCGTGTAGAGCTGAATCGGTTCGACGTTCTCGAACGCCGCGATGTAATCGTCCTTGGTGGCGCCGTACTCGACGCCGCCGCCACCTCCACCGGCGCCGGCAGATGCCGATTCGGCACATCCCGCGACGAGTAGTGAGGCGAGAGCCAGCGCGACGGCGGAGCCACCGAGCGACCTCGATCGGGTGGTGCGAGAAAGGGTCATGCGCTGCTCCGTCTCTTGGGGTGCGTAGCACACTCACGCATCCGTGATGCAAATCACGACTATCATGCGCATGATTAGTTCCATTGTCAACACTTAATCATGATCCAGGTCACCGAGAACTCGGCGATCCGGAGAAACAGAACGGCGGGACGACCGTCGAACGGTCGTCCCGCCGCTGCAGGGCCGGATCAGAGATAGGACCGTGTCAGTTCACGGCACCCCAGGCTATGGGCGTCTCGAGCGCTTCCGGATAATGTTTCTCCTCGTAACGCCAGATGCCCGCAATGTGCTCTTCCATTGCGATGAGTGCAGCCTCCGGGTCGCGGTCGGCGACGGCGTTGTAGATCTTCTCGTGGATGTCGAGAGTGGCGCGACGATGCCGCTCCGAGTACTCCATCCCCATCACCGACCCGTCCAACATGTCGAGCAAAGCGTGAATGAGGTAGCCGAACAAGGCATTTCCTGACCCCTTCGCGACGGTGTCGTGGAACACGCGACTCATCTCGAGGAAGATCTCACCGTCGTCGAGGTTGTCTCGCATGTGCTCGACGGAGTACTTCAGGTCGGCCAGCTGCTCCTCGTTGATCCGCTCCGCAGCGAGCTTGGCCATCATCGGTTCGAGCGCGGTGCGCGCCTCGACGATGGTCCGGAAGGGCGCGTTCTCGAACTGCAGCAGGAGCGTGATCGAGGTAGCCAAACCTTCACTGTCGGGCTGCTGGACGATCGGCCACCGCCCGGCCCCGGCTTGAGCGAGATCACGCCCTGCAGTTCGAGAAACCGCAAGGACTCGCGCAAGGTGCCCCTGCCCACGTCGTAGTCATCGAGCATGACGCGCTCCGGTGGCAGGCGATCACCGACCTTGTTGCCCCGCTTGTTGATGTCCTGAACGATCCGCTGCGCCACCAGCATCGCCGTCTTCTGCGGCCGTAGCCCTGCCCGTCCCATCGATGAACCTCCGCCGTACGAACTCCCCCGGGTTCCCGGACCGAGTACCCCAGTACAAATCTATGACAATCTTTACACTATAAAGGTCACGTTACAACGACTTCTTGAACATTCACCCAGTACGGGCCGTCACACGGGGTCCGACACCTCGTCGACCAACCCCCATCGGAACGCGCGACCGACATCGAGGACGCCGGCGGTGACGAACAGATGCATCGACCGCCACCTCCCGATCCTCCGCGGAATGCTCGCCGTACCTCCGGCCCCGGGGATCAGCCCCATCGACACCTCGGGAAGCCGGAACACCGTGCCGGGAGCCGCGACCACCCGATTCGCGAAGGCCGGGATCTCGATCCCCGCACCGACGCAATGCCCGTGCACACGCACTTCGATCCGATCTGCAAGCCGTGCGACCAGGCGTCCCGCTCCGCCGCGAGTGCGGATCAGATGAGCGGTCGCGGTGTCGGGTGTACGCCCGAATTCGTCGAGGTCGCCGCCGGCACAGAACGACGGCCCTGCTCCGTCCACCACCACGCGCTCGATGCTGTCGTCGAGCTCGGCAATACGAAGCGCCTCGACCAGCGCGTCGCGCAACTGCGTCCCGTAGGCATTGCGCCGTTCGGGCCGGTTGAGCGTGATACGCAGCGTGTCGGCGGCGCGCGCG
>BBEG01000179.1 GCA_001312645.1 Rhodococcus sp. JCM 9791
CGACCGGGTCGAGCACCCATGGGGTCCCCGCGTCGTGCGCGGCCGCTGCCGCTGCCGTGAAGGCAGCAGCGGTTCCGTCGTCGGGCGTCCCGAGGTTGACCAGCACTCCCCCAGCGATGCGCGCGAAGCCGCCTGCTTCGTGGACATTGTCGATATGGGCGTTGCTGGCACCCGCCGCGAGCAGAACATTGGTCAGGAAGTTCGCGGACACGATGTTGGTCAGCGACTGTACGAGCGGGGTGCGTGCACGTAGCGTGTCGAGAGCATCGGCGAGGTCATCGATCGTCGGCGCGTTCGTCGTGGAGGTCATGAGGTTCCTGTCACAAGGATGTCGGGTGTGGCTGGATCGAGGGTCGCACGCACGGTGCCCCACTACATCGCGTCATACCCTTCCCCTGTCGTCCGAGATCATCGGCAGCGTCGGGTCCGCGGCCCACTCCGCGAGCGAGCCATCGTAGATCGCGATGTCGTCGTGACCGGTCCGCACCAGAGCGAGCGCGACCAGGCATGCCGACACCCCGCCGCCGCAGTAGACGATGAGGAGTTGCTCTGCCCCGGACACCACGGACTCCGCCAGCGCGACCAGTTCGGTGTGCGGACGCAGAACTCCGGCGCCGAGAAGACTCTTGGCAGGCAAGTTCCGGCTGCCGGGAATACGGCCACGCCTCGCATACCGTGTCGTTGCGGTGCCCGCGAAGTGCTCGGGATCGAGCGCGCAGAGCAGCGTTCCCGATTCCGAACCCGCGCTGACCCCGAGGACGTCGTCGCGGTCGCGCCACAGGCCGTGGTCGGTGACATCCGCCGGCTCGATTGCCGCCGGCGGTGCGGGCTCCTCCGAGGAGAGCGGAAGACCGAGTTCGGTCCAGCGTGCGAGCCCGCCGTCGAGGACCCGCGCGGGAATACCGATGTTGCGCAGCATCCACCACACCCGCGACGCCCAGGTCATCTCGCCGGCGTCGTACACCACGATGTCGGTGCCGGGTCCGACACCGATGCGGGCGAGCTCGGCGGAGAGACGTTCGGGTTCCGGTCGCGTGAAGTGCAGCGGACCGTCCGGCGCACTGAACTCGCCGAGCAGATCGATGTGGACGGCGCCCGGTATGTGCGCTTCCGCCCAGGTGGAGCGCCCGGATTCGGGGCGATAGTCGCCGTCGAACCGCGGTTTCGGAAACGACACGGTGGCATCGAGCACCACGACAGCCGCGAGGTCGCGCGCAAGGTCCTCGGCGGCGACGACTACGTCGTCGCCGCGAGAATCGCGGCCCCGTATCGCCCCCGGCTTCTCCTCGATCATGTCAGCGACGCTAAACGACGAATAACGTATACGCAAGTATCCGGTTGTCGGCGATGGCATAATCTCCGCGTACACCGAACCTGTCGACGGGAGCGAAATGACCGACCGGGGCACCACGGCCGACCTGACCGGCTCATTGCTCGGAGAACTCCCCACCGGACGTGACGATCAGACGTCGAAGCAGTACCTGCGGCTGCGCGCCGACATCCTCGCGGGCAAGTTCCCGAGCGGCGCCGCACTGCACGAGACTCAACTCAGCGAGACCTACGGAGCTTCGCGCACCCCGATCCGGGAAGCCCTGAACTGGCTCGCCCACGACGGACTGCTCGAACGCGCCACCCGGGGATTCAGAGTCCGGTCGGGAACACCCGAGGACGTCATCGAAATCTACGCCGCGCGCGTGGCCCTCGAATCCGAAGCCGCCGGAGCAGCCGCGATCCGCCACACCGAACTCGACCTGGCCCGGCTCGAACAGCTCCATGCCTTCTGCTGCTCGGCCTCCGACGACACAGACGTCCGGTCAGGCAACTTCAGATTCCACGAAGCACTGTGGCAGGCCGCGCACAATGCCACCATCACTGCGCTCCTCATCCGGCTGACCACCCAGCTACGGATCTACGATTCGGGCCCGCCGTCGACCTACGGCGAACCCGATGTACTCAACGACGAACACGACCTCATCCTGACCGCTCTGCGTGCGCGCGACGAGTCGGCCGCCCGCGAGCACATGAGGGCGCATCTCGAACGCAGCCGCGAACTGCGCATCAGAATGTTCGCCGGGGGTTGAGGGTCAGCGCGAATGATTCAGTGCCCGTTCGTTTCCCCACCGAATACCCGCTCGACAACACCCCGCGCACGGCGCGTCACCCGCAAGTAGTTGTCGAGAAATTCCGACGCGTCGTCACTGTTCTCACCCGCTGCACTCGCCACGGCCGCGAGTTGACGTCCCGGCCCCGGAAGCTGATCGCTCGGCTTTCCCCGCACCAGCACGAGCGCGTTGCGCGCGCGGGTCGCGGTGATCCACGCATCCCGAAGCAACTCGACGTCGGCGGCGCTGATGAGCTCGGCCGCACCGATCGCATCGAGTGTCTCCAGAGTCGACGTGTTGCGCAGCGACTCGATCGCATGCGCGTGCTGGAGCTGCAGCAATTGCACGGTCCATTCGACGTCCGAGAGTCCGCCGCGGCCCAGTTTCGTGTGGGTAGCAGGATCTGCACCGCGCGGGAGCCGTTCGGAGTCCATCCGCGCCTTGATGCGGCGGATTTCTCGCACCGCGTCCTGCGTGACCCCGCCTTCCGGGTAGCGCACGCGGTCGACCATGTGGAGGAAACGTAGCCCCAGTTCGGGGTCGCCCGCGACAGAGTGGGCACGCAGTAACGCCTGGACCTCCCACACCTCCGCCCACTGCGCGTAGTACGCCTGGTAGGACTTGAGGGTGCGCACCAGAGCACCGCTGCGCCCCTCGGGGCGCAGGTCGAGATCGACTTCGAGCGGCGGGTCGGTGCTCGGCGCCCCCAGGAGCTTGCGAACCTGCTCGGCGACGGACACCGCCCACTTCACCGCGACAGTCTCGTCGGCGTCGGGAAGCGGTTCGCATACGAACAGCACGTCGGCGTCCGATCCGTAGCCGAGTTCGGCGCCGCCGAGACGGCCCATTCCGATCACGGCGATGCGTGCCGGGGCAGGCCCCTTCGTACTCTCGGATCCCCGGATCACCGCGGCCAATGCCGCTTCCAGGACCGCGGACCATACGGACGAGAGCGCTTCGCACACCTCGGGAACCGAGAGCATCCCGAGGAGATCGGCGCTCGCGATCCGCGCGAGTTCCGCTCGACGCAATGAACGTGCCGCCGCGATCGCCCGCAACGGATCGTCGTAGCGGGACGACGACGTGACGATCGCCTTCCCGACTTCGGCAGGTTTCGGTTCGAGAAGGCGCGGCCCCGTGGAAGCATCAGCGTAGAGCCGGATGACGTCCGGCGACTTGATGAGCAGGTCGGGCACGTACGCCGACGTTCCCAGGACCTTCATCAGGCGTTCCGCGACCGACGGCTCGTCGCGCAGTACCCGCAGGAACCACACCGTGTCGTACAACGCATCGGACAGTCGCCGGTAGCGAGGAGGCCCCCATCCGGATCGACTGTCTCACCGAGAGATTCGAGCAACTGGGGAAGCAGCAGAGCCTGAATCCTCGCCTTACGGGACGCTCCCCCGGACAGCGCGGTGAGGTGCTCGAGGGCATGCTCGGGTGCTGTGTAGCCGAGCGCCGCGAGCTGCCGAACGGCGGCGTCCGGCGACAAACGCACGGCGTCCTTGTCGAGCCGGGTCACCGATTCGAGCAGTGGACGATAGAACAACCGCGCATGAAGTCGGCGGATGCGCGCCGAGTTGCGTTTGATCTCGGATTGGAGGACGCCGAGCGAATCGTTCCGTCCGTCCGGCCGCATGTGCGCCGCGCGCGCGAGCCAACGCAGGCTCTCGCGGTCGTCCGGAGGGGGAGGGTGTGTGTGCGCTTGAGTCGCTGCAGTTGCAGGCGGTGTTCGAGCAAGCGGAGGAACTCGTACGACGCGCGAAGGTTCGCGGCATCGTCGCGCCCGACGTATCCGCCGTCGGCGAGCGCGGACAGGGCCTCCACCGTATTGGGCACGCGCAACGATTCGTCGGTACGCCCATGCACCATCTGCAGCAACTGCACCGCAAATTCAACGTCGCGCAGGCTGCCTTTTCCGAGTTTGAGTTCGCGTTCCCGCAGATCCTCGGGGACGAGTTCTTCGACCCGCCGACGCATCGCCTGCACCTCCGGCACAAAGGCTTCGCGCTCCGAGGCCGTCCACACCAACGGACTCAAGGCTTCGATGTAGCGACGACCCAGGTCGAGGTCGCCGGTCATCGGCCTTGCCTTGAGGAGTGCCTGGAACTCCCACGTCTTGGCCCACCGGTTGTAGTAGGCCACATGGGATTCGAGCGTACGCACCAATTCGCCACGTTTCCCCTCGGGACGCAGCGCGGCGTCGACTTCGAAGAACGCCGACGTTCCGATCCGCATCATCTCGCCCGCGATACGGCTGGCCTGCGCATCGGCCGGCTCGGCCACGAAGATCACATCGACATCGCTGACGTAATTGAGTTCGCGCGCACCACATTTACCCATCGCGATGACTGCGATGTCATTGGGGCACGGTCCGTTCGGGACGACGGCGGCGAATGCCACCGCGAGCGCCGCGGTCAACGCGGCGTCGGCGAGGTCGGCGAGCCTCTCCCCCACCTCGAGGTACGGCACGACGGGTTCGTTCTCTACGGTCGCGGCGAGGTCGGCTGCGGCGATGAGCATCAGCTGATCGCGGTACGTCGTCCGCAGCGCCGCGACGGCCTCGGGGCCTGTGATGCCGGCCCGATGGATCAGCCGGTTGGTGCGCCCTCCCGTCTCGGGAACCGACTCGACGCTGTCGAGCATCCGGACCGTGAAGGTGTGTCGGTCGGGTAGTTCGAGAGGTCCGGTGAGCATCCGCCACCGGTCGGGGTGCGCGACGACGTGGTCGCCGAGCGCCGCGGAGGAACCGAACAGTGCGAGCAGTCGCCCCCGCAGGCTCTTGTCACTGCGCAGCGCCGCGTCGAGTTCGGCCCACCCGTCCTCCCCGAGCACGTCGGCGAGGCGCTCATGGTCCGCAACGCGAGATCGGCGTTGGGAGCCCGGGACAACGCCCACATCAGTTCGATGCTCGCGACGTCCGTCCACCCCAATTGCGCCAGCTCGTCGGCCGCAGTGCGTTCGACGAGCCTAGTCGGCCGGGACCGGGTACGGCGGAGCGCGCAGACGGCGGCTTCACCATGGCGCTACAACCCCAGGTACTGCTCGAGCTCGAACGGGGTGACCTGACTCCGGTAGTTCTCCCATTCTCTCCACTTGTTGCGCAGGAAGTAGTCGAACACGTGCTCACCGAGGGTTTCGGCGACCAGTTCCGAATTCTCCATTTCACGCAGCGCGATGTCGAGGTCGGTGGGCAACTCCTTGTACCCCATCGCCCGGCGTTCGGCGGCCGTCAGTGACCACACGTCATCCTCGGCCTCGGGCGCGAGGGTGTAGCCCTTCTCGATGCCGCGTAGACCTGCCGCGACGAGCACCGCAAACGCAAGGTACGGATTGCAGGCAGAGTCCGGGGTCCGGATCTCGACTCGGCGCGACGACGCCTTGTTCGGGGTGTACATCGGAACGCGGACGAGCGCCGACCGATTGGATGGCCCCCAGCACGCAGCGGTGGGGGCTTCACCGCCGTGCACGATGCGCTTGTAGGAGTTGACCCACTGGTTGGTCACCGCGCTGATCTCGGGCGCATGCTCGAGAATGCCGGCGATGAAGGCCTTACCCGTCTCCGAGAGCTGCAACGGATCGTCCGGATCGTGGAATGCATTGGTGTCGCCCTCGAACAGCGACATGTGGGTATGCATCGCCGATCCCGCATACTCCTGGAAGGGCTTGGGCATGAATGTCGCCCGCACGCCCTCCGCCATTGCGATCTCCTTGACCACGTAGCGGAAGGTCATGACATTGTCGGCCATCGACAGCGCGTCGGCGTACCTCAGGTCGATCTCCTGCTGACCGGGCGCAGTCTCGTGATGGCTGAACTCGACGGAGATTCCCATCGATTCGAGTGCGTCGATGGCGTGGCGACGGAAGTGCGGCGCCGAACGGTGGACCGACTGGTCGAAGTAGCCCCCGTCGTCGGCCGGAACCGGCAATGCGCCGGGTTCGCCGTTCTCGACGAGGAAGAACTCGATCTCGGGGTGCACGTAACAGCTGAAGCCAGATCGCTCGCCTTGTTGAGCTGGCGACGCAGCACGTGCCGCGGGTCGGCCCAGCTCGGGGTGCCGCCCGGCATGGTGATGTCGCAGAACATCCGCGCCGAGTACTGGTGGCCGCGGTCGTCCATCCAGGGCAGGACCTGGAAGGTCGTGGCATCGGGGCGCGCGACCATGTCTGCCTCGGAGATCCGGGAGAAGCCCTCGATGGCCGAACCGTCGAAGCCGATGCCTTCTTCGAAGGCACCCTCGAGTTCGGCCGGGGCGATCGCCACGGATTTCAGGGTCCCGACAACGTCGGTGAACCACAGGCGCACGAACCGAATGTCGCGCTCTTCGAGGGTGCGGAGCACGAACTCCTTCTGGCGATCCATATCGGCGAGCGTAGGCATGATCCGTTAATTCCGTGTTACATCGGCTGTTCCCGTTCGTGGCGTGTCGGTCACACCGGCGCCGGGTCAGCAGTGCGGGTCGGTCTCGGGCATCTCGAGATCGATGAAGTACCTGGTCACAACGTCGTCGACACAGGGGTTTCCATCCAGCACCACGGTGTGCTGGTTTCCGTCGAAGCTCACCAGCGCGCCCCCGAGCTGACGAGCCAGATCCACCCCGGCCTGGTACGGGTGGCGGGATCACCGGTCGTCGAGACCACGAGTATCGGAGCGAGCCCCGGCACGTCGGGGGTGTGCGGTTCCCCGGTTGCCGGAACGGGCCAGAATGCGCACACGTCGAGGGGAGCCTCCCCGGTTCCGCGTCCGTCGTCGAGGAACGGGGCCGCCTGCCGGAAACGCATGTCGAGTTCACCGGCGACGGCGCGGTCGGTGACCGGCTGATCGTCGACGCATCGGACGGCGTTGAACGCATCGTTGATGTTGCTGTAGGAGCCGTCGTCCTCCCGCCCCTCGTACAGGTCCGCGAGTCGGAGCAGGGTGTCGCCGTTGCCGTCGGCGAGAGAGGTCAGGCCACCACGCAGCGACCCCCAGAGTGCCGACGAGTAGAGGCCCTGTTGCACTCCGGTGATCGCGTCGCGGTAGCTCAGGCCGCGCGGATCGCTGGTGCGGGCGGGCGCCGCGATCAGCGGTTCGAGGAGCTGATGGAACCGGGCCGACGCTGCGTAGGGTTGTTGCCCAGCGGGCAGTCGCTGCGGCCGGCACAGTCCGCAGCGAACTCGTCGAAAGCCTTCTGGAATCCTTCGGCCTGCAGCACGATCTCGTCGACCGGGTCCTGCTCGGGGTCGATGGCGCCGTCGAGGACCATCGCGCGCACCCGGTCCGGGAAGGTTTCCGCGTAGACGGTGCCGAGCCTGGTTCCGTACGAGTATCCGAGAAAGTTCAGGGAATCGTCGCCGAGCACACCTCGGATGACATCCATGTCACGCACCACATCTGCTGTGCCGACGTGCGCAAGCAGCTCCTCGCCGGTGCGTTCGGCGCACAGCTGGGCGTATTCGCGGTTGCGCTTCTCGGAAGCTTCGATCCCTTCCGGACTGCGGTCTCCGTCGTCGACGGCGCGATCGGCATCGGTCTCCGCGGCGGTGAGGCAACGAACCTGAGGTTCGGACGAACCGATACCGCGCGGATCGAATCCGACGATGTCGAATTGCCCGGTCAGATCGGTACCCGCCGCGGCGAGCACGGTGGACAGTCCCGATGCCCCCGGCCCGCCTGGGTTGACCAGGACCGATCCGATCCGATCGCCGTCCGCCTCGATCCGGGACACCGCGAGTGTCACCGTCGGCCCATCCGGGTCGTCGTAGTCGAGAGGCACCGAGATCCGGCCGCACTGTGCGCCGCTCCGTGCGAGAACCGGGCCGTCGACACCGTAACCGCCGCAGTCCTCCCATTCGACGCCCTGGTTGTAGAACTCCGTCAGCTCCTCGGGCACTGCAACTGTGGACGGCGATTGCTCCTCGGTCGCGGTGCCGGCGCATCCCGCCAGTACCAGAGCGCCCACAGCGACGAGGACAGCGAACAGTCGACGAGAGCGCACTCGCGCAGAAACCAGCACCTGTGGATGGTGCCATGTCCACCACTCGGTACTGGTTGTGTGACCGCCGGGCAGTCGTATGTGACCAACCACACCGCCTCGAGGCCTTAGCGGCGGACGAGCCCGGTGGCACACTGAGACTGTCATCACCCGCCCGGGGACCCGTACAAGGGCCTCGAGGAAGAAAGAGACAATGATGTCGGAAAATGTGACGTCCGTGTACGGTGGCGGCTCCGCCCCGGCAGACACCCCCAAGCGCAAGACGCGAATCCACCATCTGCAGGCAATGAAGGCCGAAGGCGCCCGCTGGGCAGAGCTGACCGCGTACGACTACTCCACCGCCCGCATCTTCGAAGAGGCCGGGATCCCGGTGCTCCTCGTCGGCGACTCGGCCGCCAACGTGGTCTACGGCTACGACACCACGGTTCCGGTGACCGTCGACGAGCTGCTCCCACTGGTCCGCGGTGTCGTCCGCGGCGCTCCGCATGCCCTCGTGATCGCCGACCTGCCGTTCGGCACCTACGAGGCGTCCGCCGAGCAGGCCCTCGCCACCGCGATCCGGTTCATGAAGGAAGGTGGCGCGCACGCCGTCAAGCTCGAGGGCGGCGAACGCATCGCACCCCAGATCGCTGCTCTCACCGCTGCCGGCATCCCTGTGCAGGCACACATCGGCTTCACCCCGCAATCCGTCAACACTCTCGGCGGGTTCCGGGTGCAGGGCCGAGGCGACGGCGCCGAGCAGCTCATCGCCGACGCATCGCAGTCCAGGAGGCCGGTGCCTTCTCCGTCGTGATGGAGATGGTTCCCGCCGAGATCGCCGGCCAGGTCACGCGCAAGCTGACCATTCCCACCGTCGGCATCGGCGCCGGCAACGAATGCGACGCGCAGGTCCTCGTCTGGCAGGACATGGCCGGATACACGAGCGGCAAGACCGCGAAGTTCGTCAAGAAGTTCGGAACCGTCGGCGACGAGTTGCGCAATGCCGCAGCGCAGTACGCGTCGGAGGTGGCCGGGGGAAGCTTCCCCGGCCCCGAGCATTCCTTCTGAGGTCCCTCGCCTGGCACAGGTGCTGAAGAGACCCCACACGGATAAGTGCAGGCACGTGAATATGCCCTGCACGCGCTCGGGTCGAGTGAGACCCTCACTCGACCCGAGGCGTCGCCCACACCGTCATGATCGGTGTCACACTTCGTCGTTCTTCTCGTCGTCGACCATGACCAGCCGAACACTCGCGACCCGGCGGCCGTCCAGCGCATCGACGATCAGCCGATGGCGGCCGACGACGACGCTGTCCCCCACGACCGGAAGATGCTGCAAGCGTTCCTGCACGAACCCCGCGACCGTCTCGTAGTCTCCGTCCGGTAGTACGACCCCGGTCTCCGCTGAGAAGTCCTCGACGATCATCAAACCGTCGACACACCCCACATCCGAGTTCGACTCCCTCCCCGCGTTCCGATCACCGATCTCACCGATGATCTCCTCGACGATGTCTTCGAGGGTGACGATCCCGGCCGTACCGCCGTACTCGTCGACGACGACCGCGAACTGCTGGTCGCCGAGCCGCAGATCGTGCAGCACCGTCAACGCAGGGATGGTCATCGGCAGGTGCAACACTTCGTGGCACACGTCGCGGACCGTCGCGTCGGGATCGGCGAGAATCAGATCGCGGACGTGGACGACCCCGACGACGTCGTCGAGTGAGCGTCCCGTCACCGGGTACCGGATGTGCCCACCGTGCAGCGCGTCGTCACGCACGTCGGCAATCCGAGCCGACGCCTCGAGAAAGTGCACCTCGGTGCGCGGCAACATCACCTCGGCCAGCGACCGTTCCACAGCGTCGAACACCTCCGACAGCAGCATCCGTTCCTGCTCCGGAATCGCTGTCTGGTGGACCATGTCCCGAAGGTCGTCGTGGGTGACCTCCTCACCCGGGCGCAGGGTCTCCGCCGAGGCCCGCACAACCAGATCCGTGGACACGGACAACAACCGGATCACCGGACGCATCACGAACGCGAACTTGTCGAGGACGGGCCCGGCCAGGAGTGCCACACTCGTGGCGCGCTGGAGGGCGATCCGCTTCGGCACGAGTTCACCGAGTACCAGCGACAGGTATGAGATCACGAGCGTGGTGACGATGAGCGCGATCGCCGAGGCCGCACCGTTCTGCAGTCCCCAACCGTCGAGGAGCGGCTCCAGTCCAGGTGCGATCGCCGACGCACCGTATGCCGCGGAGAAGAAACCTGCGACAGTGACACCGATCTGCACGGCCGACATGTATCGGTTCGGATCCCGCGCAAGCGCACCGACCCGGGCCGCCCGCCCCCCTCGCCGTTCGAGCGCCCGGATCCGGCCGGCGTTGAGTGACACCAACGCGATCTCGGTTGCCGCAAACACTCCACCCAGCAAGATGAACGTGAGGACGAGTGCGGAATTGCCGAAGACGGATGCAGTCATGATCCGATTCCGTCCAGTCGGCAAAGCAGTGCGAGATCGGCCATGTCACCAGACTCCTCGACGGTCGGACACGATGCCCCCAGCTTAGAAGGGCGCTCATCGGCGTTTCAGGATTCGATGGCACACTCGACGGCGACCAACGACCACCGAACCGCGAGGTGCGCTCCCCCATGACCCGATTCCGACGCGTCCCTGTCGCTGCTGCCGCAGCCGCAGCCATGATCGGCCTGCTCGGCGCGTGCGCCCCCGGAACCACCTCGGATCCGACGCCGCCGAACACCCCGG
>BBEG01000180.1 GCA_001312645.1 Rhodococcus sp. JCM 9791
CCCACCGGGGTGTCGGCCGCCGCGACGCGCTGCTGCTCGTCCTCGCCTCGACCGGGATGAACTTCGCCGACGTGACCCGTCTGCGCCGCGGCGACCTCACCATCGACGGCGGCACTCTGGTGGCCACCACCGGAACCGGTGAATCCTTCCGGCTCCCGCCGGATCCCGCAGCGGGGACAACCCGGCCGTGGGGATCTTTCTGCGGTGGGCGGAGATCCAGGCTTTCCTCGACGAGCATCACAGCACCGACCTGCTCCGGCACCATTTCACCGACCCGATCGAGGTGCTCGGGAGGCCGCTGACCGGCCGGCGATCCCGGCAGCCGTTGCTGTGTCCGATCGACCGGTGGGGACACCTCCCGTATGGCGAGCCGATGACGGCGCAGTCGGTGTCGGCCCTGGTGCGGGCGTATCTGTCAGAACGGCCCCCGGTGCTTCGCAACTCTCAGGGCCTAATTTCCCCACTGCCGAGTGCCACCGAAAGGGAACCGCTTCGATCGGTTCACCACGACCGGTCCACTGCAACAGCGCCCTGTTGGGCCTGAGCCCGCAGGAGGTGACGGTCGATTTCCCCACTGCTCAACGCATCGGGCCGGTGTCCGACGTGGAACAGGCCCTCGGTGTGCGGGCATGGGAACACCGCCATCCCCTTCTCCCCATGGTGGCGCTTCCGGACCGCCTTCGCGTCACCGCGAGTGAGGTATCCCCGGTGTTCGCAACGGCCGCACCAAGTCCAGCGGGCAGATGGGTTGTGGGCACGGGGACTCATACGGCACGTCCGATCTGGAGGTTGAGCCAGTCCGAGAGCCACGCAATGGCGTCACGACCGGCATTGTCGACAACGAGAGCGTTGTAGTTGGTGTGAGCACCGGAGGTGAAGAAACTTGCAGCATTCAGTCCTTCACCGACCAACGAGGCGAGGTCGTCGGCGCCCTGGGACTGCGACAGCGTGACCAGCGAGTCCGACAGCTGCGGAAGGTCCAGGCTCGCGACCTGGCTGGTGATACTCGTCGAGACGGCATTCGTCTGCTTACCCAGCAGCTCAGGAGCAGTCTTGGTGACCTTGCCCGAGAGCATGTCGACCGCCACCGACGCCAGATCCAGACCCACCGGAACCAAGCCGGTCATCGCTGCTCCAGCTCCGAGAGGATCAGGAGCGACCCCGGGTGGGGGGAACAGCTTTTCGAGCGCGGACCAGGCGATCTCCTGAATCTGACCGACGATGTTGGCCAGCCTGATCACATCGACGTTCGACAGGATCGACGCCACGAGCGCCGCGATCTGTGTTGCACCGGACGGGTCCGGGATGACCGCGAGTATCTGCGAGACCCACCGCAAGTCGACGGCAGCGGCCATCGTCACCAGCGGCGCAAACTGGTTGTTCAGCTCGCCTGCGATCTGGTGTGCGCCTTGTGCATCGAGTGCGGCGACCTTCTGCGGCAGCAACGTCAGGTTATTGAGGATGCCGGGCATGTCCAGCGAGGTCACGCCAGTGGCGACGTTGAGGACCTGGTTGACCACCACAGTCGGTTTGAGCACCGACAGCACACCGGCGGCCGAGCTGAACGCATCCGCGGGTGTGGAGCCAGCGGCGCGATCTGTCCGGTGAGCGCGCTCGCGTTCGCGGCGAGTGTCTGCACCTCGGGCGCAGAGGCCGGCAGGCTGAGCGAATCACCACCGGCGAGGGCGTTCGCCGTGTCGGCGATCTCGACCACCGCAGTGAAGGCACCGGCGAGATCGGATTGCCCTGCTCGGGTGAGGACTCGCCGGCATTGTGTTCGGCCGAACCGACCGGCTCAGATATGAGTTGGCCGTTCGCTGCCGGGTTCGCCGCGCCGGAGTCGAGTAGATCGGTCAGCGGAGCGAGACTCGTCGCGATCGACCGTGCAGTGGAGGAGACCTGAGCGATGTCGACAGTCGGTGCGGTGAGCTGCTGCCCGAGGGCAGCCACGTCGGTCCCCAGCGCCGGCAGATCCGCGTCGGAAAAATCCGAGGTCAAGACCGAAGCGAGCTGTGTGTTGCCGCTGGTCGCCGCAGTGGTGTCACCGGCGCCGGCGCCCTTGCTCAGGATCGAGCCGAGCGAGCCGAGAAGCGGGCTCGACCCCTTCTCGATCGAGCAGTACAGATCACCCGGGTCGCAGATCGAGCGACGCGCCCGGACAGGCTCCCATTCCCTGCGGTCGCGGATCGCCGATGCCCTGCCCTGACGTGCGCGGGCCTACGGTCGCCGTCCCTTTCGTACCGGCTCCCGGGTCGGCCAACAGTCCGACCGCGAGTACACGGCTCGCGTCGATGGGGCCCTTTCCGTTGCCGATGTCCGAGGCGATATCACCGGCAGCATCAGCACCTTGCGAGTAGCCGACCATCGTGAATTTCGTACCGGGGCACGAGTTCGCGACGTCCGCGAGCAACTGCTCGGCCCTGGACACCGCATCGGCCTTGCTGTCGGCGTAGGTGTGGCCGTTGTCGAATGCGCTGGCCATGTACGGCAGCGTATAGATTTCGACCGCGCGGCCATGGGCGCTACTCAGCGCGTCCGCAACAGGTTTGAGCATGCCCACAGGTTGACTGGGGTCAGCGTTCTCGTCGGTCTCCCACGTTCCAGGGATGAACAGGCTGAACGTCGACGCACAGTCGACCGGAGCGCCCTGCGCGATCCCAGGCGCAGTGACCAGTACACCGCACCCGGCAACGATCGCGGTAGCGATCAGCGCGACGGTGCTGCGGAACCTCGAACGATTGGCGGGCATGGACACCTCTGATGGCCGAAAGGGAATGTGCGTGCCTACGTTCACCTACCGACGCGGTTTTCCCCAACGCGGTGAAACGGCATGTGAAGGCATTTTGGACCCTCTGACCAGCACAACCACCCGATTCAAGACGCTCAGCGGCGAGAAGCCACATGACTTGCGCGGATCCCCACCGAGGTCGATCTCCAGGACCGAGGCAAGACACGTGGCTCACGTCCGCGGAGCGCAGTTGACCAACATCCGACGCAATGCCGAAACGAAGGACGCACTCCAGCCTGTTGCGTGGGAGAGCACCGTGCCCTCCCCCAGATGGTTGCTGTCGGTGACGCCGCCGGGGGCGCTCACTTGACCATTCCCGACCCCGCGTGGCGAACAGCGTCCCGGCTGAAGATCAGTGAATATCGGGTTGAACTCATGAGCTCCTGGCCGATCGAACTCCGCCCAGAACACTTTCAGGTGCATTTCGACAGAGCTGCATGGACACCCTCATAGCGGGCCGTTGGCGCCATTTCTGACACGCCAAAATTAATTGCGGGTCGGTGCACCGTCGCGGCCCTGTCGTGTGGTGAAATAACGGTCAGCAATATCCACCCAGATAAGGAGCCAGAAAGTTACCAACGAGTAATAAGTACATATTCCCAAAGGGCAGTACATGACAAAGCCCCCTGTCGGGGGCTTGTCATTTCGAGAATCTTTGACCAGGTTCATCGAGTTGTAGTGCAGCTAACCGTTATTCAGTTCTCACCACTGTTGGCGCCTACATGGAGCCGAAGTTGCCTCTTCGCCTCCAACGTACTGCTCCGACCAGGGCTTACCGACACTCGGTAGGCTCCGACCTCTTGAAGGGACATACCGTGCTTGGTACGTCTCAGGGTAGCTCATGCCCTGAAGAAGAAACAACATTAGCAACGGCGACACGCCGTGGAGCACCCGAATCAGCTCTGCCGACGACCGCCGACGAATACGCCACAACGGCGATCGATAACGCCTATTTGAATGCAGCTGCCCGCGCTAGAGAAAATGTAGAACGCATCGAAAGAATTAATTCCGAGAGCGACCAACGCGGCCGAACCTGGTCAATTCCAGTGCCGTCGAAATTGCAATCAAGCACCCCCCTTTGGTCCGGCAGGATTCCGTGGCAACGCCAGGTTCGAGAATCACTCAATAATGACGATGGAATTAAACTCTGCCGGCAACACAATATTGATCCCGAGCGAGTATTCGCCGTCGCAGTAAGCATGGCCGCCGTAGCGGACCAACGCACCGGCCGACGCGTCACAGCATCGCGAGATTTCCTCTCCAAACGCGCCGGCGTGTCCATCACCGTCCTCAAACGCGCCCGTCGAGTCCTTTCCGAGCTCGGCATGGCTCAGGAGATGGTCAGAGGGCGGTACCTCCGCACGGTCGAACAATGGGCCGCCGAAGCCCATCACGGACGCACACAGGTCAAGGCAACCAGCGTGTGGGCACTGATCTCCCCCAAGCCTGCCGTCGTTCGCGATGCCCCCGCACTCAGCACCACCAAGCCAGCTGCCGGCGAGTGCCACCAAGCGAGTCCTCTTCCCCCAGCGATTCATCCACAACCTGACAACGATGGCCCCCAATCTCTTGTTCTTGCTTTTAGTACTTCTACTTCCGTTAGGAAGTACAAGACAACGCGCACGCGCGGGTACGCACGCGCAAATACTTCATTTTCCGGCCACAAACCACGGCCGATTGGCCTCCAGAAGGCCGCTGCCGAACTAGTTTCACTTGCTCCAGTACTGGACACCGGAAAGCACATCGGATCCGTCTGTGACGCTCTCAGGGCCCATTGCGTCGATACGTCTCGTTGGACTGGACGAGATATCGCAAAAGCTCTCAGCGAAGACACTCAGCGACGTGGTTGGACATGGCCGCAGACTGGCTCCCTTGACAACCCCATCAAGTTCCTGCACTGGCGTTTGGCTCGAATCGACTGGACAGGCCTTTCCCCCTCGGAACGAGCAGCAGAAGCGAAGATGCGCAGAGACCTCGAACGGCAAAACGCATTTGCAGTCGCTTCCACTCGAAAAGCAAATATAGCCTCCACCAGCACCAGGGAGGAATCAATGAGCCGTATTCGAGAGGCGCTCTCTAGTAAGGGGAAGTGTGCCGAAACACTCCCGTTCGCGTGCTGAGAACACTTGAATGTCGAGCGCCTCATTTGTCCGATCACCAAGAAGGTCCCCTCTCCTGCCTCCGACACAACTCGCTGATCTAGTCGAGGCTTGTGACCGTCCTGAGTCCTCATCGTGACAAAGTGACCAGGGGGTTGGGTGCAAGAGGTCACAGTAGGTAACACCACTCCTGATGCTTTACAAGTTTACCGCGGTAAACCAACCGCCGTCCGCCGCTGATGCAACCGCAGCACTCCCCCACCTCGGTAACCCAGCGGGTCTTGCAGCCCTGGTTTACCGCGGTAAACCAGGCGCCGCTAGTGCCTTCTTTCACTCCAATTGATGGAGCGTGTTTACCGCGGTAAACACGCGCAGGAGCTCGCAAGGTGCGACGAACGACGGATAGTGCGCCCAGCCTTGATCGAGAAGATCCCCTATGGGGTCAGGGAGCTTTACCCCCCAACTCAACGGCTGACGCCCAATTTGCATAGCCTCCAGGAGGGCGCAGCTACACCTCGCCCTCCACACAGCCCCCGCCATATGGGACCCGTGACTCCGCACAATTCTCCACGAATCAGCCACAACCACATCCCGGAGCGGATATTTACCTCAACAAGAATCCATGGTTTACCGCGGTAAACCAACTCTGCGCCCTAGTCCAAGACAACTGATAAACGTCGCGCGGATCGCCACGGAATTCTGAGTGTTCGCTTCCGGAGGGGTCAATCGGCGATTCGTGTATGGATCGAGCGGGCGATCAGCGGCGCTGCTGGGACCGTCCGTGCCGAGTAGTGCCCGCCGAAAACCGGAACTGTGACGTTACCGCGGTAAACAGAATGACACCTCGGCCGGAAGGCGCCAACCTCACAACATACGAAAGCGGGATGACCTCTCTATCGATCCGACTTGGTGTTGACCTGAGCAGCCTCATGTTTACCGCGGTAAACACACCCCGGCGACATGCGTACGGCGTTCGCTCCTAAGTCTCGGGCGAACAAGCCGACACACCATGACAACGTGAGGCAGCCCAGTTGCGGCGGTTTACCGCGGTAAACCGCACCGCCAACGTTGACTTCATATCTAGGGCCGACGAAGTTTCGAGGGCTCCAATTGGGTTCGGGGCGAGCTCGCTCGTTTACCACGGTAAACCGGATACTCTTCGGAGAGGCAGGAAGGGTGCAGCGCTAAAACCTACCGACGGGCGTAGCCCCATCGGCCAGGTTCCGCTGGTAGCGATCTCTATCGACATCTCAGTAGGAAGTCGAACGACTCCGAAATGGCGCGGTTTCTGATCACCAGCCAAATCTCATTGACGACCGAAAGCATGGCACGTGGTTTACCGCGGTAAACCAGGGGATCGGCCCTGCTGAAGTTCGGAGGTAAGCAATATTGAATGAAGGTGGTCATGGGTGGGATGAGATCGCAATCTGTTCCGTTCCCCTACGCGCGCGTCATGCCACGTTTACCGCGGTAAACCGTGGCATGACGAGAGAACTGGACTGAGAAGAAGACTGGACTGAGAATCAGTTGCCAGCGCCCCCGCATCCGTGCCGCGAGAAATGAGACGGGCGCCAACTGCGGAACGAGCCCCGTGATCATTTCCTCCGGTGTGGCAGCCAAAGGGCGGTTTACCGCGGTAACCGGGGGAGTGGTTTCCGATGGTCAATCGGTTACATGTGGCCGATGTCGGCTACCGAAAAAAATGTTGAGCGTGCTCTTATCGGAATCTGGGCATTCCACAATCCCCACGCCTGCGGGATAAACCGGCGAGACGAGATCTCCGAGTCTCCGCTAGTAGCCAGCTGCTGCACTTGGATCGCGGACGCCGTCGCGCAAAGTGCGCGGTATGGATTGAGTCTGCGCATCGCCAAGTTACCTGCGCTTCGATGTACGACCTTGTAGGGCGTGTAGTTCATGGGCTGCGGAAGGCAGCGGAGATCTGAAAATGGACTCGCCTGATCGCTCTCGGCGATCGGGCGGAGATCGGAGTCGATGATCGCTGATCGCCCTTACCAAACCCTGATCCTTGCAAAGCTCCGAGCTCTCGATCTGGCAGCCTGTGTAAAGGTGCGATGGCGGGGGAGAGGAGGACCAATGATTTCCTGCTTCTGAGCCCCGCCTCCTAGCTCAGAAGCTTCTTGTATCTGTGTCTGCGAGATTCGATATCGGGTCTCACATGGAATCCTCTTTCGTTAGCTTTGACGGTTTACCGCGGTAAATCTGGAAAGTAGGTCTGCTCTTCGGCCGAAGCCATTCGGGTTGACGATGCTTTCGCGGTGAGAATGGAAGAACACCAGTGCCTTGAGCGGAGCAAGGATTTCTCAGGACTCCTGGTACGGCCCTAAGGGTGGTTATGGGGAGAGTTCGTCTCCGTGAGAGCCATCCATCGGACAACCGAAGACCGCCACTGGAGAAAATATATATTAATGATTCATACTAAATATCTATACAGACCGATGCGCGAGAAGGATTTCATCTGCACCGGCCTCCTATTACGTCACAGTGACAAAATAGACCTGAGTGACTGATCCTCCAGATGTCGCAGCGGTGTATCGCGGGGAGCGCGCTCATAACATTCTTGCTGCGACGTAGATGACACGCCGAATTGCTCAAGAAATTTTGGATGCTGCGCCGGCGAAGCTCAATGTAGAGGAGCGCCGTCACGCCCCCAGCGTCCGCGACCAGGGCGGGTCTCCATCCATTCATCGACGGTTTCCGGGAGCCAGCCACACCTAGGTCCGATTGTTGCATCTGGTTCTGGGAGAACGCCTTTGCGGAGGTACCCTTTCGCGGTGTTGTAGGTGATACCAACACGATCAGCGAGTTCGTGCAACGTCAGGTAACGGACCATGATCGGTGATCCTACGCGGTCCTGTTGCTCAATAGACCTGCGTGGGTCTATTGTACGGGGAGCGTAATCCACGAAAGTTGGTCTCAGACCAATTACAGTAGTGGTGGCGCAATCACCACCTCGATTGGAACGTGGTGGTGGAAGTCCGAAGTAGCCCCGGGAGGGGTGAAGCATACGGAGGTAACAGATGGCTGTACATGTCATGTTGAACCAGAAGGGTGGAGTCGGAAAGTCCACCCTCACAATGAATCTTGCAGCCGTGAAGGCGGACGTACTCACCTCGGATGATGACGACGACGTCCAATCACCCGTGGCGGCGATTTCGGTTGACCCGCAGATCCGCAGTGTGGTGGGCTTCACGCGTAGAGGAACTTCCGTTCCTCATCGATCAGGTCCACGACAATCTCGAAGTGCTCCGTAACCTCGACAAGCTCCCCGGCATTAAACACGTCTACGTCGACACACCAGGCTGGATTGACCTGTCCGGCAACGACGACGGAACTGACGTACTGGGCGCCGGCTCTTCCGGTGACGCGCTCCGAGCAGTCCTTGACGTTGCAGATCTGGTCATCGTCCCGATCGAGCCCGAACCTCTCTGCTTCGATCCGACCGCACGCACCATCAAGCAGGTCCTCGAACCACTAGGCAAGAAATTCATTGTCGTAGTCAACAACTGGGATCCGCGAGACGGCAAGGTCGACCTCGAACAAACACGAGCATTCGTCCAAGCCAACGGCTGGCCCCTCGCACGAACCGTAGTGCGCCACTACAAGGTTCACACACGAGCTGCCGCCGAAGGCAGAGTTGTTACCGAGTACGAAGCGAACCGCGTCTCCCTCCAGGCACGAGAGGACTTCTACAAGCTCAGCCTCGAACTCGCGGACGGCGGCCGCTGATGCCGCCCAAGGGAGGGCGAGCGAACTTCGCGTCACTGGTCGGAGCTGTAGGCGATAACTCGCCCGTCGACCGCAAGCGAACCACCACCAGCCCCAAGAAAGTCGACATCGAACCGGTCGATGGCCAGTTCATGGCGGATGTACCGTCGAGCAGCTCGTCGCGAACCCACGCAATCCCCGTGATGAGATCGGCGACCTGTCCGATCTCGCTACGATCACTGATCGGCAGCTGCAACCCGGAACTGCCGTCAGCCGCGACGCATGGCTCAAACTCTGGCCAGAAGACAAGCCCGAGATCGGCACCGCACAGTACGTCGTCGTCAACGGAAACCGACGTCTCGCCGCTGCCGTCAAGTACGGACGCGAAGGCCTCGACGTCGTTGTCCGAGACAGCATTGCGGCCAACAGGGGAGAGGTCCTCTGGGCTGCCACCAGTGAGAACATCGATCGCCGAGACTTCGACGTTCTCGAAGAAGCCAAGGCTGTTGAACTCATGGTCAAGGAGTTCGGCACTGCCGACGCGGCAGCAGAAAAGCTTGGACGCTCCAAAGGATGGGTATCCCAGCGTCGCGCCTTACTGAAACTTGCTCCCGAACTTCAGGCAGCTCTCCGTGCAGGCGATCTTGCGGTCAGACATGCACGGACACTTGCCAAAGTTCCCCTCGAAGAGCAGGTCGCAGCCTGGGAAGCGGCGCAGAACCCGCAGCCGGACAAGGCAAAAGCCGAGCCGGAGACTCATGATCCCCAGCCGAACTCTGAAGAGAAAGACACCGCCGAACCGTCGCCAAAAGCCGAGCCGGCCGACAAGGTAGTGCAGGCACTGAAGAAGCTCGGAGCCGATCCGGCACTGCTCGCCGCCGCAGTGCGCAGGCACTACTCCAGCGACGAGCAGCGGAGACTCGTTGACGCACTCGAACTGGGCTAGTCGAGTTCGATCGGAGATCCTATGGTGACGCATCCAGCCAGACTCTCGTCGGCTGGGTGCGTCACCTGCACAACGAAGAAACCTTCTCGCACAGACCATCGTGCACACGTTAGACGTGGCTCAGTCAACAGCTCGCCCAAATCTTTTCCACAGCATGAATTCTCGGATAAGAGACAACACCGCTCGCATAGGGCGCGCCACCTGGTCCAACGACGAGGACATCCCAAGAAGGACGCCAGACCGATGATTGGCTCACATCTCTGCACACAGGAGAGCACGTCGAGTACAGGGACTGGCGTACACACGCGCTCGCGGGGTCTCACAACAACACCCCGCCCCGCCACCACAAACAGATAGACCCAATACTTCACGACCGCAACCTCATACGATCCCGCGTGGAGTCACGATGAGCAAAAGCGACGAACAGTTCGCACTCTTTGACGTCGAACCCAGCTCCGATGCCGAGCACATCGACGAACATGTCACGCCCGACACTCAACTCGTCAGCGAACCAGAACAGGCCGTGCCCGGCACTATCGATCACGCCGGACCCGAATCCGATACAACTGTCGATGTGGCCGCCGACGCCCGCAATGCCATCGACGACGCACAGGCCGGGCAAGAAGATCCGGTTGAGGACAACACCAGTCATCCGAAGCCGTGGGAATCCCTTCCTGCCGGCACCGAAGCCGACGGACACGCCCTCATCGTCACCGCGAAAGCCACCTACAGCCCCTCAGGGGAACGACAGACAGGCCCCGTCGACACCATCGACAAACTCGCCACACTGCTCCACTGGGCCGCCCTGACCCCCCACGGACTCACCGCACAGGTCTGGTTCGTCGGCATCGACTCCTGCGCGAAGCTCGGCTGGACCATCGACCCCGGCAGCGAAGACGACGTCGACGACCTCGAACAGCTACGCCAACGCGCCGCAGAGGACCTGACCCACACGATCGCCGCGACGCTGCCGCCATTGATCACCGCCGGGTGGGAGCTGCGCGGCGACCCCGGGTTCGTCGTGCACCTGATCCGGAAAGTCGGCAAAGCCACTCAGATGGTCGACCTGGTCCTCGAACCCTACGTCTGGACATACTGGAACAAAGACTTCGGCTGGGGAAACCGAGTCGGGGACATGGGAATCCTCGGAAACCCCACCGCCGGAACCTACCTCCCCGACGACGACCTGCCTGCCGCCCGCGAACTCGGCCGCCGCCTGGCCTGGTCAGTCGCCCATCTCGACAC
>BBEG01000181.1 GCA_001312645.1 Rhodococcus sp. JCM 9791
GGAGAACGAGTTTTCCGGTGCGATACCTGTGGGTTTTCGGGGTGTCGGGATCGGAACGCTGCCAGAGTGATTCTGGCTGTGGCGGAGCGTGGCCACACCGGTGTCGACGACGTAGGTCACTGGGGTCCGTCTCCTTCGGGGGTGGTTCGGGTGCGGTCTGAGCTGGGAATCTCCTGCCCTCGGGCAGGAGAGGCGTTACCAATTCCCGAGTCCTTCCAGGAGTTTCTGCCAGTAGTTCAGTACCTCGACCCCGGTCGGGATCAGGAGCGGATCGTCGGCCATGTCGGGACCCACCACGGCCCCCGGAGTGGTCTGCCCCTGCAGGCCCAGATCATCGGGCCTCGGCGCAACACGGGCGCCGCGCTGGGACAGGTCTTCGCCGGGTGGGCAGTACAGGGACCGATTGGGCTCGCGCAGGCTTTCGTCACCGATCATCATCCGCTGGGTGTCGTAGACACAGACCGGTCCCTGCGTCCCTACCAGGGAGAAGTCGGCCCGGTCGCCTTTGACGATGCCGGAGAGGTCGGCGAGCGTCGCGGGCATCGCATCGAGGAGCGCCGTCACTGCCGGTGTGCGCGGAGCGGCCACCTCTCCCACTGTGACGAGGTTCGTCATGAGCACGCCGAAGTTGTCCTTCGTACCGGCGAACAGCTCTTCGGTGCGCGCAAGAGCATCCGGCGATCGGTCGAGCAGGTACACCAGCGAATCCCTGCTCCCGACGAGCTGGTCCGACACATCGCGGAACGCACGCATCGAGCCCGGGAATCCTTCCGAATTCCGTGCGAGAGAATCGATCAGGCCCAGCCCTTCGTCGAGCAGCGTCGCGATGGTCGGTGCACGTTCGGCGACCATCGTCGACAGGGCGTCGGCGTTCTCGAGCAGTGCCTGCAGTTCGGGTCCGGTGTCGCGGAGCGCGGTACCCCAGGTGTCGCCCAACGACACGATCGAATCGGCGTCGACGCTCTCGATGAGCTCGGTCATGTGCACGAGCAACTCATCGAGGCGCATACCCTGCATCTCCTCCGGCACCTCGAGGGTGTCGCCGCTCTGGAGGTACGGCCCGTCCGCGGTCTCGGGCTCTATGTCGAGAGCGAGGATGCCGATGGCTGTTGCAGTGGCGACCCTGCCGACGCTACCGACCGGGATCTGCGTTCCGGGGTCGAGCGAGAGTTCCGCTGTGGACCCGACGCCGCCCGGGTTGATCGTGACCGACTCGACCGTCCCCACCGCGACACCGCGATAGGTGACCGAGGTCCCCGGTCCGATGCTGCGTGCGTCGGCCAGATCCGCCGTCAGTTCGACGGCACCGCCGAAGCTCTGCGGGCCGAGCACGTACCGGACACCGAACACGGTCGCGAAGATTCCGACCAGCACGAACGCCACCAGCTGGATGAGAACGGGGCGGCTCATCGGGCTCCCCCCTGCAGCAGGTCGGTCAAGGTCGACGCGATGTCGGTCGGCGGCGACGATGCGTCGGTCTCGGCGCCGGGCGGCATACCGCCGGTGACGAGCAGGTCGATCGCGGCAGGAATGTCGAAGGCGCCGTCGAACAGCAGGTAGTCGCCGCGCACCGCCGAGTTGAAGCCGGTGATGAAGTCGTTGACGTTGACGAGCACCGACCCCACTGTGGTGTTGAAGTCGCGGATTCCGGCAGTGATCTCTGCGAGGTCGTCGACCGCGACACCGATCGTGGCTTGGTCGGCCATCACGGTGTCCATCGACGACACGGCGGTCGCCGTACTCGACACCAACGTGCGAAGATCCTGTTGTTGCGCAGCGAGGAGTCCGATCAGGGCAGCACTGTCGGCGATCCCGTTGTCGATCAGTTCCTGTTGCTGTGCGAGTCGCGCGGTCACCGAATCGACGGCCGCGAGTGTCCGGTCGAAGTACTCGGTGTTCTCGTCGGCCAGAGCCATCGTGGAGTCGAGCTCGGTGAGCATCGTGCGGATCGACTCCCCTCGGTCGCCGAAGGCAGCATCGAGTTCGGTGGTGATAGTGCGGAGCTGGTCCAGTCCACTGCCGTTCACGACGTTGCCGAGCATCGCGAAGGTGCTCTCGATGTCGGGGCCGAGCTCGGTCCGGGTGATGGTGTCTCCATCGGCGAGAAGTTCCTTCGACGCCTCGTCCGGCATGTCCATCTGGATGTACGGGCTGCCCAGGGCCGACGGTAGTCGCACGGACGCGCCGACGTTCGCCGGTAGATCCACGGATTCGGTCATGCTGAGTTGGACGAAGGCCTGTCGACCGTCGGTCGACATCGAGTACACGCGGCCCACGATGGCCTGTCCGGCGCGGACCTCGGCACCGAGGTCGACGCGGTCTGCGCTGCCGAAGATCGCGGTCACGGTGTAGGTGGAACCGGGACCGGTCCTGCCCATGGGCAGACTCTGGAAGCTCAGGCCGCAACCGGACGTCAGCAGCCCGACCGTCGCAACGAGGGCTACGGCCGAGGCCCTACTCCGCATCATCGCGGACCTCCCTCGCCCAGCGCGCGATCCAGGGACTCGGGCACGAGGTCCTCGTAGGGATCGGACAGGTCGAACGGCACGGTGATCGGGTTCGTGAAACCTGCACCGGTGCACAGCGGCAGCGGTTCGCGGGCACACAACTCCTGCGCGCGCGGGAACTGGCTGATCTGCGTAGAGATGTTCAACCGGATCCGGCCGCGCCCGTTCTCTCCGATCGCCTGGTCGATGTTCTGCATGGCGAGCGGCAGGACGTCGAACAGTTCCGCGAATCCGACCTCGTTCGCGGCGAAGGTATCGGTGAGGGTACGGGCGTTCGCATGATCTCTCGGGCGTCGCCACCGCGCTCGGCTAGGAGCGTGTCGAGCTGATCCAGGATAGTGGTCAACTGCGTGATCGGTGCCGAGACGTCGATGTTCTGCCGCTGCAGCTCCTCACCGAGTTCCGCCACGCCGTCGACGAGTGCGGAAAGCGATCCCTCACGAGAGTTCACGGCGCGCACCGCAGCCCCGAGGTCGTCGATGAGTTCGCCGATGTCCTCGGACTTGGCGCCGACCACCGACGTCGCCTGGCTGAGCGCGACGATCGCCTGGTTCATCTGCTCACCGAGCCCCTCCGTCGCATCGGCGGACACTTCCAGTGTGCGACCGAGGTCGCCGCCCTCGGGACCCATCGCGGCGGCGAGAGTATCGATGCTCTCGAGCATCTCGTCCCAGTTGATCGGAGAATGGCTGCGGTCGACGGGAATCACATCTCCGGCGGCGAATTGGGCTCCGTCGCGGTAGGCGGGCGCGAGTTCGACGAACCTGTCGCTGATCACGGACGGATTCATCACGAACGCCGAGACATCCTCGGGCAGAGCGATATCGGACGGTACGGTCATCTTCACCTCGACGTACGTCCCGGCGGGACGGACCTCTTCGACGGTGCCGACGGGAAGGCCCAGTACCGCGACATGACTACCGGGATAGATCCCGCTCACAGTGGCGAACTGCGCGGTGACGGTTCGGGTCCGGTCGGGGCCCACGACATACCACACGCCCGCGGCACACAACGCCAGCACCGCAACGATGGCAGCACCTCGGATCAACCACGTCTTCACAACCGGATTCACTTGCAGCCCTCCATCACTCCGATGGAGCACAGGAAATTGTCGGGAATAGGCCCGGCAGGTGCATGGACATCGACCCACGTCCCGTTACCTGCGGCGTTGGTGGCTGCGCGCAGAGCCGACGGGAATTCGAGAAGGATTCGGTCGATGTTGTCGGCGTTCGCCGCAAGCGTGTCGGTCACCGAACGCATGTTCACGAGGAGCGTGTTCAGGTCGTCGGAGTTGTCGGTCAGGAACGTCGCGGCCGACTCCGTGAGTGCGCGAAGATCCTCGACCAGCTGGAAGAGCGCTTCTTTCCTGGCGGAAAGGATGCTCACCACCGCGGTCGAGTTCTCCACGAGCGCCGCAACGTCTTCGCTCTGCTCTGTGACGATCGACGTGAGTGATTTCGAGGCCTGCAGCAGGGACGTGATCCGTGCGTCGTTGCGAACCAGCATCTGCGAGGTCGCCTCCACCCCGGCGAGTGCGGAGGAGATCTGCCCCGAATCTGCGGGCATCGTGTCGGCGAGGGTCTGCATCATCGCCTCGAGCCCTTCGACATCGAGTCCGTCGGCCACGTGCTCGGCATCGGTGGCGAGTTCGTCGAGGCTGTACGGAACACCGGTGCGTGCCAACGGAATCAACCCGTCATCGAGTTCACCGGCTCCAGCGGGACTCACCGAGAGGTACAACTTGCCGAGCACGGTCTTGAGCTTCACCTCGGCTGTGGTGCGGTCGCCGAGGTTCTGCGACCGGTCGACTCGGAAGTCGACGATCACGCGATCGCCGGACAGTTCCATCGATTCGACCCGCCCGGCGGGGACTCCGGCCACGTAGACGGGGTCGTTCGGCTTCAGTCCGGCCGCATTGGCCAGTTCTGCGGTGTACGAATCCGTGCGGAGCCAGTACGTCACCGTCGGCGCCGCCAACGCGACCAGCATGAGGATCGCCACCAGGGTCATACCGGCGACTCCCAGCACTATCGGATTCGCATTGCGGTCGTGCCTGCCCGAGAAGATCGCGGCGAACGTGTCGCGAAGTGTGCGTCCGATACTCATCGGCACACCTCCGAGTACTCGGATCCGAAGATGTTCGTTTCGAAGTCGTTCGATTCGATCGTGAAGTTGCACATGTAGAGGTTGAGCCAGCGCCGTAGTCGCCGATCCGGTTGATCTTGTGGCCGAGTTCCGGGAGTAGCGCCATCGATCGGTTGAACTCGTCGGTCTGCGGAATCCAGGCATCGGTCATTGCCCGCAGGTCGGTGACGGTGGTGTCGAGCGGTGCCATCGCACCGGACATCAGCACCGCGGTGGACCGCACCGCCGAAGAACCGCGATCGATGAGGCGGCGAGCTGATCGGTATCGCCCGCGAGCGCCTGACCCACCACGTTCATACCGGAGATGAGTTGCGAGACTTCATCACTGCGACGGTCGATCACCGTCACCAGTTGTTCGAGGTTCACGATGACATCGTTGAACACCTGCTCTTGCTCGACAATGTCGGTGCTGACGGATGCCACGTGCAAGAGCAGGGACTCGAGGGTCGCGCCCTGCCCTTGGAACGCGTCGACGACCGAAGCCGCGAGTGAGTTCATCTGTGCCGGATCGATCGCTTCGAAGAGCGGCTTGAACCCGTTGAGCAGGGCGGTGAGGTCGACGGGAGGGGTGGTCTGTTCGATCGGGATCGTCGAGCCGGGCGCGAGGATCTGTCCGGATGTGTCACCGGGCAGGCTCAGGGCGACGTACCGGACACCGATCATGTCGCCGTAGTTGATGTCGGCGAGGACGTCGGTGGTGAGTTCATGACCGGATTCGATCTCGAATTCGACTGCAGCACGGGATGTTCCGTCCTCCTGCTGTTCGAATCTCACTTCCGATACCTGGCCGACACGCACGCCGGCGAGTGTGACGTCGCTGCCGGGGGTGAGGCCTTCGACGTTGGTGAACTCCGCCGCGTAGTCGCTGGTGGATCCGATGATGGGACGTTCCAGGGTGTTGCCGACGATGACCGCCGCAAGCACTCCCACCATGCAGAACCCGGCGAGCTGGATCCCCGGTCCGATATTCGATTTCACGGAATGCTCACCGCCGTCCCTCGGACGAGCGGTCCGAGAAGGACCGAGGCGGCGGTGGACGGATCACGCAGTAGCGCTGCAGGATCAGCGGGGTCGACGCCGGCCGAGATCTGCTCGAGAAATCCGAGTGGTTCGCTCTCCGCGGCGGCCGACACGACCTGCCCGCGACCTGTCGCCGAGGTCTGGACCGGATCACCGCAGTTCGATCCCTCCATGCCGGGGTATCGCGGACAATCCGCGCTGGTATAGGGCATCGGGTCGGCGAAATCCGCGATAGCAGTGATGTTGAACCGTCCGGTCGAGAACACTCGCGCGCCCGCTTCACCGAAGATTCCCAGGTACTTCAATGTCTCGTCGAGCCCCTCCGTGTTTCCGGCGAAGGCCCCGACGACCGGTGCTCCGTTGCGCACGACCGCGATCATGTTGCCGGTGTTCGCGGAGAGCACGTCGGCTCCCTGTGCTCCTAGTGCGGCGCCGCCGGAGAGCAGCCGGGCGATCCCGTCTTCGTTCGCGAGGGCGATCCGCGACAGTTCCGAGGCGTTCTGCATGACCGTGATGACATCATCGGTGGCGGCGGACATCGATTCGGCCACGGCAGCCATCTGCGGCGCCGCTGCGATACCGGCGTCGACGAGCGGACCCAGGTCCGCGGTGAGCGCGGCCATCCTGTCGATCGTCGCGCCCAGGGATTCTCCGCGACCTTCCAGCGCCTGGCTCACGGCGTCGAGTGCGGTGGCCAGCTGTTCGGGACGCAGCTGTTCGAGCAGGTCGGCGGCACGATAGTAGAGGTTGGCGAGCTGCACGGCCTCGTCCGACGTATCGACGGTGACCTCGTCGCCACCCGAGAGCCGCGGGCCGATCGCCGGATTCTCCGGCGGGACGAGTTCGATGAACACGTCGCCGAACAGAGTGCGCGGCACGATCCGCACCATGACGGACGCGGGGATCTCGGCGATCTTGTCCTTGCCCAGCTGCATCGTCAGGCGAGAGCTGGTGACCCCCGCATCGATACCGACGACGGAACCGACGTGTACGCTTGGTACTGCACACCCGCGGCACCCTGGATCAAGCCCGCTTCGGCCGGCACCGTCGCCGTGACCTGCGGATCACGCGAGAGCGAACCCGCGCCCGAAGCCACGAGCAGTCCTCCGATCACGAGCAGGACGACGGATGCGACCGCACCGATGGCGGCGAGGACGCCCCTGCTCGGCCCCTCGGTCCGGTTCTTGCGTCGCATCCCGGCCCTGCTCTCGGTTCTCGCTCGTTCGACGGTGGCAGTGGTCGTCACGACAGCCCGACCCCCGGGATCGTCGGAACCAGACCCCACAACGCGAACGTGAGGACCACATCGGTGATCCCGATCGCGAGGATGCTCGTGCGCAATGCACGCCCGGCGGCGCGGCCGACACCCTCGGGACCGCCGGACGCATAGAACCCGTACGAGCAGTGGACGATCGCGACAATGATCGCGAACACCACGGCCTTGGTGAGTGAGTACCACAGGTCGGACGGCGACAACGCGAGATGGAAGTAGTAGTCGTAGGTACCCGCGGAATTTCCTTGGAAGTTCACGACGACGAGCCGGGTCGCGACATAGGAACCCAGCAGACCCACCATGTAGATCGGGATGACACACACCGCGGCGGCGATGAGGCGGGTACTCGCAAGGAACGGAACCGATCTCACGGCCATTGCGTCGAGTGCGTCGATCTCGTCGGAGATCCGCATCGCGCCGAGCTGCGCGGTGAAACCGGTGCCGACCTTGGCGGCCAACGCGATCGATGCGACGACCGGAGCGAGTTCGCGGGTGTTGGCGATCGCGGAGAGCATCCCCGACAGCGACGTCATGCCGATGAGTTCGAGACCTCGTTGGGTTTCGACACCCACCATCATGGCGGCGACAGCGGACATCGCGAGCACGATGCCGATCGTTCCGCCTCCGGCCAGCAGCGACGCGTAGCCGAAGCTGACTTCCCCGATGTGGCGTAGGACGTGCGAGAAATACCGGTGCAGTGCCGTGGGGATACCGGCTATCGCGCGGAAAGCGAAGACGACATGGCGGCCGACTTCGACGCATCCGTCGACGACGGTGGTGACCGGTCGTCCTGCTGCCGAGCGCGCCCGGGTAGCGGTGGAGTGCGAGATCATCAGTACGTACCCACCGCCGGAACCATCACCGTGTACATCTGGGACAGAACAGTATTCACGACGAACACCATGATGAAGGCGAGAACCACGCCTTCGTTGACCGCATCGGCGACACCGCTCGGACCACCCTTGGCATGAAGCCCCTTGAACGACGCGATAAGCGCCGACGTGACCCCGAAGCAGGCCGATTTGACCATCGCCATAGCGAAGTCGGACAGCCGTCCGTACTCCGAGAGAGTGCGGAGGAATGCTCCACCGGACCCGTCGTTGAGATAGATCTCGTACAGATAGCAGGCGCCGATACCGACGACTGTGACGAGCGCACAGAGGATCATCGACACGAGCACTGCCGCGATGAGGCGCGGCACGACGAGGCGCTCGATCACGTTGAGGCCCAAGACCTCCATCGCGTCGATCTCTTCACGGATGGTGCGCGAACCGAGGTCGGCGCATATCGCCGAACCACCGACCCCGGCGAGCATCAGCGCGACCACCAGTGCTGCGGCCTGCCCTACCACGACGAACGACACGATCGCGCCGGAATAGGCGCCGGCGCCGAGCTGCCCGGCGAGGGACCCCACCGACACGGCGATGAGCACGCCGATCGGCAACATGAGCAGCAGTGAAGGCCCGCTGCATACCCTCGCGATGAACAGAGCCTGCGCGATCGTCTCCCCCAGAGACAATTTCCGCTGGACGACAACACGGAACGCCGCGACGAGCGTCTCGAGCGAGAAGCCGACCAACGCGCCGATCTGGATAGCCAGATCGTGCGCCGGCCCTTTCGCCTTCGGTAGCTCGAATGCCACGTTCCCCACCCCCTCGGTGTCCACTGTTCACATGCCGGGCCTCGGCGGCCGGCGCCCTACTTGCCGACCCTGACACCCCGTCCCGCAATACAGCGGAAGGGATTTCGGAGGTCAGCCCTGCACGACGGCGGACAGGCCGCCCCGCAGGTCACCCTTGACGACCTTGCCGCTGGCGTTGCGCGGCAGTGCATCCACGACCACGATTTCCTTCGGGTGCTTGTAACGCGCGAGGTGTTCGTCGAAGTAGGGCTGCAGCGCTCGAGGGTGAGATCGTCGTTGCCCGGCTTCGGTGCGACGACCGCGACGGGGACCTCGCCCCACTTCGTGTCGGGGCGACCGATGACCGCCGCCTCGAGGATTGCAGGGTGTCCGAAGAGGACGTTCTCGACCTCGGCGCAGTAGATGTTCTCGCCGCCCGAGATGATCATGTCCTTCTTGCGGTCCACGACGTAGACGAAGCCCTCGTCGTCGACGCGTACGAGGTCGCCTGAGTGGAACCATCCGCCGTAGAACGCCTCCGACGTAGCCGTCGGGTTGTTCCAGTAGTCGCGCATCATGGTGGGACCGCGGTAGACGATCTCACCGACCTCACCGGGAGCGACGTCGTTCATCTCGTCGTCGACCACTCGCGCCTGGATTGTCGGGATGACGCGCCCGACGGATCCGAGCTTGCGGATTGCGTCCGCACCGTCGAGCACGCACGTGATCGGCGACATCTCCGTCTGGCCGAACACTGCGACGTTGAACGCATCCGGGAAGGTATCGGCCATGGCGCGCAGGATGGTGTCGGAACTCGGTGCGGCCCCCCACGAGATGTTGCGCAGTGCAAGCTTTCGGGGGTTCGCCTGCTGCGCAGCACACACGGCCTGCCACTGCACCGGCACGAGGAACAGGCTGGTGACCTGCTCGGCCTCGAGGACATCGAGCAGCGCGCCGGGGTCGAATGCTCCCACGGGGTGGATCACGGTGGTGCTGCCGAGCATCAGGCTCGGGGCGATCGAGCCGAGCGCAGCGATGTGGAACATCGGCGAGGCGCAGAAGCCGATGCCGGACTCGTCGAACTGCTGGAAGGCCCGGATGCAGGTGAGCGCCTGGGCTTCCATGTTCGAGTGGGTGAGTACCGCACCCTTGGGACGGCCCGTGGTGCCCGAGGTGTACATGATCAGCGCCGGAGTGTCGTTCGGGATCTCGACCTGGGGGTGCGGGTCGCCCTCTTCGGCCACGAGTGCGTCGTACGAGACTGCGTCGCCTTCGGGCTCTGCACCGATGGTGATCGCCAGGTCGATGCCTGCGGACTGAGCGCGGGCCGCGGCAGCGAGCGGTACGAGTGGACCCTCCGCAACAATCGCCTTCGCGCCCGAATCCGCCACGAGGAAAGCAACCTCGGACGCGGTGAGACGGAAGTTGACCGGGACCGCGATCGCGCCGAGCGCGTTGGCCGCGAGGACGATCTCGATGTACTCGGGGCGGTTGAGCATCAGGACGATGATGCGATCGCCGAATCCGATGTCGCGACGCGACAGTGCATCCGCAAGCTTCTCGACGCGCTCGTCCAGCTGCGACCAGGTGATCGACTCGCCGAGAAAGCGGAACGCAGCGCTGTCAGGAGTCATCAGGGCGTGACGCGCGACCTGGTTGTTCCAGTTGTTGCTGCGGTAGCGGTGTGCATCCGAGACAGAGTGGGAAACCATCGACGGTCCTCTCGAGACGGGACAGATTCGGGACGAAGGGCGCGGCAATTGCCGGGTTCCGGTGTGATGCACTACATGCAAACTCCGATTGTGACCAGAGTTTTGTTAACGGGGATTCTCGTCATCTTCGGACGCTGCGGCCTCAGGGAGGCGAGCAGTATGCTCGTGGGTGAGAAGTGAGATAAATGGCCTGTGAACAGCACATCGACAATAGACAGAGGCAGGCGCTCGAAGCGTTCCCACGCCCTCCTCTGTCCATCACATGTGCATACGGTCTCTACGCGAAGTCGGGGCGACGCTTTTGCAGCATGGCCATCGCACCTTCCGCGAAATCCGCGGATGCGAGTAGCTCGACCTGGCCTGCTTTCTCGAACGCCAGCGCATCGTCGAGAACGGACAGGGTCGTATTGTTGAGCGCTTGCTTGGTGAGCGCCAGAGCCCGCCGCGGACCACTCGCGGTGCGGGCCGCCACTGCATCGACGTGCGCCGCGAGTC
>BBEG01000182.1 GCA_001312645.1 Rhodococcus sp. JCM 9791
CGGCCAAGACCACGGCGGCAGCCAAGAAGACCACCGCGGCAGCGAAGAAGACCACCGCGACCAAGAAGCTCCGGCCAAGACCACGGCGGCAGCCAAGAAGACCACCGCGGCCAAGAAGGCCCCGGCCAAGAAGACCACGGCTCGCAAGACCGCCGCCAAGAAGTAGGTCTGTTCGACATCTGAAACGGCCCGTGCACACGGGCTGGGCGCTTCGGCGGCTACCGGAAATTCCGGTAGCCGCCGAAGCATTGTCTGGAGGCGGAGAAGAACCGACCTTGCAATGCCCGAAACCTGGTAGTGCTCAGGTGTGGTCGGATGCGAGTGGAGTGTCGAGGTATTCGGCCGCCACGAGCCGCCCGCGGAGGAACGACAGGACCCACGTGCTCGCCTTGCGAGTGCTACCTTCGGGAAGGTCGAAACCCGACTGTTCCGACCACCACTGCAATAGATTCGGAATCACACCGCCCTGGCTGCACAGGACAGGAACCTTCCCGCTCTCGATGACATCCGCGATCCGCTTATGGGCGAGAGCGGGGTCGGCTGTGTACTCCTCTTCCGCCAGTGATGGTTCCAGAGCGATGTCGACGTCGAGGGAATCAGCGAGCGGCTGAACGGTCTCGATGCACCGCACACGGTCGGCCGAGAAAAGAGTATCTGCGCCGAACGCAGACAGCTGGGGCACCAGCGCCGATGCCTGCCTGAGCCCCTTCTCCTCGAGTGGGCGCTCCCGGTCGTCACCGTCGTAGTTCTTACGACTGCCCGCCTTCGCGTGGCGCACCACGAGCACTGTCCGGGTATCGGAAGGAAATTCCAGGAATCGGCGCAACACCGTGTGGTCCATCGAATACGACAGCTCGTCGAAGGCAGTGTCGGGCGAAACCCATCGGAGGACGTCCACTTCGTCGTTCGCGACGAATCCGCCGGACTCGCACCGCGCCGCCCAGTAATCGACCTGCTTGCGCGGGGCAGTGATACCCCCGTCGCTTCGCTCGCCCCGGCATCCCCCGTCGCTTCGCTCGCCCCGGCACCCGGTATGGGGTATGCCACCCTTCCGAGGCTACGCCCGAGCACAGCCCGGAATCCGGTCTCCTCCTCGGTTTCCCGGAGCGCCGCAACGATCGCCGTCTCCCCGGGATCGAGTTTGCCCTTCGGGAAAGTCCAATCGTCGTATCTCGGCCGGTGAATCAGTGCCAGTTCGAGGCCTCCGTCGCTCGGCCTCCAGAGCACCGTCCCCGCCGCGAAGATGTCCGTGGCCGACGATTCGTCCGATGTGCTCACCTGTCCTCCAGTCACGAAGTGCGAATCCGCATGAGCTCGACTGATGATCTCGTGCGACAGTCCCCGGCGCGGGGCTCGCAGACCAGGCGCCATCGGATTCCAGGGTCCAGCATCGAGTTGCGGGATCCAGCGCGGAGTCGAAGATCTGGCCCAACTGCAGGCACAGTTGAGGATCCTTCACTTGGACCATCACCTCGACGCGCCGGTCGAGATTGCGATGCATCATGTCGGCGCTACCGATCCAGAACTCGTTGCTGCCACGGAAATGGAGGATGCGGGAGTGTTCGAGGAATCGTCCCAGAATCGATCGTACGGTGATGTTCTCGCTCAGCCCCGGCACACCCGGCTTGATCGCACAGATTCCGCGAACGACGATCTCCACGGAGACACCGGCGCGGGAAGCGCGGTACAACGCGTCGATGACCTGTTCGTCGACGAGCGCGTTGGCTTTGAGACGAATCCCGGTGGGCTTGCCCATCGCATGATGTTCGATCTCGCGTTCGATGCGTTCGATGATGCCCTTGCGTACTCCGTGCGGAGCCACGAGAAGATTGCGGTACTGCGCCTTTCTGGAGTAACCGGTGAGGGTGTTGAACAGATCGGTCAGGTCGGAGCCGATTTCGGGTGAGCAGGTGAGCAGACCCACGTCCTCGTACAGCCGAGCAGTCTTCGGATTGTAGTTGCCGGTGCCGATGTGGCAGTAGCGCCGGATCGTCGACCCCTCACGACGGACCACGAGCGAGGTTTTGCAGTGGGTCTTGAGACCCACCAGTCCGTACACGACGTGGACGCCGGCCTGTTCGAGCTTGCGGGCCCACTGGATGTTCGCCTGTTCGTCGAACCGCGCCTTGATCTCGACGAGTGCGACGACCTGCTTGCCGGCCTCTGCGGCGGCGATGAGCGCATTGACGATAGGGGAGTCGCCCGACGTGCGATACAGCGTTTGCTTGATTGCCAGCACCTGGCTGTCGGCGGCCGCCTGCTCGATGAAACGCTGCACGCTCGTCGAGAACGACTCGTACGGATGATGAACAAGCACGTCGCCTTCGCGCAGCTCGAGAACACGCTTTTCGGAGTCTCGCGTTCGCCGAACGCCGGGTGCGTCGCGGGCACGAACGGAGCATCCTTGAGATCCGGGCGGTCCACGGCGTGTACCTGCCAGAGACTGGACAGATCGAGCAGACCCGGCAGCTGTACCACGTCGGACGGATCGACATCGAGCTCACGCAAGAGCAATTCGAGCATGTGCTCGGTCATGTCGTCGGAAACCTCGAGGCGCACGGGAGAACCGAAGCGGCGGCGCGCGAGTTCGCGTTCGAGGGCCTGCAGCAGATCTTCGTCGCGGTCCTCCTCGACGTCGAAATCCGCATTACGGGTGACTCGGAACGCGTGATGCTCGACGACCTCCATTCCGGGGAACAGAACGTCGAGGTGCGCAGCGATCAGCTCTTCGAGAGGGAGGAAGAGGGGAATCTCGTGCGACCCGTCGACCTGGTCGACTCGGACATACCGGTCGACATTGTCGGGGACTTTCACCCGCGCGAAATGCTCGCCCGCGGAGTTCAGGTCCTTCACGGTGACAGCAAGATTCAGGCTCAACCCGCTGATGTACGGGAACGGATGGGCGGGGTCCACGGCGAGCGGGGTGAGGACGGGGAAGATCTGCTCGGCGAAATATCGGGTCAACCGTATCTTCTGGGGCTCGTCCAGATCCGACCAACGGATGATCGAGATGCCTTCGGCGGCAAGGGCGGGAAGCACTGTCTCGAGAAAGACCTGGGCTTGGCGACCTGCGAGTTCCTGTGTGCTCGACGCGATCAGTGCGAGTTGCGCCCTCGGCGACAGCCCGTCGGCAGACCGTACCGACAGCCCTGTTTCTGCGCGGCGTTTGAGGCCGGCGACACGAACCATGTAGAACTCGTCGAGATTGGACGCGAAGATCGCCAGGAACTTCGCTCGTTCGAGAAGCGGGATCGACTTGTCCTCGGCGAGGGCGAGTACGCGCGCATTGAAATCGAGCCAGCTCAGTTCGCGGTTGAGGTATCGGTCGGCCGGGAGCCCATCCGCACCCAGGGCGCGATGTTCGGCCGCGGCGGGTGGTGCTGCGGGTGTTGCGGTGCCTCGCACTGATCGGGAAACGGCGCGGGCCGGGACTGCATCTTCGGATTCGACGTTCGAGTCGGTGGTATCGCCGTGGGTCACTACTTCATTGTTGCAGGAACATCATGGATCCGTGACTCAGTGGACGCCGGATGATCGTTCCGGGAGTGCGAACCCGATCCGGTCGAGGACGCGGCTCGTGGCGGCGCCCGTGCCGAGCCGGACAGCGGCCTCGAGATCGCCGATGGTGTCGACGTCCAAGCGCAGTCCGTCCAGAGGTTCCCTCAGTGCCGTCGCCCCGGATCGGACGTGCCGTCGCGCGGAGTCGACGCCGAACATCGGCTCGAGTGAACGATCCGGTGTGCACTGGAACAGCGCTGCCGTTCCGTCGCCGGTGTGATCCGCGACGATCGCTCGGCCGAACAGCCGTGCTTCGGTGAGTGCGGCCGTGAGTTCCGATGTACGCAACGCCGGAAGATCTGCCTGGAGTGCGACGAGATCGGTACCCGGTGACTGCGCGCGAATGCGTACGGCGGCCACATCGAGGGCTGCGTTCAGGGGATCGGACTCGCCGCGATGCACAGGATCGGGCAGTACCCGGGCGCCGTGTGCGAACGCGACTTCGGCCGCGACAGGATCCGAGGTCACCACGGTGGCGACCGAACCCGGTAGTCCCAGAGCGGCGGCGAGGGTGTCGATGAGCATCGCGACGACCAGGTCGGAGCGTGTAGGCGGGTCGAAGACGTGCGCGAGCCGTGTCTTCGCCAGGCTCAATGCCTTGACGGGGACAAGCACGTGCAGAGCGGTCATTCCTGGGATTCTGCCAGTTGCACGACGGGATGCATTCCGGCGTCCCGTCCCGCGGTGCACTCGAGCGGTTTGGGCGATACTGGACGCACCCGTGGTGGAGATGCATCCGGCGGGGCCGTGATGCGGTGGGACGGATGCGGTGGGACGACGGCGCAGCGAGACGGCTGCACGACGAGACGAGTAAGGGGACCGTGTGACCAAAGCAGCGATTCTGGGGGCGGGTTCATGGGGGACGGCATTCGCCAAGGTTCTCGCCGAGGCGGGTACCGACGTGACCGTCTGGGCGCGTCGGGAGGAGATGGCGCGCTCCATTCACGAGCAGCACGAGAATCCTGACTATCTTCCCGCGTCGGTTTGCCTGCGACCCTGGCGGCCACCTCCGATCATCGGGTGGCGCTCGAGGGCGCCGATTTCGTCGTTCTCGCGGTCCCGTCGCAGACACTGCGGGTCAATCTCGCGCAGTGGCGGGACGACATCGCCCCCGATACGACTCTGCTCAGTCTTGCTAAAGGGATCGAGAGCGGCACCCTGATGCGGATGAGTCAGGTGGTCGGTCAGGTCACGGGAGCAGACCGGAATCGGATCGCGGTACTGTCCGGGCCGAACCTCGCGCGTGAGATCGCTGCGGGGCAACCCGCCGCCACGGTAATCGCGTGCCCCGATTCGACCCGGGCGATACAGATTCAGAAATCTTGTGCCACAGGATATTTCCGCCCCTATACGAACACGGACGTCGTCGGGTGTGAGATAGGTGGCGCGTGCAAGAACGTCATCGCGCTCGCGTGCGGCATGGCAGCCGGTGTGGGGCTGGGCGACAACACCGTGGCAAGCATCATCACCCGCGGTCTGGCCGAGATCATCCGGCTGGGAACCGCGCTCGGAGCCAAGCCTGGAACTTGGCAGGTCTGGCGGGGGTGGGCGATCTCGTCGCCACCTGCACGTCGCCGCTCTCGCGCAATCGGACCTTCGGCGAGCGCCTCGGCGAGGTGGGACGCTCGAGAGCGCGCAGGAGGCCACGCACGGTCAGGTGGCCGAAGGAGTCAAATCCTGCACGTCGGTGCGGGAACTCGCCGCCAGTTACGACGTCGAGATGCCCCTCACCGACGCGGTGCATCGCGTCTGTCACGAGGCATGTCGGTTCAGGATGCGATCGGGCTGCTCCTCGGTCGCCGTGTGAAGCCGGAGTGATCAGGATGCTCGGCGATTCGACACGGTGCGTGAAAGCCGTTGCTGTAGGGGGAGCCCCGGGAGATCCATTGCAGCCGGGGCCGGTGTTCGCGGCGCCGTATCGACTCGGAGAGGACGAAGTCGCTGGGTCCGACACCTACGCGCGGGCGTCGAATCCCGGGTGGCGTGACCTCGAGCGGGCGCTCGCGACCCTCGAGGGCGCGTCCGCGGCTCGCGTCGTGGGCTCCGGAATGTCCGCGATCACCGTCGCGCTCCGGGCGTCGCCCGTCCCGCCGGGGTGGTCGTGGTCCCGTCGGACGGGTACTACCAGGTGCGGATGTATGCGCGCGACTGTCTCGAACCGTTCGGTGCGGCGGTTCGCGAACTGTCGGTGTCCGAGTTCGGCGACGGCACGCTCGGCACCGTGCTCGCGGATGCGCCCGAAGGTGCGGTGGTCCTCGTCGAGACTCCGTCGAACCCGGGCCTCGATACCGTGGACCTGGCGGCGACCGCGGCGAGGTGTCGTGCGGCCGGCGCGCTCCTGCTCGTCGACAACACCACGGCCACACCCCTCGGCCAACAGCCACTCGGTCTCGGCGCCGATGTCGTGGTGGCCAGCGGCACCAAATCGCTCAGCGGGCACAGCGATCTGCTGTTCGGGTACATCGCCGTGCGCGACGACACGCTGCTTCCGCACCTCGATCGTGAGCGATTGTTGTCGGGGACCGTACTGGGCCCGTTCGAGACCTGGCTCGCCCATCGAAGTCTCGGTACCGCGGGTCTGCGCTTCGAGCGGCAGTGCGCGAACGCGCTGGCAGTCGCGAAGATGCTGACAGCGCATCCTGCTGCCGCGAGCGTGCGTTATCCGGGCCTGCCGACGGACCCTGCTCACCCCGTCGCTGCGGCGCAGATGCGCAGGTTCGGCCCCCTCGTCACCTTCCGGCTCGACGACGCGACAATTTCCACCGCTTCGTTCGAGCGTCGGAGCTGGTCGTCTCTGCAACCAGCTTCGGCGGGATTCACACCACAGCGGATCGGCGTGCCCGCTGGGGTGATCCGGTGGCGCCGGGGTTCGTGCGCCTGTCGTGCGGTATCGAGGACACCGACGACCTGCTCGCAGATCTCGATGCGGCGCTGCACAGCTCGTGAACGACGGAAACCGGCTGGGGCGAAGACCACCCTTACCGGTACGGTGTGTGCCGTGAGTAACCCCCGCACCCGGGTGGCTGTCGTGTTCGGCGGCCGCAGCAACGAACATTCCGTCTCCTGTGTCTCGGCAGGCAGCGTCCTGCGCAATCTGGATCCCGACCTCTACGAAGCCGTCCCGGTCGGGATCACCGTGGATGGTGCTTGGGTACTCGCAAGCTCCGATCCGGAAAAGCTCGCCATGGCGGGGCGTGAACTGCCCGTCGTCGACTCGACCGGGTCCGCGCTGGTGCTCACCGCCGACCCGACCCGAAACGGCGACCTCGTCGCTCTCGACGAGAACGACTTCGGAAAGGTCTTCGCGTCGGTCGACGTCGTGTTTCCTGTGCTGCACGGTGCGAACGGTGAGGACGGCACCCTCCAGGGCCTGCTGGAGCTCGCCGGAATCCCCTACGTGGGGCCGGGCGTACTCGCCAGCGCCGCCGGCATGGACAAGGAATTCACGAAGAAGCTGCTCGCGGCCGAAGGCTGCCGGTCGGCTTCCAGATCGTGCTCCGCCCCGGCACCTCGACGCTCACCGACGAGCAGAAGGCCCGCCTGGGTCTGCCCGTGTTCGTCAAGCCCGCGCGCGGTGGATCGTCGATCGGTATCAGCCGCGTCACAGACTGGTCGTCGTTCGACGCCGCGGTGGACAAGGCACGCCGGCATGACCCGAAGGTCATCGTCGAATCGGCGATCCTCGGTCGCGAGGTCGAATGCGGCGTCCTCGAGTTCCCGGACGGAGAAGTCCGCGCCAGTGTCGTCGCCGAGATCCGCATGCCTGATTCGTCGGGCAATCACGACGCGTTCTACGACTTCGACACCAAATACCTCGACGACGTGTGCGAATTCGACGTCCCGGCCAAGCTCGACGACGACGTGTCCGGCCAGATCCGCGAGCTTGCGGTGCGCGCCTTCCGCGCACTCGACTGCCAGGGACTCTCCCGGGTGGACTTCTTCATCACGGAGAACGGTCCGGTGATCAACGAAATCAATACGATGCCCGGGTTCACCTCGATCTCGATGTATCCGCGGATGTGGGAGCCGCCGGCGTCGACAACCGCGAGCTCGTGTCCACCCTGATCCGCACTGCACTCGCGCGGGGCACCGGACTGCGCTGAGCCCGTTCCGGCCCGAGCTGCGTGTCGGCTCTGTCACCATCGCGACTAAGCTGTGGCCATGACTGCCGTGACCCCTGACTCCAGCGCATCCGACTCCGCGGAAACCCAGGCGATCGACTCTCGCGAGGCGGTGCACGCTGCTGCGCGCGGAGCCCGTGTCGCCTCCAGGCGTCTTGCTCTGCTCACGACCGCGCAGAAGGATGCAGCGTTGCACGCGGCAGCAGACGCGGTTCTTGCTGCGTCCGACGCGGTACTCGAGGCCAACGCTGCCGACATCGACGCGGCGCGTGCGGGTGGTACCGAGGAATCGCTCCTCGATCGACTCCGTCTGACGGAGGCCCGCATCGAGAGCATCGCGTCGGGTCTGCGGCAGGTCGCCGGACTGCCGACCCGGTCGGTGAAGTGGTGCGCGGGTCGACACTGCCCAACGGGCTCGAACTCCGCCAGCTCCGCGTGCCGCTGGGCGTGGTCGGCATGGTCTACGAGGCGCGTCCGAACGTCACCGTCGACGCGTTCGGTCTCGCGCTCAAGTCGGGTAACGCAGCATTGCTACGTGGTTCGTCGTCCGCGGCACACTCGAATGCGGCGCTCGTCGAGGCGCTGAGGGGGTCACTCGCCGCTCAGGGCCTACCCGAAGATGCCGTGCAGTTGTTGCCGAGCGCCGACCGGTCCTCGGTGACGCACCTGATCCAGGCCCGCGGGCTCGTCGACGTGGTGATTCCGCGAGGCGGCGCCGGCCTGATCTCTGCGGTGATCCGCGACGCGACGGTGCCCACCATCGAAACCGGTGTGGGCAACTGCCACGTCTACATCCACTCCGCCGCCGATCTGGTGATGGCGGAGAAGATCGTCGTCAACGCCAAGACTCGCCGCCCCAGCGTGTGCAACACCGCCGAGACGATCCTCGTCGACAAAGCCATCGCCGACACCGCCGTACCGAAGCTGCTGCAGGTCCTGCAGTCTCACAGTGTCACCGTCCACGGAGACCTGCCCGGGCTCGTTCCCGCAACCGAAAATGACTGGGCCGAAGAATATCTCACCCTCGACGTCGCACTCGCGGTTGTCGATGGTCTGGACGCCGCGGTCGAGCACATCGACAGCTATGGCACGGGCCACACCGAGGCCATCGTCACGTCCGACCTCGCGGCGGCCCGTGAATTCACCGCGCGGGTCGACGCGGCGGCCGTCATGGTCAATGCTTCCACCGCATTCACCGATGGCGAGCAATTCGGGTTCGGCGCCGAGATCGGAATTTCCACTCAGAAACTGCACGCTCGTGGCCCGATGGGACTTCCCGAACTGACCTCCACCAAGTGGGTGGTGTGGGGCGACGGCCACACGCGCCCCGCCTGACGACTCGACCGACGACTCGACCGACGACTCGACCGATCAGCACGACGAAAGGACACAGCGTGATCGTGCGCTGCCGACCACTCCGCCGATCTTTGCGGACGTCCAGGATGTGATCGACCGGCTCGCGGAGACCGGTTACCTCGCGGACAAGGCCACAGCCACGTCTGTGTTCCTCGCCGACCGGCTCGACAAGCCGCTGCTGATCGAAGGCCCGGCCGGTGTCGGCAAGACCGAACTGGCGCGCGCCGTCGCGCAGACCTCCGGCGCGAACTGGTCCGGCTGCAGTGCTACGAGGCGTCGACGAATCCCGCGCGCTGTACGAGTGGAACCACGCCAAACAGATCCTGCGCATCCAATCGGCCGGTGCGAACGCCGCGGCAGGCGAATCGTGGGATTCGACGAAGGAGGACGTGTTCTCCGAGGAGTTCCTGCTGTCGCGTCCACTGCTCACCGCGATCCGGCGCGACGACCCGACCGTTCTGCTGATCGACGAGGTCGACAAGGCCGACGTCGAGATCGAGGGACTGCTCCTCGAGGTCCTCAGCGACTTTGCGGTCACGGTCCCCGAACTCGGCACCATCCGGGCGTCCCGCAAGCCTTCGTGGTCCTGACATCCAACGCGACCCGCGAACTGTCCGAGGCTCTCAAACGACGGTGCCTGTTCCTGCACCTGGATTTCCCGAACGCCGACCTCGAACGGCGGATCCTCGCGAGCCGGGTACCCGAGCTGTCCGAGGCGGTCGCCGAACAACTCGTCCGTACCGTCCACGTGCTGCGCGGCATGCAGCTCAAGAAGGTGCCGTCGGTCGCCGAGACCATCGATTGGGGCCGAACGTTGCTCGCGCTGGGAATGGACACCCTCGACGATGCGGCCGTGCGCACCACGCTCGGCGTCGTCCTCAAACATCGGTCCGATCAGGATCGTGCGGCCGCCGAGCTCCGGCTGAACTGACATGGCCGGGGCACCGACATCCGGTCCGGGCGGAACGCTGAAGGCGCCGCACGGAATTCCCGGTCATCTCGTCGGATTCGTCGAAGCACTGCGGCGTCGCGGCATCGCGGTGGGGCCGTCCGAAACTGTCGACGCGGGCCGAGTGATGACGGTGGTCGACCTGCTCGACCGGGAGATGCTGCGTGAGGGTCTGGCGTGCACACTGCTGCGCCGGTCCACTCACCGGCCGACCTTCGACGCGCTGTTCGATCTGTGGTTCCCCGCGGCGATCGGCCGGCGCGGTGCCGAAGACGCCGAATTCACGTTACCCCGCACACCCTCCGGCGAGATCGACCTCGAGGCCGTGCGCGACCTGATCGCCGAACTCCTCGCCGATGACTCCCCGGACGCACTCGCCACCACCGAGATGCTCACCGCACAGCTCGTCGAAGAGCTCGGCCAGTACAAGTCGTCGAACGGGCCGTCGTTCTCGGCGTACCAGACCCTGCGTGACGTCTCCCCGGAGACCCTGCTCACCCGGATTCTCGAGGGGCTCCTCGGCAACGCGTCGCGCGACGACCGCGACACCGGCGACTACGAGACCGAGGTCGCGCGGCAGACCGCGGCCCGACGGATCGCCGATTTCCGGGCGATGATCGAACGGGAGACCCGCCGCCGCACCGCAGAACAACTCGGTCGCGAACGTGTGGAGAAGTATGGGGTTCCGAAGCTTGCAGAGGAG
>BBEG01000183.1 GCA_001312645.1 Rhodococcus sp. JCM 9791
CGACCCGGCCCGATTACGGCGCCCCCGCGGGTTGGTCGGCACCCGGATGGCCCCCGCAGGAGCAGCCGAACCAGCCGCAGGACCAACCGAACCAGCAGGACCACGCCGGCGGCGTCTATCAGCGGGGATACCCCGACTGGACGCAGCAGGGCAACGCAGAAGGCGTCAACGGTGCAGGTGGTGATACCGGCCCGCAGCGTGACGACGATGGTCGGACACCACCTGAGCCTCCTCCCACGCAACCGTGGGACGGCCCGGCAAACCACCGCTGAGATCGTCGGTAGCAGCGTAGTTCCCAGTACACATCAGAAAGTGGAGGACGTCGGGTGTCGGTGAATCACCTCAATACGGAGGCGAGTTCTGCCTCGGACAGCCATGACGGCACTGAGTCGTTGAGCCTGTCGTCGGGTCGACCCTTCGATCAGGCCCGGGCCGAGGCAGCCGTACGGGAACTGCTCATCGCCGTCGGCGAGGACCCCGAGCGTGAAGGGCTGCGCGACACCCCCGCGCGTGTCGCGCGTGCCTACCGCGAGGTGTTCAGCGGACTGTTCACCGTTCCCGACGAGGTGCTCAACACCACCTTCGACGAAGGGCACCAGGAACTCGTCCTGGTGCGCGACATCCCGATGTACTCGACGTGTGAGCACCACCTGGTCTCCTTCCACGGTGTCGCCCACGTCGGTTACATCCCCGGGTCCACCGGGCGCGTGACGGGGCTGTCCAAGCTCGCACGGCTCGTCGACCTCTACGCGAAGCGGCCGCAGGTGCAGGAACGCCTGACTAGCCAGATCGCGGACGCGCTCGTGCGCAAGCTCGAGCCGCGCGGAGCCATTGTCGTCGTGGAGGCCGAACACTTGTGCATGGCGATGCGCGGTATTCGCAAGCCCGGCGCGAGCACCACGACGTCCGCGGTGCGCGGGTTGTTCCAGACGAGCTCGGCATCTCGCGCAGAAGCCCTGGATCTCATTCTGCGCCGGTGAGCATCCCTTCGGACACTCAGTGGCCCATCGTGCGCGACGCACAGTGGCCCATCGTGATGGGTGTACTGAACGTCACCAGCGACTCTTTCTCTGACGGAGGGCGCTACCTCGATCGTGACACCGCGATCGCCCGCGGACTCGAACTTCGCGAACTCGGAGTCGACATCGTCGACGTCGGCGGCGAATCGACTCGTCCGGGTGCGGCACGGGTCGATCCCGAGATCGAGGCTGCGCGGGTCGCACCGGTCATCAGGCGCTCACCGCGGCAGGGATCGCCACCAGTGTCGACACGATGCGCGCGTCCGTCGCTGAAGCTGCCATCGAGGCCGGGGTGACGATCATCAACGACGTATCGGGTGGTCGTGCGGATCCGAACATGGCGTCGGTGGTGGCGTCGGCGCGGCTCCCGTGGATCCTGATGCATTGGCGACCCACCGGCGAGTTCGTGCACGCCGGTGGGAGCACCCACTACGACGATGTGGTGCGCGAAGTTCGCGACGAACTCCTCACGCAGGTCGATGCCGCCCTCGCGGCGGGCGTCGCCCGTGAGAACCTCATCCTCGACCCCGGTCTGGGATTTGTGAAGGAACCCGATCACAACTGGGAACTCCTGCAGCGGTTGTCCGAACTCACCGCACTCGGATTCCCGGTGCTGATCGGTGCGTCGCGTAAACGATTCCTGGGGTCGCTGCTCGCCGCACCCGACGGAACCGTGCGCTCGCCGGACGGACGGGAAGTCGCCACCGCAGTGGTCTCGGCCCTCGCCGCGACACACGGTGCGTGGGGTGTGCGAGTACACGATGTGCAGGCGAGTCGCGATGCACTCGCCGTCGTCCGGGCATGGCAACGAGGCAGTGCGGAAGGTAGACACGATGGGTGATCGCATCGAGCTGCGCGGCCTGAAGGTCCGCGGCAACCACGGGGTGTTCGACCACGAGAAACGTGACGGACAGGACTTCCTCATCGACATCGTCGCGTGGCTAGATCTGGCGCCGGCCGGAGCCAGCGACGATCTCGTCGACACTCTCGACTACGGGGGGCTCGCCGAGCGGGCCGCCGCGATCGTCGCCGGTCCCACGCACGACCTCATCGAAACCGTGGCCGGCCGGATCGCCGACGGAGTCCTGGCCGATGGCCGGGTTTCGCGGGTGGAGGTGACCGTGCACAAGCCGTCCGCGCCGATTCCCCTGACGTTCGCGACGTGGCGGTGGTGGTGGACCGGACCCGGAGCGCCGGATGAGTCGTGCGGTGCTGTCGATCGGCTCCAACCTCGGAGACCGGCTCGCGCATCTGAAATCCGTCGTCGACGCGCTCGGTCCGCGCGTGCGCGCTGTGTCGAGCGTGTATTCCACGGCGCGTGGGGTGGTGTCGAGCAACAAGATTTCCTCAACGCCGTGGTGGTGGCCGAAGACGAGCGCTTCGGTGAGTACGACTGGCTGACGCTGGGCCGTGAACTCGAAGCTGCTGCCGCCCGCGTGCGAGTCCAGCATTGGGGGCCGCGCAGCCTCGATGTCGACGTCGTCGTCTGTCGGACGAGTGCGGGGGAGGTGCGCAGCGACGATCCGGAGCTGCTCCTGCCGCATCCGCGCGCACACGAGCGTGCGTTCGTCCTGGTGCCGTGGATAGACGTCGAGCCGCACGCGGGTCTCACGGCGAACGGGCACACTCGACCGATCTCGGACTGGCTCGCGGACCTCGGTGAAGCCGAACGTGACGGAGTGCACCGAACCGACCTCGCACTCGTCGATCACGCGCCGGGCGCGGAAGCCGACCCCGGCGGCCGCCCGTGATGAAAGCGACCCGGATCCGCGACCTGCTCGCTCTTGCGATGCTCGCCGCGGTCGTAGCGTGGCTGCTGATCCGCACCATGTACGGTTCGCTGCCGCCGATTCCCGTCTATGCCGGCGCCTCGCTGTATCCGGTGGCTGCGCTCGAAGTGGTCCTCGCATTCATGATTCGCTCGCGTGTGAACAGCCATCAGCTCGGCGACGGACCTCGCCAGCTGCACCCGATCACTGCAGCCCGCTCGGTCGCGCTGGCGAAGGCGTCTGCGCTCGTCGGTGCGGCGAGTACCGGGGTGTGGGTGGGCTTTCTGCTGTATCTGCTGCCGCAGCGGGGCACGGTGCAGGCAGCGTCCGAGGACATTTCTGGAGTGGTTGTCGGTGCGATCGCAGGTGTGGTGCTCGTCGCAGCCGCATTGTGGCTCGAACATTGTTGCCGGACTCCTGAGGATCCGGATGAACCGTCCGAGCCTGCGACCTGACAGCGCGCGTGTCGCGGTGATGCCTGCCCAGGCGGGGCGTTGGCCAGTACGCTGGTAACCATGGTGTTTCGGGGGCGGGAGAGTAAGGATCGGCGGCCGTGGCGCAGTTCCGGCTCGGTCATCGTCGCCGGGCTGCTTGCGCTGGCGATGGTCGCCTCGTTGCTGCTCGTGTTCAGCGACAGTGTCCAAATGCTCCGGATCGCCGTGGTCGTCGCCTGTGGTGCGCAGTGGTCGGAGCTATCGCGATGACGAAATATCGCCGCGAATCGGCACTCGACAAGGCCAAGGCGGAAGACCTCAAGACCGTGTACGAGTTGCAGCTCGACCGAGAGATCTCGCGCGCCGCGAGTACGAGCTGGGAGTCGAGGAGAAGGTCCGATCCGAGCTCCGGATCGACACCGACGAGATGACCGCACTGCGGGCCGAACTTGCAGCGCTGCGCCACAGCCTCGAAGCATTGTTCGATGGGAAACTCCCCGATGACGCCCCCGCGCTGAAGCACCTTCACCCGTGAACTCGACAGTGCGCCTCGGGTGAACGCGCCACGACCCTCCGGCCCGGCGTTCGCATCGCCCGGCGACGAGCCGCTGACTGCGGAAACAGAAATCGTGACTGCCGGTGCCGAACAGTCGGATGCGGAGACGGACCCCGACCCCGATGCCGACGAAACAGCGGACGGAAAGTCGGGCACTCCGGGTGTACCCGCAGGTCGACGGGCCCGTCGACGCCTCGATGCGGAGGCGTCCGGCAGCCATACGCAGGGCCGTTCCGTCGCCGACATCCTGGCGAATCTGTCGTCGGATCGCTGAGACCGGAACCCGCCGGTCATGCCGGTGAGGTGTAGATCACGCCGTTTCTCCATGGCCTGTCACAAAGGCCGCACGCTATTCTCGTGCAGAACGTCTGGTACCGCTGCGCGGGACTGGAACGAACGAGAGGACTCCCGTGACTTCCTTCGGGATCACAAACGCGCCTGCACCTGCCCGGTTGTCCGTGGCATCGTCTCCGCGGGGCGTGTCGGAACCGCACTGGGGGCGGCGCTCGAATGTGCCGGCCACGTGGTCGTCGCGTGCTCGGCAGTGTCCGAAGCATCCAAACATCGCGCCCACACGCGTCTGCCGGATTCACTGATCCTGCCCGTCGACGAGGTCGCGCAGATGCGACCTGCTCCTGCTCGCTGTGCCCGACTCGGAGCTCGCCGGCCTGGTCGCGGGCCTCGCAGCCACCGGAGTCGTGCGCCGCGGAACGTTGGTCGTGCACACTTCCGGTGCCCACGGCATCGAGATCCTCGCGCCGCTCACCGCAGTCGGCGCAACTCCGCTCGCGATCCATCCTGCGATGACTTTCACCGGCCACGACGAGGACACCGCACGCCTGTCGTCGACGTGTTTCGGGATCACCGCTGCCGACGAGATCGGTTACGCGATCGCGCAGGCACTCGTCATCGAGATCGGTGGTGAACCGGTCCGGGTCTCCGAGGCGATGCGCCCGCTTTACCACGCAGCGCTCGCCCACGGCAGCAACCACCTGGTCACGCTCGTATCCGACGCTGTCGAGGCCCTCCGGGTCGCGCTCGAGGGAGACGAACTTCTCGGCCAGCAACTCGTCGACGCCGATCCCGGTGGTGTCGCCGAGCGCGTCATCGCACCGCTGCTCACTGCAGCCCTCGACAACGTGCTGCGGCGCGGCCCATCGGCCCTGACCGGTCCGGTGGCGCGCGGTGATGCCGATGCGGTGGCCACACACCTGCGTGTGCTGGACGCGGTCGATCCGAAGATCGCCGCCGGATACCGCGCACTGTCGCTGCGATCGGCGCAGCGTACCGGTTCGAAACCGGAACTCATGGAAATCCTCGAAGGGCTGATCACGGTGAGTGAAACGGAACAGCGCGGATACGTGCGCGGTGAGCTGACCGTGCACCACGACCCGGCTACCTTGACGAAGGTCAGCAAGGCATTGCGCGGTGTCGGTCGCACTGTCGCTCTGGTTCCGACGATGGGTGCGCTCCACACCGGGCACCTCGAACTCGTGCGGCAGGCGAAGTTGACCGGCGCGGTCGTGGTGGTGTCGATCTTCGTCAATCCACTGCAGTTCGGTGCGAACGAAGACCTCGACGCGTACCCACGCACTGTCGACGCGGACCTCGAGCTACTGCGCGAGGCCGGCGTGGAACTCGCGTTCGTCCCGTCCGCCGCCGCGATGTACCCGGCCGGCCCTCGCACCATGATCCACCCGGGCCCGCTCGGCGCCGAACTCGAAGGCGGATCCCGTCCGACGCATTTCGCGGGCATGCTCACCGTCGTTGCCAAGTTGCTGCAGATCGTCGGACCGAACAGTGCGTTCTTCGGTGAGAAGGACTATCAGCAACTCACGCTGATCCGCCAGATGGCGACCGACCTGAACTTCGACGTGCGGATCATCGGTGTGCCCACCATCCGTGAATCCGACGGTTTGGCGTTGTCGTCGCGCAACCGCTACCTGGACGCCGAGCAACGTGAGATCGCCACCGTCCTGTCTGCGGCGCTCGTTGCAGGCGCGCATGCTGCTGCCGGCGGTGCCGACGCGATCCTGTCGGCAGCCCGCGATGTGCTGGCCTCCGCACCTGCGATCGAAGTGGACTACTTGGAGTTGCGCGGCGCCGACCTCGGCGAAGCGCCGGAGCGCGGCGACGGCCGGTTGCTGGTGGCCGCACGCTTGGGCTCCACCCGTTTGATCGACAATGTCGGTGTCGCAGTCGGAACCGGCTTCCTGGAACGGGCGACCGGTCCTGTCGACCCCGATGTCGCAGACGACCTGCTTGCTCGCTGACGCGAGTTCACGACGAGAAGAAAGAAACAGAGGACCGACATGTTTCGCACCATGATGAAGTCGAAGATCCACCGCGCAACGGTGACGCACGCCGACCTGCATTACGTCGGTTCGGTGACGGTCGACCAGGATCTGATGGACGCGGCAGATCTGCTCGAAGGTGAGCAGGTGTGCATCGTCGACATCGACAACGGCAATCGTCTCGAGACGTATGTCATCGCCGGCGAGCGTGGCTCGGGTGTCATCGGGATCAACGGCGCTGCAGCACATCTCGTGAAGCCCGGCGACTTGGTCATCCTCATTGCCTACGGGGTGATGAACGAGCAGGAATGCAAGGATTACGCGCCGCGCGTCGTGTTCGTCGACGCGGAGAACCGTCAGGTCGAACTCGGCAGCGACCCGGCGCACGCACCCGAAGGATCCGGTCTGATCACCCCGCGGATGCTGTCGACTCTCGACGCATCGATGGTGTAACGGTGCTACTGGCTGTCGATGTCCGGAACTCCAACATCGTTCTGGGCCTGTTCACCGGCAGCGGTTCGCACGCAAAACTGCTGCGGGATTGGCGTATTCGTACCGACTCGAGGATGACCGCCGACGAGCTCGCATTCGCGTTCCGAGGATTGCTGGGTGATCACGTCGAGCAGATCACCGGTGTCGCTGCACTGTCGACGGTCCCGTCGGTGCTGCGAGAACTGAGGGTGATGCTCGCTCGGTACTGGGATCAGGTACCCCACGTGGTGGTGGAACCCGGTGTGCGCACAGGTGTTCCGCTGCTCGTTGACAATCCCAAGGAAGTCGGAGCAGACCGGATCGTCAACAGCCTTGCCGCTCACCATTTCTACGGTGGCCCCTGCATCGTCGTGGACTTCGGTACGTCGACCTGTGTCGATGTGGTGTCCGCCAAGGGTGAGTTCCTCGGGGGATGTATCGCTCCGGGCGTGGAGATCTCGATGGACGCGTTGGCGTCGCAATCGGCGGCGTTGCGCATGGTCGAACTCGTGCGTCCGCGCGCGGTGCTCGGCAAGAACACGGTCGAATGCATGCAGTCCGGAGCGGTTTTCGCTTCGCCGGCATGGTCGACGGGCTCGTCGGCCGTGTATGTGCGGAGGTCCCTGGATTCAGCGGTGACGACGTCGTCGTGATAGCCACCGGCGACAGCGCGCCGTTGATCATGGAGGAATCACGCCTGCTCGAGCATCACGAACCGGACCTGACCCTCGAAGGGTTGAGGCTGGTCTACGAGCGGAATCAGGAACGACGTGCGTCGCGGCGGGGAGCCGTAGAGGCTTCCGCGCGGCGTGATTCTGTGTAAGAATGTCTTCCGTGATCCGCCGCATGTGTGCCCAGGAGTGTTGTCGAGGCTGACGTCCGCCCCGACCGATAACACATTCCTGGGAGTTCTTTCATGCGTGCTGCGCTTGTTTCGTCTGTCTCTGCATCTGTCTCCGCTCCGGTTGCGCTTCTGCCGCTGGCCGTCGAGCGCACCTATCCCACCGAGTTGGCTGCTGCTGTTGCTCGCGGTGCGGTCGTCATCGATGTCCGTACCAACGCTCAGCGTGATTTTCAGGGCACCTTGCCGGGTGCCCTCGCGATCTCCGCGGAGTTGGTCGCTGACAGGCTCGACCCTTCGAATCCCGGTCGCCTGGCCGTCGCCGTCGACCTGGATGTCGAATGGATCCTGGTGTCCGCCGAGGGCACCGACTCGCACCGCCTCGTCACAGGCCTGCAGCAGCAGGGGCTTCGGCGTGTCACCCACATGGTGGGCGGGTACGCCGCAATCGAGGCGGCGCACATGGTTCGGGCCGTCACGCAGGCTCAGCACATCCTCGCCGACGTGGAGCGCGTCACCGCGCACTGACGATCCGCACTGATGTGGAGCGCTCCGCCACAGAAGGAACTGCACGGCTGCGAGGTTGTGACGCGGCGCTCTCGGATAGTCTGGTTTCCCGTGAGTGATGCCAACGTTCAGCAGCCCGACGATACCCCCGAGCAGATCCGGGTCCGCCGCGAAAAGCGCGAACGACTCCTCGCCGAAGGCAAGGATGCGTACCCCGTCGTCGTGCCGCGCACGCACACGCTCGCGGCGATCCGTGCCGAGTACCCCGACCTCGAACCGGACACTGCGACCGGTACGCATGTCGGGGTGGTCGGGCGCGTGATCTTCATGCGCAACACCGGCAAGCTGTGCTTCGCGACGCTGCAGGAAGGCGACGGAACCCAGCTGCAGGTGATGGTCAGCCTCGCCTCGGTGGGGGAGGAGTCCCTCGCCGAGTGGAAGGCACTCGTCGACCTGGGTGATTTCGTGTTCGTGCACGGTGAGGTGATCAGCTCACGACGCGGCGAGCTCAGCGTCATGGCGGATTCCTGGACGATGGCGTCGAAGGCGCTGCGCCCGCTCCCGGTCGCGCACAAGGAGATGAACGAGGAGTCGCGGGTCCGGCAGCGCTACATCGACCTGATCGTCCGCCCGGAGGCCCGCAAGAACGCCCGGATGCGCGCCGAGGTCGTGCGTGAGCTGCGTAACGCACTCGAACGCCGAGGATTCCTCGAGGTCGAGACACCGATGCTGCAGACGCTGCACGGTGGTGCTGCGGCACGCCCGTTCGTGACGCATTCGAATGCGCTCGACATGGACCTGTATCTGCGTATTGCGCCCGAACTGTTCCTCAAGCGATGTGTCGTCGGTGGCATCGACAAGGTCTTCGAAGTCAACCGCAATTTCCGGAACGAGGGTGCCGACTCCACTCATTCGCCGGAATTCGCGATGCTCGAGACCTACGAGGCCTACGGTACGTACGACGATTCCGCGAAGATGATTCGCGAGACGATCCAGGAGATCGCGCTCGCCGTGTTCGGCAGCCACGTCGTCACTCTGGCGGACGGCACCGAATACGACTTCGGCGGGGAATGGAAAGTCCTCGAAATGTACCCGTCGTTGTCGCAGGCGATCGGTACCGAAGTCACACCCGATACCACGATCGAAGAATTGACGGCCCTGGCAGGCAAGGTCGGGCTCGAAATCCCCGAGGGTAAGGGATGGGGCCACGGTAAGCTCGTCGAAGAGCTGTGGGAGCACATGTGCAGCGACCAATTGAACGAGCCGACTTTCGTCCGTGATTTCCCGGTCGAGACGTCGCCGCTCACCCGTGATCACCGCACTGTGCGCGGAGTCACCGAGAAGTGGGATCTCTATGTGCGGGGGTTCGAGCTTGCCACTGGCTATTCGGAACTCGTCGATCCTGTGATCCAGCGTGAGCGGTTCGTCGATCAGGCGCGTCTCGCGTCCGAGGGCGATGACGAGGCGATGGCCCTCGACGAGGATTTCCTCGCCGCTATGGAACAGGGAATGCCGCCTACCACGGGAACCGGCATGGGAATCGACCGGTTGTTGATGGCGCTGACCGGCCTGGGAATCAGGGAAACTATCCTCTTCCCCATTGTTCGCCCGACCACTCGCTGAATAGGCCGGAAAGCTCTCGGTATAGACATGCGTTAATTGCGGGGTATTGTGGTCTCGTCCCGTGGGGGGAAAGCGCATTTCTTGATGGAGAGGGTTTCCAGCACATGGCAAAGAAGGTCACCGTCACACTTATCGACGATGTCGACCAGGAATCGGCGGCAGACGAGTCGGTAGAGTTCGGACTCGACGGCGTGACCTACGAGATCGATCTGTCGGAAGACAATGCGGCAGCGTTGCGGGAACAGTTGGATTACTGGATTCAGCACGCGCGCAAGGTCGGCGGCCGTAAGCGCGGCAAAGCCGTTCAGAGTGCACCGGTGGCAAGCAAGTCGTCGCGGGGAACTACGGATCGCGAGCAAACTGCGGCAATCCGTGAATGGGCGCGAAACAACGATCTCCAGGTCTCTGCTCGTGGTCGGATCTCGGCCGACATTATCGAGCAGTACAACAACGCGCACTGAGTTTCTTTCCCACCTCAGCCGAACAGCACCGTCGGGGTCCGCTATTGCGGATGCCGACGGTGCTGTCGTATTCCGTTCGCGCGCACTGATTTGGGTAGAGGGGTATCGCCCGGCGTAACATTTCTGCTCATGGTCGAACGCGTGCTGGTGCCGGGGAAGACGTGCTGGCGGACGGACCACGCCCAGCGGCTCACCTTCATCGTCGACGCGGCAGACTATTTTCGACACGCGAAATCGGCGATGTTGCAGGCGCGTCGACGCATCATGCTGATCGGGTGGGATTTCGATACCCGGATCAAGTTCGAACCCGACGGCCGCACGCTGGACGGACCCAACCGGCTCGGTGCGTTTCTGAAATGGCTCCTCGAACAGAATCCCGACCTCGACATTCACCTTCTCAAATGGAATATCGGCGCGCTCACTGCGATCGGGAGGGGCATGACGCCGGTATTCGTCCTCGACTGGCTCAGTGACCCACGCCTGCATTTCGAGATGGACGCCGCACACCCGATCGGCGCTGCCCATCATCAGAAGATCATCGTCATCGACGACGCGATCGCATTCTGCGGCGGTATCGACATGACAGTCGACCGGTGGGACACATCCGATCATTCCGACCGCAGCCGATTTCGGCGCGAACCGAGCGGGCGACGCTACGGCCCGTGGCACGACGTCACCACC
>BBEG01000184.1 GCA_001312645.1 Rhodococcus sp. JCM 9791
GGGCTGCATTCCGTCGGCAGGTTCGTCGGTGTCGGCGACGGCCGGGCCGACGGTGACCGCGGCGTCGAGGGCTTCCCTGAACAGCTGGGCCTTGCCGTCGGGGAATGCCGTGAAGACCGTCCGCACTGCGACGCCCGCTTCGTCGGCAATCTGTTTGACGGTGGTGCTCACATACCCGTTTCGCTCGAACAGTGTCGTGGCTGCATCTCTGATCGTGATCCGGGTGCGGCGTGCAGCTTCTTCCCGCAACGGTGAGCTGTATGTTCTTCTGGCTGCGGACATCGTAGTCAGCCTAACAGCATCGACTGCAGCGCCGATGCACCGGAAACGGGCTGCGTTCGACGTGCGGACGGGGCATGCTGGGGCTCGTGCACACCTTCGAGGTCTGGGCTCCGATCCCCTCGTCCGTTCGCCTCCATGTCGACGGCGAACTCCATCCGATGCGCCGGGAGAACGACGGCTGGTGGCGCGCCGACGTCGATACCTCCCCCGGGTCCCGCTACGGCTACGTACTCGATGACGACGACACCGTGCTGCCCGATCCCCGTTCACCACGCCAACCGGACGGCGTGCACGGGACGTCCCAGTTGCACCCGATCGACCCCGACGGCTGGACCGACCACGCCTGGACCGGACGTCGGATCGCGGGGAGCGTGCTGTACGAACTGCACATCGGTACGTTCACGGCGGAAGGCACCCTCGACGCCGCCATCGAGCGTCTCGACGATCTCGTGGACCTCGGCGTCGACTTCGTCGAGTTGATGCCCGTCAACGCATTCAACGGCCCTCGAGGATGGGGCTATGACGGCGTGCTCTGGTACGCGGTGCACGAACCCTACGGCGGACCCCAGGCATTGCAGCGATTCGTCGATGCTGCCCATGCCCGAGGCGTCGGCGTTGCGCTCGACGTGGTCTACAACCATCTCGGTCCGTCCGGAAACTACCTGGGCAGATTCGGACCCTACCTGTCGGAGAAACCGGGAATCTGGGGTGAGGGCATCAATCTCGACGGCCACGGATCGGGTGAAGTACGCCGCTATATCATCGACAACGCCTGCGCTGGTTCGACGAGTTCCACATCGACGCACTCCGGCTCGATGCCACTCACGCACTGATCGATCACACGGCAGTTCATGTGCTCGAGGAACTGTCGGTCGAAACTCTGCGTCTGTCTGCCCATCTCCGTCGCCCTCTGAGCCTGATCGCCGAGAGCGACCTGAACGATCCCCGAACGATCACGCCCCGGTCCGCTGGTGGCTACGGCCTCCACGCGCAGTGGGACGATGACCTCCACCATGCGATCCACGCTGCGGTCTCGGGCGAGAGACAAGGCTACTACGGTGATTTCGGTTCACTGGAGTGTCTGGCACGCACGCTCGGACACGGATTCTTCCACGCCGGCACATTCTCGTCGTTCCGTGGCCGCGTGCACGGCCGCCCCCTCGATGTGCGGCGAGTGCCGGCAAGTTCGCTGCTCGCGTACACGTGCACCCACGACCAGGTCGGCAACCGAGCCCGCGGTGACCGTCCGGGCGGCTACCTCGATCGGGGTCAGCTCGCGGTGAAGGCCGCACTCGTCCTCACCTCGCCGTATACGCCGATGCTGTTCATGGGCGAGGAATGGGGCGCAAGTACCCCGTTCCAGTACTTCACGTCGCACTCGGAACCCGAACTCGCCACGGCCGTCGTCGAGGGGCGCCGCCGGGAGTTCGGCGAACACGGCTGGGACGCCGTCGATGTCCCGGATCCTCAGGATCCGGAGACGTTCCGCCGGTCGACCCTTCGCTGGGACGAGCGCACCGAACCCGAGCACGCGCGACTACTCGAGTGCTACCGGCAACTTCTCGAATTGCGACGCGACCGGGTCGAACTGACCGACCCCTGGCTGGAGCACCTCCAGGTGACCTACGACGAGGATGAACGCTGGATCGTGGTGCATCGCGGCGTGATTCGCGTGGTGTGCAATCTCGGAAGCGATCCGGTGACAGTCCCCGCCGGCGGCCGCCCTATTCTCTGGTGGGACGAGCCAGTCGTCAATCGCACCCGGTCCGCAGTGCTGGTTCCCGGCCACTCGTTCGTGGTCGTCGAATCCTGAGCGGCCGCTTGACCGAACAGTCAGCGTCGGTGCGGTCCTGCTCGCATCGTCGCTCTTGATTCGGCCTCGACAACGCGAGTACCGTCGTCGATACCGCCGAAATTTTTTTCGAGGTGAATCATCATGGAACCAAAGAAAGTACTGGCGAGCGCGTTCCTCACCACAGCCCTTGTCCTCACACCCGTGGGTGTGGCCACCGCAGCCCCGGTGACCGACTCGTCCCCGGGCGTCGTCGAGGTCAACCACAACGACCGAGGGTGGGACAACCACGGACGAGACCGCGACCGCGGCGGCAACTGGAACAACGACCGCGGCCACAACAATTGGGATCGCGGGCACAACGACTGGAATCGCGGCAACTACTGGCGTCCGGATTGCTTCTGGTTCGGCCCCTGGTTGGTATGCATGCCGTGGTGAGGTTCGGGGTTCCAACTCGGCTACTTTGCCCGCACCGATCCACAGCGCCATACCGAGTGGCGAGATGACTTGTGGACGTTGTTTTTCGAGCGGGTTGTCTCTCCAGCCGTGACGAAGTTCTCACCCGAGGACGCTCCGCTCGCACGAGTGCGTCTTGTCGCGCCGGAATCTCGGAAAGGTCGTTATCATCCCACGATGGCCGGCGTCCAACCCCAGCTCGAGGTAGACGGCGGTGCAGAGGCAGGCTTATGAAACCCGGCCTAGGTGAGATAGCGATAAGCGGGCGATCCCGGCTCTAGACGGCTCGCCTCGATCGGCGAGGCGTCCATGCGACGCAGGAGCGCCGAAAGACCCTCGGCTGCACCGAGTTCGATACCGACGAGCGCGGCACCTGTCTCGCGGTTGTTGCGTTTGACGTACTCGAACAGAGTGATGTCGTCGTCGGGGCCGAGCACCTCGTCGAGGAAGCGTCGCAGTGCTCCCGGCTCCTGAGGAAAGTTCACGAGGAAGTAATGCTTGAGACCCCGGTGCACGAGGGAACGCTCGATGATCTCCCCGTACCGGGACACATCGTTGTTGCCGCCGGACACCAGGCACACGACGGTCGCGCCCGGCTCGATCGACAGGCCCTCGAGCGCCGCGACTGCGAGGGCACCGGCGGGCTCGGCGATGATGCCCTCGTTCTGGTAGAGCTCGAGCATCGACGTGCACACCGCGCCTTCGTCGACCTGGGTCATCCCGAACGGAGCATGACCCAGGCCTTCCGCACGCAGGTTTGCGACCAGCGGCAGGCTCGAGTGCGACACCACTTCGGCACCGAGTTGTGACACCACGGCGTACGGAACGTCGCCGATCCGCTTGACGGCGGCACCGTCGACGAACGGCTCCACCTCCGGCAGAGTCACCGGCCCGCCGGCGACCAGCGCAGCCGTCATGGACGCCGCGCCGCGAGGTTCGACTCCGACGATCGCGGTATGTGGTGACCTCTCACGCAGGTAGGCCGCGATACCCGAGATCAGGCCCCCACCACCGACCGGCACGACGAGCACATCCAGGTCGCCCGGAAGTTGCTCGACGATTTCGCGGGCCACGGTTCCCTGTCCCGCTGCAGTACGGACGTCGTCGAACGGCGGGATCATGGTCGCGCCGGTGCGTTCCGCGTCGTCGGCAGCGGCAGCGGCAGCCGCATCGAAGGTGTCGCCCACGGCGATCAGCTCGACGAACCCTCCTCCGTGCACCTGGATACGGTCGCGCTTCTGCTTCGGGGTGCGCGCGGGCACGTAGATGCGGCCTTCGATTCGCATCGTCCGGCACGCATACGCGACACCTTGCGCGTGGTTGCCCGCACTGGCAGTCACGACACCCGCGGCGCGTTCTCGATCGTCGAGCTGGGCCATCGCGTTGTAGGCGCCGCGCAGCTTGAACGAGCGCACTCGCGTCAGGTCCTCGCGCTTGAGGTAGACCTGCGCACCGGTCAGAGCAGACAGCCGAGGGCTGAGTTCGATGGGGGTGGTCGAGACCGCCTCCGCGATTCGCTCCGCCGCCATGTCGATATCTGCTGCAGTCGGTACGGCAGTCACAGCGGTCGGTTCAGCGGTTCGCGAGGTGGAGGTCACCGTTCAATGCTGCCACTTGCCGTTGACACCACCCACGCGGCCCCCTCCAGCAGACGGTCAGGACCGGAACTGGGAGGGTCTCGGCACATTGCGAATGTTCGACTTCGCCATCTTCACCGCTTCGCCCACCCCCTCGTTCATCACGAGCTTCGACATTGCCAGGGCGAATCCCTTCACCTGCTCGCCGGTGATGGTCGGTGGGAGCGAGAGTGCCAGCGGGTCGGTCACGACGTCGATCAGTGCAGGACCGGGATGAGCGAACGCGTCCCGCAGTGCCTGTTCCACCTCCGCGGGGTCCTCGACGCGGCGTGAGTAGAACCCGAGCGACTCGGCGACCCGCGCATAGTCCACTGCCGGGACATCGACTCCGAAGTCGGCGAGGCCGTCGACGAGCATTTCGAGTTTCACCATGCCGAGCGTCGCGTTGTCGAACAGGACGATCTTGACCGGCAGCCGGTGCATGACGACGGTGATCAGTTCGCCGAGCAGCATCGACAGGCCACCGTCGCCGCTGACCGAGACCACCTGCCGGCCGGGTGCTGCGAACTGGGCACCGATCGCGTGGGGCAGTGCGTTGGCCATCGACCCGTGCAGCGCGGACGAGAGGAACCGGCGACGGCCGTTCGGGTTGAGGTACCGCGCGGACCACACATTGCACATGCCGGTGTCGGCCGTGAAGACGGCGTCGTCGGCTGCGACGTCGTCGAGAAGGGACGCGACGTACTCGGGATGGATCGGCTTCCGCTGTTTGACCGGGGTCGTGTAGGCGCCGACGACCTTCTCCATCAGACCGCGGTGTCGTTCGAGAGTGCGTTCGAGGAACTTCCGGTCTGTCTTCCGGCGGATCAACGGCTCCAGCGCACGCAGGGTCGCGCCGGTGTCGCCGTGCACCGCCAGATCCAACTCGGTGCGACGGCCGAGCCGGCCCGCATCGATGTCGATCTGCGCCGTACGTACGTCGGGGAGGAACTGGTCGTACGGGAAATCTGTGCCGATGAGCAGCAGCAGGTCGGCGCCGTGCATACCGTCGTGGGCCGCGCCGTAGCCGAGCAGACCGGTCATCCCGACGTCGAACGGGTTGTCGTACTGGATCCATTCCTTGCCGCGCAGGCTGTGTCCGATCGGCGCCGCAACCGTGTCTGCGAGGTCCAGGACCTCCTCGCGTGCACCGCGCACGCCCGCACCGGCAAAGATCGCGATCTTGTCGGCGGCGTCGATGGCCCCGGCCAGTGCTCGGACATCCGACTCTGCGGGCACGACGGTCGGGGTCCCCGTGCGGACGAGACGCGGTGTCGGCCCCTCAGGGGGCAGAGCTGCGATGTCCCCGGGCAGCGTGACGACGGCGACGCCCGGTCCGGCGAGTGCGTGCGTCATCGCGCTGTGCAGCACCCGGGGAGCCTGCGCGGCGGCGCTGATCAGCTCGGTGTAGGTGGAGCATTCGACGAACAGCCGATCGGGATGGGTTTCCTGGAAGTATCCGGACCCGATCTGGGTGGACGGAATGTGCGAGGCGATGGCCAGTACCGGAGCTCCGGATCGGTGCGCGTCGTAGAGACCGTTGATCAGGTGCAGGTTGCCCGGCCCGCACGACCCTGCACACACCGCCAGCTCCCCGGTGAGCTGCGCGTCCGCGGCGGCTGCGAATGCCGCAGCCTCCTCATGGCGCACGTGGATCCAGTCGATCCCGCCCGACGCTGTGCCGCCTGTCCGGCGTACGGCATCCACGACCGGGTTCAAGCTGTCGCCGACGATCCCGTAGATCCGCCGCACGCCGGCATCGACGAGCTGGCCGACGAGTTGGTCCGCGACGGTGTGCGCAGCCATCGTGACCTACTTCCGCTCGAGGACGAAGACCGGGATCTCCCGGTCCGTCTTCGTCTGATAGTCGGCGTAGTCGGGGAACGCGGCGACCGCCCTTTCCCACCACAACGCCTTCTCGTCGCCGTGCAACTCGCGTGCCACCATGTCGTGAACCTCGGTACCGTCGCGCAGCTCGACCTGCGGGTGGGCGAGGACGTTGAAGTACCAGACCGGATGCTTGGGTGCCCCACCGAGCGAGGCGACAACGGCGTACTCGCCGTCGTGTTCGACGCGCATCAACGGGGTCTTGCGCAGTTTGCCGGTCTTGGCGCCACGAGTGGTGAGGATGACGACGGGTCTGCCGTTGAGAGTGGTGCCGTCGGTGCCACCCGAGGACTCGTACTTCTCGACCTGATCGGCGGCCCATGTCGAGGGGCTGGGTTCGTATTCTCCGGTGAGAGGCATGCGTCCAGTGAACACCGGAACGTGATCCGCCACACCCAACACCGAAAGTTCGTTGACCCGAATTCTTTGATGCGCCTACCCTGAAGGCAGACTTTCTCGACCGGAGGTGCCTCACGATGACGACCCTCGACCTGCAGACCCGCAGGACCACCGACCTGGCCGGTGTCGACATTGCCGGCACCGAATGGCCGCTCTACAAGCTCGAGGCACTCGCAGTCGGTGTCCTGCTGCTCGTGGTCCTGTTCGTCCTCACCGGAACCGCGCAGACAGCAGTGCTCGCCGCAGCCGCGGCCACCACCGTCACGTGGTGGGTGCGCCTGGCGTACTACCGGCGCACCTCCCGTAGGGTCGGTCGTCCACTCGCGACCTCAGGTCGCCAGACAGCCCGGGCCGAGCAGAGCCTTCAGGTCACCCATCAATGCAGACGACGGCTCGACACGCAGACTGTCGTCGAGCTTGAGCAGAGTCATCTTGCTGCCCGTGATCAGCCGTACGTGTACGTCCGCGGTGCCGGGATGCCTGGTCAGCACGTTCTTGAGTGCGCCGACCTTGTCCGGAGTGCACAGCCGGGTCGCATCGCCACCGACACCGGTTTGGCGACACCCACCTGGGACAGATCCGGCACCGCGAGGTCGTTGGCAATCAGCGATATCCGGTCGTCACGGATCGACACGCGCGCCTTGACGAGCACCACCGAGTCCTCGACGACGTCCATGCCGTAGACCGCGTAGGACTGAGGGAAGAACAGGACTTCGATACCACCGGTGAGGTCTTCGAGCTGCGCCGACGCCCACGCGAGACCGTTCTTGTTGATACGGCGGTTCACGGAGCAAGAATGCCGCCCACCGTCACCTGGCTGCCGTCCTTCAGTCCACCTTCGAGGATCGTCGGGATCTGAGTGTCCGACTGGGCAGCGAGCACGTGCTCGACACCGTTGAGTGGATGGCCGGAGACATACAGCCCGAGCATTTCTCGTTCGAGAGCGAGCAGGTGTTTACTGTCCACTCCTCGTCGGGGATCCGGACGTTGAACACCGACGCGACCGATTCATCTGCGTCGGCGCCACCGAACAGGTCGAACTGCCCTATGGCCTCGGCCTTCTTCGTGCTCATCACCGCATCGATCGCGTCGGCGTGCACGAGCAGGAGTCCCTTGCGGGGGTGCTTCAGCGAGTCGAATCCACCCGCCTTGATCAACGACTCGGTGACCTTCTTGGTGCACGCGACCGTATCGATCTTTCCCAGGTAGTCGGAGAAGTCGACGTACCGGCCCTTCTCCTCGCGACCCTTGACGATCGACGCCACGACGTTGGTTCCGACGTTACGCACGGCGCCGAGACCGAACCGGATGTCCTCGCCCACCGACGTGAAGTTGGTGTGCGACTCGTTGACGTCGGGGGGCAACACCGTGATACCCATCTTGCGGCAGTCGGACAGGTACACCGCGGCCTTGTCCTTGTCGTCACCGACGGACGTGAGCAGCCCGGCCATGTACTCGCCCGGATAGTTCGCCTTGAGATACGCCGTCCAGAACGACACGAGGCCGTAACCTGCGGCGTGCGACTTGTTGAACGCGTAGCCGGCGAACGGGAGGATCGTGTCCCACAGAGCCTTGATCGCGGGTTCGGAGAACTCGTTCGCGAGCATGCCCTCCCGGAACCCCGCATACGCTTCCTCGAGCACCGACAGCTTCTTCTTACCCATGGCGCGGCGGAGGATGTCGGCCTGACCGAGGGAGTAGCCGGCCACCTTCTGAGCGATCTGCATGATCTGCTCCTGGTAGACGATCAGACCGAAGGTGTCCTTGAGGATCTCCTTGAGCGGTTCTTCGAGCTCCGGGTGGATCGGTTTGACCTCTTGCCGCCCGTTCTTGCGGTCGGCGTAGTCGTTGTGCGCGTTCATGCCCATCGGGCCGGGTCGGTAGAGCGCCAGCACCGCGACGATGTCCTCGAATCCCGTCGGCTGCATGCGGCGCAGCAGATCGCGCATCGCGCTGCCGTCGAGCTGGAACACACCGAGGGTGTCGCCGCGCGCGAGTAACTCGTATGTCGCCGGGTCGTCGAGGGGCAAGGTGTCGAGATCGAGTTCGACCCCCCGGTTGTCCTTGATGTTGTCGATGGCGTCGCCGATGACCGTGAGGTTTCGCAGACCCAGGAAGTCCATCTTGAGCAGGCCGATGGCCTCGCACGAGGGATAGTCCCAGCCGGTGATGATCGCGCCGTCCTGCGCGCGCTTCCACAGCGGAATCGCGTCCATGAGCGGTTCGGACGACATGATCACCGCGCACGCATGCACACCCGCATTGCGGATCAGGCCTTCGAGCCCGAGCGCGGTGTCGTAGATCTTCTTCACATCGGGGTTCGAGTCGATCAGCGCCCGGACCTCGGCCGCTTCCTTGTACCGCTCGTGATTCGGGTCGGTGATGCCCGACACCGAGATGTCCTTGGCCATGATCGGTGGCGGCAGGGCTTGGTGATCTGGTCGGCGATCGCGAAGCCCGGCTGCCCGAACTGCACGCGCGCGGAGTCCTTGATGGCGGCCTTGGTCTTGATGGTGCCGAATGTGATGACCTGCGCGACCTTGTCGGTGCCCCACTTCTCGGAGGCATAGCGGACCATCTCACCGCGACGACGGTCGTCGAAGTCGATATCGATATCCGGCATCGACACGCGCTCGGGGTTGAGAAACCGCTCGAACAGCAGTCCGTGCGGGATCGGGTCGATGTTGGTGATGCCCATCGCATATGCCACGAGGGAGCCTGCCGCGGAGCCACGCCCCGGGCCCACTCGGATTCCGACGTCACGCGCGTGGTTGATGAGGTCGCCGACGACGAGGAAGTAGGCGGGAAAGCCCATCTCGTTGATGACGTCGATCTCGTACGCGGCGCGGCGCAGGTATTCGTCGGGCACGCGGTCGGGGAACCGTCGATCGAGGCCGCGCATCACTTCCTTGTGCAGCCAACTCCCCTGTGTCTCTCCCTCCGGCACGGGGAAGATCGGCATCCGGTCGTGGTGTTCCCACACTTCCTTGTAGGACTGCACGCGCTCGCCGATCAGCACGGTGTTGTCGCACGCGTCGGGTACCTCGTTGTCCCACAACTCGCGCATCTGCTGCGCAGACTTGAGGTAGTAGCCGTCGCCGTCGAACTTGAAGCGGGTGGGATCCGACAGGGTTTTGCCGGTCTGGATGCACAGCAGCGCCTCGTGGTTCTCCGCGGCATCCTTGGTGACGTAGTGGCAGTCGTTGGTGGCCAGCGGCGGAATCCCGAGTTTGTTGCCGATGTCGAGAAGACCTTCGCGCACCCGGCGTTCGATGGACAGACCGTGGTCCATCAGTCGAGGAAGAAGTTGTCCTTGCCCCAGATCTCCTGCCACTTCGCGGCAGCCTCGAGCGCTTCACGGTCGTGGCCGAGACGCAGACGCGTCTGGATCTCACCTGACGGGCATCCGGTGGTGGCGATGATCCCCTCGTGGTGCGTGGCGATGAGCTCCTCGTCCATGCGGGCCCACTTGCCGAGTTGCCCCTCGATGGACGCGAGCGAGGACAGTTTGAACAAGTTCCGCAACCCGGTGGCGTTCTCGGCGACCATCGTCATGTGCGTGTAGGCACCGGAACCCGACACATCGTCGGACTTCTGGCTGGGATCGCCCCACTTCACACGCTTGGTGTTGAATCTCGATTCCGGTGCGACGTACGCCTCGATCCCGATGATCGGCTTGATCCCGGCCTTCGTCGCGAGGTTGTAGAACTCGCTGGCGCCGTACATGTTTCCGTGGTCGGTCATGCCGACCGCCGTCATCTCGAGCCGTTGCGCCTCGTCGAAGAGCGGACCGAGCTTGGCGGCTCCGTCGAGCATCGAGTACTCGGTGTGATTGTGCAGATGAACGAACGAGTCAGCCACGCGTGCCTCTCCCGGAAAGTCTGTGGGCACCGACGAGTCTAGGCGCTCCCTGCGACGTGATCCGACAGGCACACCGGTGTCCGACCGCACACCGGTGATGCGCGCTACTCGTCGCTCGTCGCGGCAGCCCGAAGGCCGCGGTCACCAGAGTGGTGTGGTGGACAACCGTCGGTCCCTACGGCTCGCCGTCGTCGGGGCCGGGCGCCACCGTGTCGACGTGTTCGGGCAACAGCGGCCTCACCGAGAACCTCCCGGCCACCGCGTCCGGTGGCAATGCTTCCACCGCCCGGACTCCGGGGC
>BBEG01000185.1 GCA_001312645.1 Rhodococcus sp. JCM 9791
CACCCGAGGTGCTCGCACTCGCCGGCCGCCCCGACCCCGAGCAGCTCGCCCAGTGGCGCGACGCCGGTGTCTCCGAAGTGATCTTCGGACTACCCGACCGCTCCGCGGACGAGGTCGTCTCGTACATCGGCCGTCTCGCCGGAAAACTCGGCCTCGCTTCCTGACCACCTGCACCAGAAACGGACCACACATGAGCACCGACGTCCATCCCCTGCATGCCGACCAGGTCATCACCTGGGATCACGAGGCCGACGTTGTCGTCGCCGGATACGGCATCGCAGGCGTGTCCGCATCCATCGAAGCCGCCCGCAGCGGCGCCGAGGTCCTCGTTCTCGAACGCACCGGAGGATGGGGCGGAGCCGCGTCACTGTCCGGCGGCATCGTCTACCTGGGCGGAGGCACCGGACTACAGAAGGCCCTCGGGTTCGACGATTCCGCCGAGAACATGAAGGTCTTCATGCTCGCCGCACTCGGCCCGGGAGCCGACGAAGCGAAGATCTCGGAATACTGCGACGGCAGCGTCGAACACTACAACTGGCTCGTGGACAACGGTGTGGTGTTCAAGGAGAGCTTCTGGGGCGAACCGGGCTGGGAGATCCCCGGCGACGACGGACTCATGTTCTCCGGAGGTGAGAACTCGGCACCCTTCAACGAGATCGCCACGCCGGCACCACGCGGACACGTCCCGCAGATGACCGACAAGCGCACCGGGGAGAAGGGCGGCGGCTTCAAGCTCATGGAGCCGCTGTCGAAGGTGGCCGAAGAACTCGGTGTCCGAGCCGAATACGACGTGCGCGTGCAGCGACTCATCCTCGACGGCGACGGACGCGTCGTGGGCCTCGCCGCCAAGCAGTACGGCAAGGACATCCACATCCGAGCACGTCGAGGGGTCGTGCTCGCCACCGGAAGCTTCGCGTACAACAAGGACATGGTCGCCACCTATGCGCCGCAGTTGAACGGACGCCCTGCCGCCGCCATCGAAGAACACGACGGTCGCGCCATCCGCATGGCACAGGCGCTCGGCGCCGACCTGGCGCACATGGACGCGACCGAGGTCGCGTTCTTCGGCGACCCCCAGTTGATGGCGCGAGGAATACTCGTCAACGCCCGCGGTCAGCGCTACGTACCCGAGGACACCTATCCCGGCCGGATCGGGCAGCTGACACTGCTCAAGAACGATAATCAGGCATATCTGATCATCGATGAGAGTGCATACGAAGAGGGCTGTGCGACAGTGAGTTCCACTCCGTATTTCCGATTCCAGCCCAAGTGGGTAGCGGAAACGGTGGAGGAACTCGAGTCGGACATGGGATTGCCGACCGGCACCTTGCAGTCCACCGTCGAGGTGTACAACCGGCACGCAGTCGACGGTTCCGACCCGGTGCTCGGCAAGAAGACCCAATGGGTCAAGCCCATCGGCACACCCGTCGCCGCACTGGATCTGCGCAACTGCACCGCCGGGTTCACCCTCGGTGGTCTGCGCACCACCGTCGACTCCGAGGTCCTGCACGTCTCGGGTGAACCGATCCCCGGACTGTACGCGGCGGGTCGCTGCACGTCGGGTGTGTGCGCGTGGGGGTATGCGAGCGGCACTCGCTCGGGGACGGCAGCTTCTTCGGCCGCCGCGCGGGCCTCGCCGCAGCGAAGAACTGACGCATTACTTTCCACGCTTGTGGCCGAATGTCACCTTCAGTCAATGTGAGTAGCTGAAGGTGACATTCGGCCATGCCGCGGCGGGTTCAGAACACGGTGTCGAGGTCGCGGGCAACGATGTCGTCCGCGCCGTACTCGGCCAGTGCCGCAACCGTCATCGACGGATTGCACGCACCCGTCGATCCCGGGATCTTCGCGCCGTCGACGACGTACAGCCCCCGCTGCCCGTGAACCCGCCCCGCGTCATCGCACACCGTGTCGAGCGGGGCCCCGCCCAGGGGATGAAACGTGTTGATGTCCACGGCATTGATATCGATCATGATCGCGGCCGGGCCCACGATGCGGCGAATGCGTGTTTCGATCGCACACGTGAGCGCCGGTCGTAGGCCTGGTCCCAACTCAGTACGGCGTCGTCGCGGCCGGCGTCGTAGCGCCACCTGCCCAGCCCCTTCACCACTCCGAGACCGATCACCGATGTCGTCCCCACGTCTGCCGGGAACGGGACCGGCCCCGTGACGATCATCAGCGCACCCGCCGGGTCGGAATGGTCGCGCATGCCGACACACGCCGGACCTCCCTGGAACGCACCGGGGCTGGCCAGCGGCGACGTCACCGAGAACACCCGGTCGCCGTTGTTTCCCCATCCTGTTCCCACCGCATCGGGGAGATCCGCGATCAAACCCTTGCCGTACGCCTTCATCAACAGACGGGTGGTCCCGGTCGACCCCGATCCCAGAAGGATCTGTTGGCCAACGGATTCCACGCTCCAGGACGAGAGTATGCACCCCGGCACGTCCGAGGTGCATCGCGGTGATCGCACCGCCGAAACCGCTACCGATGACGTCGACGCGGTGGTATTCGTCAGTGACCGCGGCGCGGGCACGCGGAACCGCGGTCAAGGTCAGACCCACCGCCGCGGGGGCGGTACCGCCCAGAAAAGCCCTGCGTGACAGCGCAGTGCTCAATGTTTCCCCGTTGCCTTCTGGTGAGCAAACGTGAGCATGCCTTGCTTGCTTCGCCATCAGGCAGCCTCACCTTCCGATGAGACAGTCCCGGTCTCACCCAGCGACTGCTGGTGCCGGGTTGACGCTTCATCGCCTGCGGCGTTGACCACTTCCGTAGTCGCGGACTCCCGCGTGGCTCCACGTCCGTCTCCACCCGAATCGGTGGCGGCCGGGCTACTCCCGGTACCGGTCCCCGTTGTACCGTGCGGTGGGTCTCGCCGAGGCGGGCGAGGTTGATCGCGGCATTCAGATCACGATCGATCGTCAGGCCGCAGTGGTCGCACACATACGTCCGGTCCGCGAGGGTCAGGTTTGGTTTTCGCCTGCCACATCCCGAACACATTTTGCTGGAAGGAAAGTACCGGCCGGCCTCCACCAACACCGAGCCATACCACGTGGTCTTGTAGGACAGCATCCGCCGGATCTGCGCCAACGCCGCGTCCGCGAGGGCCAGGTTCAGACCACGCTTATAGGCACCGCCTGCCGAACGCATCCCCGACGCATTCAACGTCTCCACCGTGATTACCTGATGCCGCTGCGCCAACTCGGTGGTGGCCTTGTGCAGCACATCGCGGCGCACCGCCGCCGCATGCGCGTGGGTCCGGCCGATTCGTCGCTGAGTTTTCCCCCAGCGTTTCGACGGCCGCCGCTTCGTCTTGGTCGACGGGTCGTACGGGCCGTGCTGGCGGGCGGCCCTGCGTTGCAGTGCCCGCAGCCGGGCCTGGGCTCCGGTCAGGGACTTCGGTGCCGGGACCCGGCCGATCTCGCGGCCGTCCGGTGCCGCAACGACCAGGAGGCGTCGGCCTTGACCCCGACATCGACACCGACCACCGGATCGCCGAGTCCCACATGAGCGGGCACCGCGACCGCGCGCTGGACCAGCACCTGAAAGGCGACGTGCCACCGACCGGCCGAGTCCTCGGAGACAGTGGCCGACAGAATCCGCGCGGTGCCCGCCTCGACGCGGCGCGCCAGCTTCCGGGTGGACTCGCAGGACTTGATCCGCCCCAAACTCGGCAAGGTGACATGGTGTCGGTCGGTCTCGACGCGCAAAACGCCGGTGGTGAACCGCACCGACCCGCGGGACCGGGCGGTCTTGAACCTGGGGAATCCGATCGTCTTCCCGGCCCGTTTACCCTTGCGGGACTTCGACCACGCGTCGAGGCCGCGGGCGAGAGCATCCAACCCGGTGTTGTATGCCTCCTTGGAGTTCTCGGCCCACCACGGCGCCACCTCGTCCTTGCGGGCGTTCCACACCTTGCGCAACGCGGGCAGTGACCAGTTCAACGATGGCGTCAACTCGTCGTCGGCGATGCCGTAGGAGCGTTCGGCCTGCCGCTGATCCATCACCACCTTCACGGCAGCGAGCATCGTGTTGTGCGCCTTGCGGGCACCGCCGGCGTGCGAGCGGAACGCCCGCAATTGCGCGGGCGTGGGGTCGAGCGCGAACCGGTAGGCCTGCGCCGTCCACCCGTGCGGGATTTCGAATCTGGCCATCAGGAGCTCACCTCGGCATGCCTGTCCTGCTTGATGGCGGTGACCGCACGCATCGCGCGGTTCCTCGCACCCCGACGACTGTAGAGGCGGGCACACATCGAGCTGGCACCTCGATCATGTTCAGGACAAGATCGTCCTCGGTCTCACCGTCGTCGGTCACCACGATCCGGCGGCCCTGCGTCGGCAGGACCGCCGTCAGATGCTCGACTCCAAGCCAGGCCGAACGGTCGGGGTACTCCACGACGGCCATGCTCGCAGAGAGGTCCGACAGAACCCCCGCCGGATCTACGGACGTGTCCCTTGCACACCGGACCCGGCCTCGGTGAGCGCCTCGCCGACGTGGTGTCCGTCCGTGGCGGCTCACTGCGTGACTGTCGCGACCTGCCTGCCCGGGTCGCCGCGCTGCTCGTGTGACGAGACCCGCGCGTACACCACCAAGTCGAGCATCAGGTACGTCGAGCCGGATCGTGTTCGACGTGGCCGGCGACCGGGGTGTCGGCATCCGGGTCCTGACGGATCATCGATACGTAGTCTGTGACTCCACGCCTTGTGGAACGCATTCGATCATGTTTGTTCACAGAATGTCGAGCAGTTCTCAACCCCCTTGGCCTGGATTCGAAGGTCAGAGCACTGTGAGTGGCAGCGGAATCCCCCGGTCGGCGAACACGAACGCCGCGCCGGAGCTGAATCTGGTGACCTGCACGTCCTTCGACTCACGCGCCGGCGTCTCGTCCCGGATCACGTCGACGACGAGTGCGTCGGGTGACTCCTCGACGATCCGCGTCGAGAAGTGCGGGTCGACCCCGCGGACGAGCGCATCGAGCGGTGCGAGGTGATCGGCGTCGATGAAGGTCGTCCACCCACCGTCGACATCGATGCCCCCGTCACGGCCGAGACGTAGCCTGACGTGATCATCGTGGACCTCGATGGTGCGCCCGACGTACTGTTGCGGCGCGAGGACGGGGTGGACACCGAGCACTTTCGCGAGTCCGTCGAAAGTTCCGGACAGCCCGAGGGCGTTGCGGATCCGTTCCGACGTCAGGCCCGCGATGCCGGTGAGCTGCTTCCGGAGAAGCGTGGACGCAGATGCCTCGTCGGTGCGCTTGCGGACACCGATCAGGAATCCGAGGGTGAGCATGTGCTGCTGGAGGCACACCTCCTCGGCGATACGCACAAGCGCAGAGTGGGAGAAATCGTCGAAGCGCACGTCCGAGAGCAACGGCCCCGAATAGTCATCGCGTCCACCGCCTCCGGGGACGATCGGGCTCAGTTCGACCGACCTCGCCGCCGTGCGTCCCAATGCCTCGGTGTGGGGTTCGACGACCGGCGGTACGTGCGCCGGGTCGATCGTCACGGTCCAGGCGCAGTGCGGGTGCCGATCCTCGGGGCTGCGGGGCGGTCGATGAATGGGCCTGACCTGAGCATATGGGTTCGTCGCAAGCGCGGTGGCATCGAAGGTCGGGTCCTCGATGTCGTGACACATCGCGGTGACGTACTCCTCGCCGAGCGGTTCGACGTCCATGAGCGCACCGCAGTGGTCGAGCCAGAACTCGCCGTGATCGCGGTCGTCGACGCGGAACCGGAAGTCCATGAACTGCGGTGGTGCACCGATATCGAGTTGCAGGCCCTTGAAGATCGTCACGATGTCGTCGCCCTCGTATTTCAGCGCCTGCTGCATACGCCGGGTGTACCAGGGCGAGGACGCCTGCCACTCCTCGATCGCGACGGCCGCCATCCCTTCCCGGCCGAAAGCCGAGATCAGGTGGGCCATTCCGGAGCGGTCGATCAGCTGGCCACACAGCAACAGCTCAGGGACGAGGACCGCGAGATCACCTCGCGACAACGCCTCGAACGATGAGCCGGCACGCACGGTGGTCACCACAGCGGCACCGGTGCCTGGCCCGCCGGGTACCAGCCGGGGAGCCGCTTGCCGGACGTGGACCTCTCGATGCGCTTGTTCATGCCGTCGGACAACGCCCCGTCGGTGATCATCTCGAGGAACAGGTGCGACACGTTCCCGAAATCGAAGAAGTCGCGCTGCCACGACCACTGGAAGTTGCCACCGTAGCGGAACCAGCTGCCACCGATGCCGTGCAACGCGTAGCGCTCACCGTTGTCACGCTTCGCATCAGCGATCTGCTTCCACAGGCCGATCACATCGCCGGTGCGATCGTCGATGACGACCTGCTGGTAGGGGTACTCCCATCCCTCCAGTCCTCGCATCTCCTGTCCGAGTGCGAGTTCGCGGATCTCGTCACGGCCGACAGCCATGAAATCGTCCTTGGGTCCGTAGTTCCAACCGTAGGTGGCGTCTTCGGTGTACATCTCGGCCAACGGCTTCCAGTCCTGCTCGGCCTCGGCGCGCTTGTTGGCATCGAGCCAGCGGGCAATCATCTCGTCGAGCTCAGCACGATCGAACGTGGACATGGCGTCTCCTGTCGTCAGTCTTGAACTAATCGCAACGCTTGGGTGGGGCAATACCGGACAGCGGCTTCGACGTCGTCGCGCCGCTCCTCGGGGACCTCGTCGACAAGGACCTCCACGGTGCCGTGTTTGGGGACGGTGAACACGTCGGGTGCTTCCATCTCGCACATGGCGTGCCCCTGGCACAGGTCGAGATCCACTTCGATCTTCACGACTACTCCGCTTCCCGGACGCGTCGGCGGTACCGCACCGCGCACGGTTGCGCGAGCTGCACCACCATCTTCGAGTGATCGTTGCGGTAGGTGTCGGACGGCTGGGAGAGTTCGAACTCGAAGTCGCGCAGGAGGATCGAGAATATCGCCTTGAGCTGCATCAGCGCGAACGCGGCGCCGACGCACCGGTGCCTGCCCGCCCCGAAGGGAATCCAGGTCCATCGGTTGACGATGTCTTCCTGGTTCGGTCGATGTATCGACCGGGTCGAACATGTCCGGATTCGGGAAGTCCTCGGGTATGCGGTTGGAGATCGCCGGGGTGGCTCCCACCAGATCGCCCGCGGCGATGCGGTAACCGGCCACCTCGAAGTCGGCGCGCGCAACCCGAAGCAGCAGGATCAACGGCGGATGCATCCGCAACGTCTCCTTGAGTACCGCCTCGAGATTCGGGATCTGGCGTAACGCATGGAAACTCACGTCAGCGCCGTCGGAGTAGATCGCGTCGAGTTCGTCGGTCACCTGCTGCATGTTCTGCGGGTTGCGCAGCAGCTCGATCAACGCCCACGCCGCGGTCCCGGACGTCGTGTGGTGCCCTGCGAACATCATCGAGATGAAGATGCCGGTGATCTCGTCGGCGCTGAACCTCTCGGTGCCGTCCTCGTTCTTGATAGAGACGAGCACGTCGAGCAGGTCGCGGTCTTCCTTGCCCTGTGGCGGATGCGCGATCCGACCGTTCATGATGCCCTGCACCAGGTCGACGAGTCCGCGGCGCGCTTCGTCGCGGCGACGGAAGCTTTCGATCGGCGCGTAGGGGTCGACGAAAGCAAGTGCGTCGGTGCCCTTCTCGAGATCGTGGTAGAGGTGCGAGAAGCGGTCGTCGAGCTCGTCGCGGAACTTCTTGCCGATCAGACACGCCGACGACGTGTAGATCGTCAGCTCGGCGAAGAATTCGAGGAGGTCGATTTCGCCCTCGTCGCCCCACCCGGCGATCATGTCCTGGACCTCGCGGTCGATGGTCGCCGCGTGCCCCCTCATCTGTTCGCCGCGCAGTGCCGTGTTGTGCAGCATCTCCTTGCGCCGTTCGGGGCTCGCATCGAACACGACGCCCTCCCCGAACACCGGCGTCATGAAGGGATAGGCAGCCTGCTGGTCGAGGTCCTCGTCGGACGAACGGAAGAAGAACTCGTTGGCTTCGGCGCCCGAGAGCAGCACGACCTTCTTGTCGGCGAGCTGGAAGATGCCCACGTCGCCGCATTCGTCGCGGACGCGGTTCATCAGGGCTATGGGGTCGGTGCGTAGTTCTTCGAGGTGTCCGTGTTCGTGTTCGCCGCCGGAGACGCGAGGCGGTGCGACGGCCGTGTGAGATGCTCCGCTGTTCGATGTCCCAGTGGTGTCCGATGTCCCAGTGGTCACTTCTCTTCCTTCCGCAAGGGTGCTTCGGGCTGCACTTCGACGAGCACGATGTGGGCGCGCGGGGTACGGACACCACCGTCGCGGCGGCGGCGGCGATATCCGACGCGCGGAGGAAATACGGGTGGCGAGCGAAGCCCCAGTGCTCCCAGTCTTCGAGGAGTGGGCCTACCACCTCGGCCGGTGCGGTCATTCCGGCACCGGTCTGAGTGGGGCCGGGTCGGACGGTGGAGGCACGCACTCCGGTTCCTTCGAGTTCCATCCGCAGTTGGACGACGAGAGCTTCGAGGCCGGTCTTCGCGGCAACGTAGGCACCCATCCGCGGGCGCGGGACGTCGGCACAGTCCGAACCGATGACGACGAAGTCGCCTCGCTTGCGTTCGATCATTCCGGGGAGCACCCGCCGCGCGAGGCGTTGCGTGCCGTTCAGGTGCACGTTCACCTGGAACTCGAACCGTTCCGGGTCCATCTCGTGGACGAGTGAGAAGTCCATGTCGCCGGCACCGGAGACGACGATCTCAGTGGGGCCGTGTGCTTCCTCGGCAGCGGTGACGAATGCGTCGACCGAGTCGGTGGACGACACGTCGAGATAGTGGGCGAACGCTTCGCCGCCTTCGCCGCGGATCTTCTCCGCTATGGCCCGGCACTCGTCGACGCGGCGGGCACCGAGCGCGACAGGATGACCGAGTTCGGCGAGCGCGTACGCGGTGGCCGAACCGATTCCCGACGAGGCACCGCTGACGAGCGCGGGCCTGCGCTCGGGGTGTGGCTCGAATCTAGGCATGTCGCTCCGTCACTTTCATGGGGAGGGCGGCGAAGCCGCGCACATTGGTGGAGTGGACCCGCTCGGAGCGGTCGAAGTCGATCTCGTAGTCGGCGACGCGACGCGCGAACTGCTCGAGGGCGATGTTCGCTTCCAGGCGCGCAAGGTGGGCGCCGAGGCAGAAGTGCACTCCCGCACCGAAACTCGCGAGTTTCCTGCGGTGTCGCGGCCGAGGCGAAATTCGTCGCGTCGTCGAACACCTCAGAATCGCGGTTGGCGGATCCGATGAGCAGCAGCACCTTGTCGCCGGACCGGATCGTATTGCCGTGCAGATCGATGTCTGCCGCCGCGGTGCGGGCGACAAGCTGACTGGAGGTGTCGTACCGCAGCGTTTCCTCTACCCACTCCGGTGCGCGTTCTGGATCCGAAAGCACCTGCGCCACTTCACTCTTGTTCTTAGCACCCCAGTAGAGCGCATTGCCGAGAAGCTTGGTGGTGGTTTCGTTTCCGGCCACCACCATCAGGAACATGAAACCGATGATTTCGTCGTCGTCGAGCCGGTCGCCGTCGATCTCGGCGTCGAGCAGCGCGGAGGTGAGGTCGGCGGTCGGCGACTTCCGACGCTCCGCGATCATATCGGCGTAGTACCCCACAAGGTGCAGCGACGCGTCCATCGCCGAGACCGGGACGTCGAGCACACCCTCGTCTCGGTGCACGACGAGATCCGCGAGCCTCCGCACTCGGCGCGATCGGCCTCGGGAACTCCCATGAGCTCGGAGATCACATCCATCGGCAATCTGGCCGCGAAGTCGGTGATCCAATCGAATTCGCCTCCGGCGAGGGCTGGTTCGAGGTGCCCCAGGGTGAGTTCGAGAGTCCGCTCCTGCAGTTCCGCGACCCGCCGCGGGGTGAAGCCCTTCGACACGAGCTGTCGCATGCGCATGTGCCGCGGGTCGTCCATCGCAAGGAACGACATCACCTTGTGGGCGTTGCGCCCGTACGCAGCGGGATCGAGCGAAACACCGTTCGCACTCGACAGCCGCGCGTGTCGCGGAAGCCGGCGACAACGTCGGCGTGTCGCGACAACGCCCAGAAGTTCAGATCGGGGTTGTAGTAGAGCGGCGCCTCCTCACGCAGCCGACGGTAGGTCGGGTACGGATCCTCATGGAAGGCGTAGTCGTAGGGATCGAACGTCGGTGGGTCGAGCGATACCGACTCCGGGGGAGCCTGGATCATGGATCACTCCAATAACAGTCGGGCCGAAGTTTCCAGCCTGTCGGCGAGCTTTTCGTATGTTCCGTAACCCATTCCCGCCCGCACGAGCGCTCCGGCATAGAGAAGTTCCAGCGCTTCGAGCTCATCGAGATCGGGTTCGTCTCCGAGTGCGGCGGAAAGCCTTTCGCGGATGTCGAGCCCGATTCGCGCGCGCAGGTGCTCGACGTCGGGGTCGCGGCCGAGCAGTGCGCTCGTGACCGCGGCAGCAAGCTCCGGTTCGTCGGCCATGAGCAGCGCCACGCCCCTGAG
>BBEG01000186.1 GCA_001312645.1 Rhodococcus sp. JCM 9791
TCCGAGGTCGGCGCGCCGCGGCGGCGTGCAGTGCGGGCAGCGGATCGAGGCGTGCCGTCCAATAGGCACGGTCCAGCGCCGCCTGCTCGGAGTTCCGGTACTCCACGTCCTCGGTGACGACATCGGCGATCGAGCGAAAGTATTCGGGCGGAGACGCTTTCCGGTCATCGCGGCGGTGTAGCGTGTCGCCAACCGTCGGGAGATCATCGCCGCGGAGTAACCGTCGACGATCAGATGGTGGTACAGCTGAACACACCACACCTGCGTCGACGACAACCGGAGCAGGGTATAGGTGAAGAGTTCCCGATCCTCCATGTCGCGGGCTGCACGGGCGCGTCGGCGCGGATCCGGGTCACTGTCTCGTCTGCTGCGGCGTGAGGATTCTCCTCGTCGCAGAGGTCGACGACGGGGATCGACAACGCCTCGCCGGGAGCGATCCACTGGCGGGGTCCGTCTTCGGTCTCGACGAATCGCAATCTCATCGTCTCGGCCTCGGTGACGGTCGCCGAGATCTCCGCGATCAGCACCGACAGATCGATCTCCACCCCCGCCGCGGAGCCGTCGATCTCGAGTACCTCACCCACGAGGTAGTACGGCGAATCCGGTTCGAGTCGTTGCGCGTTCCAGATTCCCAATTGCGCTCCGGTCAGCGGCAGCAGCGTGGGGGCAGCGGTAGTGGGGACAGGGGCCGCGGCGGGGTGCCCTTCAGTAAGTGTCATTCGCCCTGACTCTTCTTGTCGATCTTGCCGACCGAGGTGGTCGGAAACTCGGTGACGAATTCGAATCGATCCGGGATCGTGTACGCAGCCACCTGCCGTTCGGTGCGGAGGAACGCGCGCAACTGTGACGCCGTGGGCGTCCCGGACTCGGAGTCGCGCCGGATCACGTACGCACAGATGCGTTCGCCCAGAGCGTCGTCCGGAATACCCACGACGGATACGTCGTGGATCTCGTGGTGTGCCAGGAGATGGTTCTCCACCATCGCCGGCGCGATCTTCTCGCCTCCGCGATTGATCTGGTCCTTGCTTCGGCCCACGACCGTGAGGTATCCGCGTGGTCCCGGACCACGATGTCGCCGGTCGCGTAGAACCCGTCGGCCGTGAACGACTTCCGGTTGTGCTCCGCGCCCGGTAGTAGCGCGGATCGTGTACGGACCGCGGGTCTGCAGGTGCCCCGCAACGCCATCGGCCACCGGCACGCCGGCGTCGTCGACGACCCGCACCTCGTCGTCGGGCGAGATGGGGCGTCCCTGCGTGGTGGTGACGGTCTCGTCGTCGTCACCGGTGCGCGTGTAGTTGACCAGGCCTTCGGCCATTCCGAACACCTGGGTCAGAGTGCATCCGAGTTCCGGGGCGACGCGCCGGGCCGCTTCCTCCGGGAGTTTCGCGCCGCCCACCCAGACCGATTCGAGGGAGGAGATGTCGCGATCGGCGAGAGCAGACGAGTTCAGCCACGCGATCAGCACTGGAGGCACGAGCGCCGCGTGGGTGATCGCATGTTCTTCGATCAGTCGCAAGCAGGTGTCCGGGCTGGGATCCGGGGACATCACCACACAACCACCGACGGCGATCATTCCCAGGAGGCCCGGCGAACTCATCGTGAAGTTGTGCGAGATCGGCAGTACCGCGAGCATCACCGAGGAGCTGTCGATGTGGCAGATGCGAGCACTCTCCCGCACCGAGTACAGGTAGTCGTCGTGAGTGCGTGGGATCAGTTTCGGGGTGCCGGTGGTACCGCCCGAGAGCTGGAGGAACGCCACGTCCGAGGGCAGCGAGCGGTCGACCCGAGGCAAGGGCGGGCCGGCCGCCCAGGATTCGTCTCCGATCGGAATCACGAAGGTCGAGACGTCTGGGAAATCGGTATCGATCTCCGTCGCGAGGTCTCCGTACGAGGTGAGACCGAACTTGTCGACGGTGACGTACCCGCGGGCCGTTGCCGCCGTGCAGAACTGGTGGATCTCGGCGGAGCGATGTGCCGCCAGGGCGAACACCGGCAACGCACCGATCTCGAACAGCGCGAACACGACCTCGACGTACTCGACGGTGTTCGGCATATGGACGATCACGCGGTCGCCGCGGCCGAGTCCCTCGGCGGCGAAGGCGCCCGCGATGACCTGCACTCGCTCCGAGAGTCCGGCGTAGGTCAATGTGCGCCGGAGATCCACCACCGCCGGCCGATCCGGATGTGCCGACACAGCGCCGGCGAGGAGTGCCGAATGTGTCTGCCCGATCCAGTACCCCTTCTCGCGGTACTCCGCAGCGAACTCTGCTGGATAGTCCACCACCCCGTCGAGCCGAAGCGGGGAGACGACCGGATCGACCGTCCCGTCACGCATCGGCATCGTGTGAACGGAACTCGTCGGTATTGCCATTGCATCCCTCTCGCTTCGGTCTTCAGCGGGGGGGTTCGGCTCTGCCCCGCTGTGCCAGAAAGTCCTTTGCCGCGCGCACGGTCACTGCCGATGCATGCTCCATGCATCCCACAGTTCGCAGTAGCGGCCGTCACGCGCGATCAACTGCTCGTGCGTGCCCTCTTCTGCCACCGTCCCGTTCTCCATCAACAGAATTCGGTCCGCATCTCGGGTCTGCCCCAAGCGGTGTGCGACGACGAGGGCGCTGCGTCCGTCGAGCGCCGCGCGAGCGGCACGCTCGAGTAGCGAGCGCGGCGCTGCCGGCATCCGCAGTGGCCTCGTCGAGAATCACCATCGGCGGATCCGCAAGTACCAGTCGCGCCAAAGCGAGTTGCTGGGCCTGCATGGGCGTGAGCTGATGGCCGGCGTCCCCGACGACGGTGTCGAGTCCGTCGGGAAGCAGATCGAACCAGTCGCCGGCGAGGACGGTCCGCAACGCTGCCTCCATGGTGGCGTCATCGGCTGTCGGGTTCGCGAGGGCGAGATCGTCACGCAATGATCCGGCGAAGACGTGCACCTCTTGTGTGACCAAGGTGATCCGCTGGGCGCGCGCGGTTTCCGGTACATCTCCGATGTCGACGCCACCGAACCGGATCGCCCCCGAATCGGGGGTCCGGACACCGGCGAGCAGTGCCGCCAGCGTCGACTTACCCGCGCCCGAGGATCCCACGACTGCGACCGTTTCGCCGGGTGCGACATCGAGGTCGATGCCGCGGATGACGTCCCGCCCGGGCGTGTAACCGAAGGTCACGTTCCTCACCGCGAGCGCGCCTCGCGACGCAGCCGCGATGCGCTCTCCCCTTCGTCTCCTTCGGTCTCCTCCGCCGTACGTACCTCGATCACACCGACGATCCGTGCGAGCGATGCGAGCGCCGATTGCAACTCGTCGATGACCAGGAGGAGGTCGTCGATCGGCGCGAACAGCCTGAGGAAGAGCAACATTGCCGTCGTCGTCGCACCCACGGTGAGTGCATCGGCTCCCACCAGGAGGTATCCGGCGACGAGCAGGCCGGCCATGACGACGAACTGCCCGGAGTTGAGCCGTCCGTAGAAGCGGTTCTGCACGATGCGTGCGCGCATCGACCAGCGCACCACCTCCCACGAGTGCGATCCGATGCGATCCGCCAGTCGCGGCGACAGGTCGTACGCGTGCACCGTGCGAAGTCCGTGTACGCCGCCCAGAACCTGTTGTGCTCGAAGCCCCATAGCCACCCGCTCGGCCGCGTAGATTGCCGGCGCCTTGCGCAGATACCAGCGGACCGCGAACACGTAGATCGGCAGGGCCACCACGAGCACCGCGAGGAATCGCCAGTCGAGAGCGGTCAGTCCCACGGCGGTGAGCACCACCGTGAACAACGACGTCGACAGCGCAGGCACCACCGTGCTGATGGCTCGGGACACCTCCTCGACGTCGTCCGTAGCGCGCGAGACGAGATCGCCGCTACCCGCCGCCTCCACCCGTTCCAGTGGCAGCGACAGACTCGTCGTGAACATCCGCTCGCGCAGCCGCGCCAGAATCATCTCGAAGAGCCTGGAAGACAAGATGACTCCCAGTGCGGTAAATCCGGCGAAGGCCAGCGCAGCACCGATCATGGCCGCGCCGAGTAGCCAGATCCGGCCCGTGCCGTTCCCGTCGATGACGGTGTCGACCATCCGACCGAGCGCCCACGGAGCAACGAGCCCCAGCGCAGCCCCGACGACCATCGTCGCCACGACCGTGATCAGGCGGGTGCCTGTCCGTGCATCGTGCGGCGGACCTCGTGCCACACGGATCGTGCGTCGGCGATCGGAAGTCTTGGTGACTCGGAAATCGACTGGGTGGTCATCGTGAAGGCTCCATCAGCGTCGAATCGATATCGCTGCTCATCTCGCCGGTGGCGGCGTCGATTCGCCACACAGTCGACGCTGCCGCCAACAGCGCCGGCGACGAGGTGAACACGATGGTGGTCTTTCCGGCCCGGGAAGCCGCGATGCGACCGGCGACGGTCGCTTCCGTCACCGAATCGACGGCCGTCGTCGGGTCGAGCAAGACCAGGATGTCAGGGTCCGCGGCGAGGGCCCGTGCCAGCGAGACGCGCTGCCGCTGCCCGCCCGACAACAGTCGGCCGGCCTCTCCGACGTCGGTGGCGAGCCCGTCGGGAAGCGTCGCCAGCACATCGTCGCAGGCTGCTGCGAAGACCGCACGAGTCACGGCCTCGTCGGTGACGTCGGCGGTTGCCGCGATGTTCTCCTCGATCGTTCCCTCGAACAGGTCGCTCTCGTGCGGGGCGACGAGCAGGGTTCGTGTACGCACCTCGTGGGGCAGAGAGCGGACATCCACACCGCCGACGGTGATCGTTCCGACGTTCGGCTTCACCAGTCCGGCAAGCACGTCGGCGAATGCAGAGGTGGTGGCCGCGTCTGCATCGACAGCGACGAAATCCCCTTCGGGGACGAGGCGGTCGATATCGGTCGCGGTACCGCACGCAACACCGTCGAATCGCAGTTCGAAGCCGTGCGGAGCATGCGGGTCAGCGGCGTCTTCGTTCGAATACGGTGCCTGCAGCACCGTGAGGACGCGTTCCGCCGAGGCCAGCGCCTGCGCCCAGATGGCACCGAAGTTTGCCGCGAACGCTTGGAGGGGACCCATGACGAACTGGGTCACTGCCACAACGGTGATGAGTTGGCCGATGGTCAGCTCGCCGCCGACCGCCATCAATCCGGCAGCGATCGCGACTCCGGCGATGAACAGCCCGGAGACGATCTCCATCGACCCGAGGTAGCCTGCGCGGGCGACGTTCGCCTTGAGCGTGCCCTGCAGCGCGCGTTCGCTGGCAGCCAGGTATCGGCGTCCCGCCTCGTGTTCCGCGCCGAGTCCTTTGACGATCCTGAAGCCTCCCACGAGATCCGCAGCAGTACCTGCAGCCTCTCCCGCCACCTGCTGTTCCTGCATGCTTCGTTTGCGCAACGGCGAACCGGCGCGGTCCATCACCCACAGCATCAGCGGCGCCGCCACCAGGATCGCCAGTCCGAGCGGCCACGAGATGAAGAGCAGGATGATCGCCGAGAAGACCACCGCGGCGAATTCACCCAATGGGTACACGACGATCGCGACCGACATGGCAAGTTGACGTGCGTCGGACGTCGCGATGCTCAGCAACATTCCGGGTTGCCGCGACGGACCACCCAGTCCCCGCGCATCGAGGATCCGGTCGGTGATCCGCGTCCGCACCTGATGCTGAATCGACTGCATGCCGAGGAATCCGACGCGGGATCCGAACCGGAAGGTGAACGATACGAGGCGAAATCGACGGCGAGCACCACGACCCACAGCACCAGTTGACCCGAGTCGTTCGTGCTGATCGCCCGGTCGATGGCCACGCCCATGATGACCGGAACGAGTGCCGCACACAGTTGATGGACGATCAGCAGCAGACCGCCCGGGACCGTGTACTTCTTCGCCGCGAACATCGTCCGCAGCGTCAGCTCCCGCGGAGTCGTGGATTCCGTGACGTCTATGTGTTTGGTGCGCAGCGGTGTCGCAGGCGCTTCGAAGAAAACTGGCAGTTGCATGTACTCGGCTCTCCTGGCCCATGACGGAGCCACCGATGTCGCGGCAGCTCCGAGTGGTCGGTACGTCAGTGGGTCGGCACGGTGCCGAGCACTGCGGATGACCCGTCCCCGGCGTTCGTTCGCGCGCGGAAGTGGGCTCGTCGCGGGTGGAGTGCAGATCCACGCGCGTCAAGGTGCACGAATCCATCTCTGGTACAACATGAACCAGAACTCTCGTACAGAACCTGGACACGCCTCGTAGACACAATCCGCCCCTCACCCGGTATCAGTAATGGGAGCCTAACCTACCTCGGGTCGATCAGTACAGGCCTAGCCCTGAGCGTGGCGTGTCGGTCGCCCGGAAACGGAGGATGCCCTCCGGATTGTGCTGACGGGCGTACATCCGGAGGGCATCGCGCACCTCGTCGGCGACCTACCGGGGCCGCTTCACCCGCAGGTCTGCCGCGGGAACCCCATCACGAGCGAAGGGCGCCGGAAATGTCGAGCACCCACGCGAACTCGAATGCCACCTCGCGCCACTTCTCGTACCGGCCCGACACACCGCCGTGGCCCGCGCTCATCTCGGTCTTGAGCAGCAACGGCGAATCGCCCGTCTTCGTCGCGCGCAGCTTCGCGACCCATTTGGCGGGTTCGACGTACAGCACGCGGGTGTCGTTGATACTCGTGATCGCGAGGATCGCCGGGTAATCCTTCGCCTCGACGTTCTCGTAGGGGCTGTACGAGCGCATGTACTCGTACACCTCAGGATTCGCGAGAGGATTGCCCCACTCGTCCCATTCGATCACCGTCAGCGGCAGCGACGGATCAAGGATCGAGGTCAGCGGATCGACGAAGGGCACATTCGCGAGGATGCCCTCGAAAAGCTCGGGTGCGATGTTCGCGACCGCGCCCATCAGCAATCCGCCCGCACTGCCACCGTCGGCGACGAGCCGATCGGGGCTCGTGACACCCGTGTCGACGAGGTGCCGCGCGCACGCGACGAAATCGGTGAACGTGTTCTTCTTCGTGAGCGACTTACCGTGCTCGTACCAGTGCCGGCCCATCTCGCCACCACCGCGCACATGCGCGACCGCGAAGACCATGCCGCGGTCGAGCAGCGACAGTCGCGCGACCGAGAAACCGGGGTCGATGCTGGCCTCGTACGAGCCGTACCCGTACAGCAGGTCGGAGCGTTTCCAGAAGTGCCCTTCTTTGCGACGATGGAGATCGGGATCTTCGTGCCGTCGTCGGCCGTCGCCCACTCACGTCGCTGTTCGTAGTGCGACGGATCGAAGTCGCCGAGCACAGGCTGCGACTTGCGCAGCAGCAGCTCGCCGGTGCCCACGACGTACTCGTAGACGCGGGTCGGGGTGATGAACGAGGTGAATCCGAGTCGCAGCACGGGCTGCTTCCACTCGGGGTTTCCGCCCGGTCCGACGGCGAACAGTTCTTCGTCGAATTCGAGTTCGTGGAGTTCGCCGTATCCGTCCGAGGTGAGCGGCCACACCGCGATGCGGGTGAGCGCCTCGCGTCGGTAGCTCAGCACGAGGTGGCCTTCGAACGCCTCGACATCTTCGAGCCGGACGTCCTTGCGGTGTTCGATCAGGGTGCGCAGCGCCGACAGATCGTCGACGGGAGCTTCCGCGAGGACGAAGTTCTCCGCTTTCTCTCCAGTGTCCGGGTCGACATCGTTGTGCAACACCAGGAACCGGTCTCGGCCTCCGACGACGGCGTGCTCAGCGCCGTATTCGACACCTTCGCGCCGTGGCAACAGGACGCGGAACTCACCTGTGGGATCGTCGGATTCGAGAACCCAGCCTCAGTGGTGATCTTCGATCCCACCCAGATCATCAGGTACTTCTCGCTACGCGTGGCACCGATCGACACCCAGTACCGCTCATCGGGCTCGTGGAAGACCTTCACGTCGTCGTCCACGGCGGTGCCGAGCCGGTGCCGCCACACGGTGTCGGGGCGCCAGGACTCGTCGACCGTCTGATAGAAGACGTGACTGTGGTCGAGCGCCCACGTGGCACCGGGTGCGGTGCCGGGGATCTCGTCGGCGAGGAGTTCACCGGTAGTGAGATCCTTGAACTTCAGCGTGTAGCGCTCGTCGCCCACCACGTCGGTCGAGTACGCGAGCAGCGTGCCGTCGTGACTGAGCGAGAAGGCGCCGACGGAGAAGAAGTCGTGCCCCTCGGACTCGACGTTGCCGTCGAGCAGTACCTGCTCGCCGGGCAGTTCGGTGCCCGCCGTGACCTCCGGCGGAGTCCAGTCGTCTCGGTCGGTGATCGGGCAGCGGCACTGGATTCCGTACTGCTTGCCCTCGACCGTGCGAGCGTAGTACCACCACTCGCCCATGCGCGCGGGGACCGACATGTCGGTCTCCTGAGTCCGCGACTTGATCTCCTCGAAGATCGACTCACGCACCGGTGCCAGATGCGCGGTCTGCGCCTCGGTGTACGCGTTCTCGGCTTCGAGGTACGCGATCACCTCCGGGTTGTCCTTGTCGCGCAGCCACTCGTAGTCGTCGACGAACGTATGACCGTGATGGATGCGCTCTTGCGGAACCTTCGTGGCAACGGGCGGGGTCGGGGAGGTCATCGTGGTCAGCCGATCCAATCGTCGAAGGACAGTCCTGAAATTCGTTCGTAGGCTTCGATGTAGCGCGCACGGGTCTTGTCGACGATGTGCTGCGGCAGCGCGGGCGGCGGAGTGTCGGACGCACGATCCCAGCCGGATTCGGCGCTGGTCAGCCAGTTGCGGACGATCTGCTTGTCGAAGCTCGGCTGCGCCTTGCCTACTTCGTATTCGGCCAGATCCCAGTACCGGGACGAATCAGGGGTGAGCACCTCGTCGGCCAGCACGAGATTGCCGGCCTTGTCGAGACCGAACTCGAGCTTGGTATCTGCGAGCATGATGCCGCGCTCGTACGCGTAGATCGAAGCTCGGTCGTAGATGTCGAGGGTGTCCTGGCGCAGCTGCATCGCGAGGTTCAGCCCGATCTTCTCCGCGACCTGCTCGAAGCTGATGTTCTCGTCGTGATCGCCGAGGTCTGCCTTCCGCGCGGGCGTGAAGATCGGCTCGGGAAGCCGGGATGCCTCCACCAGCCCCTCCGGCAGTTGCACGCCGCACACCGAGCCGGTGGCCTGGTAGTCGGCGAGACCGGACCCGGTGAGGTAGCCGCGGGCCACGCACTCCACCGGCACCATCTCGAGGCGCTTGACGATCAGCGCGCGTCCGAGGACCTCGGCGGGAATCCGCTCGTCGTCGGGCTCGCCGGCAAGGTGGTTGTTGGCGTCGAGAAGGTTGAAGAAGAACACACTCATCGCCGTGAGGACACGCCCCTTGTCGGGAATCAGAGTGTCCAGAACGTGGTCGTAGGCCGAGATCCGATCGCTGGCCACGAGCAGCAGATGCTCGTCGTCGACGATGTAGAGGTCGCGGACCTTGCCGCCTGCGAGGTGTGAGTAGGACTCGAGTGAAGGACGCACGAGAACACCTTAGTGGTCGACACCGACGCACACCGCACGCCGTGGCGGATATCCCATCGACCACAATTGCCGAAAGTGGCCACGAAGATCGCTCCCCAGGACGACGACGCGGCAGAACCAACGAGAGGTGGCAAGGCCGTGCCGGACCGCGTGGACGTCGGCTTCCGGTCGGAGCGAGGGCCGGTCCTGATCGCCCTGATGCTCGCGACCGCGCTGGTGGCGCTCGAAAGCACGATCCTGGCAACCGCGATACCCACGATCGTCGGTGACCTCGGCGGATTCACCCAGTTCCCCTGGTTGTTCTCGAGCTATCTGCTCACGCAGGCCGTTCTCGTCCCCGTGTACGGGAAGCTGTCCGACATATTCGGACGCACGCCGGTCCTGCTGTTCGGCATCGGCATGTTCGCGGCAGGTTCGGTGCTGTGTGCGCTGGCGTGGAGCATGCCGGCACTCATCGCCTTCCGCGCCCTCCAAGGGATCGGGGCGGGCGCGGTACTGCCGATGGCGCAGACCATCGCGGGCGACATCTACACGGTGGCGGAACGCGCGAAGGCGCAGGGCTACCTGGCCAGTGTGTGGGGCATGTCGTCGATCGTGGGACCCACGGTCGGTGGTGTGTTCTCGGATTTCCTGTCGTGGCGGTGGATCTTCTGGTTGACTACTCCCCGCCCTGAAAGACGGGGACTCTCGGACTCACATCCGAAAGTTCCTGTTTCACCGGCGAGTGCGGACGGGAAGACCCGTGCCGTCTGACATCGCCTCCACAGGCGTTTGGTATCTCCGCCAGCCCGGCGGCGACGAGGATGTTCTTCGCGGCATTGACGTCCCGGTCGTGCCGGGTACCGCAGTCGGGGCACGTCCAGTGGCGTGTCCCGAGGGACAGCACGGCGAGCAGACGCCCGCACGCGCTGCACGTCTTCGAGCTCGGATACCAGCGGTCGATCACCACGAACCGGCGACCGGCCCGCTCGGCCTTGTACTCGAGCATGGATCGGAACTCTCCCCACCCGCATTCGCTGATCGACTTCG
>BBEG01000187.1 GCA_001312645.1 Rhodococcus sp. JCM 9791
GCGACGGCTTCGGGCTCGCCCGGAAGTACAGGCCCGGCGGCCAGTAGCGCGTAGCCGGCGGCACCGCGATCCAGCGGCGTCCGCATACCGGCGCGGAAAGCGATGTGCTGGAGCACGGTCACGGGCTCCACCACCTCGATCGAGACGGCTTCTTCGCCCTCGACGACGAACAGGTGCACGGTGCAGCCGGCCTGGTCGGCGAGGCGCCGCATCACCGGGGTGGCAATCTCGCGCAGCGCCGGCAGGTAGGACGTAGAGAGGGCCGCGAGGAGCGCTCCGGGGCGATAGCTGCCGTCGGATCCGTGCGTCACGAAGCCGAAGTCGCGCAATGTCTGCAGAATTCGGTACGCGATCGAGCGGTGGACGTCGAGTTCGCCGGCAAGGCGTTGAACGGTCATGCCGTCGGGGGAGTCCACCACGGCGAGCAGTGCGGTGAGTCCGCGAGCCAGCGTCCGGCTTCCGACTTGAGGGGCAGGCTGCTGGCGCCCGTTCGACGTCGTCATTCAGCGCACGCCCGTGAGCAAGAAATACAACATGGAACTCATTATATGCACTTCAACGGCGATGTCGGTGTTGACACTATAGCTCCACATTCGACATAGTACGTGTGGATATAGAAGCTCGGTGTTCGATAAATACAACACACTGATGCAAGGGGAGTGCCCGTGACCGACGGTCGAGAACGATCCACTTCGGAGTTGGCTGCCGTCGATGTGCTAATCGTGGGGGCAGGGCCCGTCGGGCTCACCCTGGCGAACATCCTGGGGGGCCGGGGCTTGCAGGTTCTCATCGCGGAGGAACGCGACGTCCTTATCGACTACCCGCGCGGTGTGGGCCTGGACGATGAATCCATGCGCGCATTCCAGGGCATCGGTCTGTCGAAAAACGTCGAACAGCACCTCATTCCGAATCAGATCCTGCGATTCGTCAACGGCAAGGGTGAGCTTCTCGCTGAGATGGCACCGAGTCAGGCGCAGTTCGGCTGGCCGCGACGCAACGGATTCGTCCAACCCCTCGTGGACGCCGAACTCCTCGAGGGGCTCGGGCGCTTCGACACCGTCGAGGTGTGCTGGTCGGCCCCGATGCAGTCGATGCGCGAAGACGGCGACAGTGTCGTCGTCGAACTCCTCGAAGGTGGCGTATCTCGTGAGGTGCGTGCGCGATATGTGGTCGGATGTGACGGAGGTAAGAGCCGAACCCGTCACATCATCGGGACCGCGTTCGACGGTGTCACGTCGTCCACACGCTGGCTCGTCGTGGACCTCGCCCACGATCCCCTCGGCTCACCGAACAGCTACGTCGGAGCCGACCCCGGCCGGCCCTACGCTTCCATTTCCATCGCCCACGGCATCCGTCGCTTCGAGTTCATGCTCATGGACGACGAGCACGACAGCGAGGTCGACGACATCGGCTTCGTGCGCACACTCCTCGGCCTGCACATCCCACGCCCGGAGGACGCCGAGATCATCGCGTACCGCATCTACACCCACCACTCGCGGATCGCAGGAGAGTTCGGCCGCGGACGCATCTTCATCGCGGGCGACGCCGCCCACCTCATGCCCGTCTGGCAAGGGCAGGGATACAACAGCGGCGTGCGCGACGCAGTCAACCTCGGCTGGAAACTCGCCGCAGTGTGCTCCGGGCAGGCCGACCCCGACCTGTTGGCCACTTACGACACGGAGCGACGCGGACATGCCCGAGCATGATCGACCTGTCGACCATGGTCGGCCGGGTGATCTCGGTGCGCGACAAGCGACTGGCCTGGCTCCGCGACCGGGTCCTCCGCTCGGCGTCGGCACTCCCCACCCTCAAGCGGTACATCCTCGAGATGCGGTTCAAGCCGATGCGCGATACGAGACCGGGGCAGTGGTACCTCTCCCCGGCAACGACTCGCCGGTCGGCAGGATGTTCATCCAGCCGGAGGTCGTCACGGAGAACGGCCGGTGCCGTCTCGACGAGGCGCTCGGAAACTGGTTCGCGGTGCTCTGCTGGAACAACGACCCGACCGCGGTTCTCGACAAGCCCAGTGTGGAGGCGTGGCGCAAGATCGGTGCGCGGCTCGTTGCCGTCGTTCCCGCTGCTCAGGTGGGGCAGGCTTCGTACGGAGACGACGTGACCGTGATCGGCGACCCGGGGCAGCTCAAGGCGTGGTTCGACGTCCACCGCGAGTCCGTCCTGTTCCTGCGGCCCGATCGGTTTGTCGCCGCTGCCGGCATCGCGCAGGACGCGAGCCTGCTTTCGACGCAGCTGCTGAGTGCTCTGCGCATGGAGAAGTACGTGGCCGACAGCCCGTCGGATGCGGCCGCAGGCTGACGACCGCTGACCTTTCGCTGGAGAGTCCGACTATTTGCTTGACGATGGCACCTGTTCTGAGGAACAGTGTCCAATGACGAGACACATCGTCTATCGAACTGGGTGGCCGCTGATCCGACAGGCGTGAGGAATCTCGAATGAACGAAGGCCAGGGAAGCCGGAGCGGCACACTTCCGCTCGAGGACTTCGTCGTCATCGACTCTCCGTCGGCGTCGCCGGCGGCTACGGGACGAGACTCCTGGCAGACGGGGGCGCCACGGTCCTGAAAGTGGAAGCCGCGGAAGGCGACCCGTTGCGCCTCTGGTCCGGCTCGGGGGCTGCGATCGGGGACGGGGAGAGCGGCCCGCTCTTTCAGTTCTTGGCGGGCGGAAAGGAAAGCTGCGTCATCGATCCCGAATCCGTGGATGTCGCGGAGCAGGTCGGGCGGCTGCTGGCGAGAGCCGATGCGGTGATCTGGTCGGCGGATTCCCCGTTCGCGAACATCGCTGAACTGCATCCGAAGCGGTTGGAAGCGCGCCATCCACACTTGGTTATCGTGTCGATCAGCCCCTTCGGACTCGAAGGTCCGTGGAGCGACAGAGCCGCAACCGAATTCACGCTGCAAGCGTGGTCCGGCGCGATCGTCGGCCTCGGCCGTGGCGCACCCGACCGCGCGCCTGTTCAGGTGGGAGGCCGGGTGGGGCAGTTCGTGACCGGTACCTACACCGCCATCGGAGCACTGACCGGACGTGTGAATTCGCGCCGTACGGGTCGCGGGTGCCTCATAGACCTCTCGATGCTCGAAGCGATCGTGCTGAGCCTGACGTACTACCCCGTCACCTACCACGATGTGATGGAGCGGCCATGGCGCACCGAACGCGCACTGGTGCTTCCCGGCGTCCAGCAGGCAGCCGATGGGCTGGTCGGAATAGCGTGCGGGACACTGCAGCAGCGCCAGGACCTCTACGTGATGATGGATCACGCGGAATGGATAGAGGACGACGCCATCATGTCCCGCCCAGCAGAGGTGTCGCCCCTGATCGCCGAATGGGTAGCCGAGCGCACCGTCGACGAAATCCGAGAACTGGCGATCGCCTTCCGTATCCCGAACGCTCCCGTCGCAGATCCCAGCAATGTCGCCACACTCGACCACTTCGAAGCGCGCAACGTGTTCGTCGAGAACCCGCACGGGAATTTTCTGCAGCCTCGCCAACCCTTCCAGGTGTCGTCGTTCGCTTGGGCCGCGCCGCAACCGCCACCGGCTCTCGGCGCACACCACGACCGGCTCGGCCCCGTGCGCACACACAACGGCGGCAGCAGTGGCACTTTGCCATTTTCCGGGTTGCGGGTGCTCGACATGACGGCGTTCTGGGCCGGCCCCACCTCGACCCACCTGTTGGCCCTGCTCGGCGCCGACGTCATTCACCTCGAGTCCGTTGTGCGTCCGGACGGCGGCAGGCTCGTCGGCGGGGTGTCGGGCGACATCGACATGTGGTGGGAGCGTTCGCCGATCCATCTCGCGGGAATGCCGACAAGAAGAGTGTCACGATCGACTTCACCACCGATGAGGGGCACGAGCTACTCGAGCGGCTCATCGAAACGTGCGACGTCATCGTGGAGAACTTCACGCCGCGGGTGCTCGATCAGGCCGGACTGGACTACGAGCGAGTGAAGGAGATCAGACCCGACATCGTGATGGTGCGCATGCCGGGCTTCGGGCTCGACGGCCCCTGGCGCGACATCGCCGCCTTCGCCTACTCGATCGAGGATGCCGCGGGCCTGACTTGGATGACGGGCTACCCCGACCGGAACCCGCTCGAACCCTCCTGCATCGGCGACCCGAACGCCGGCATGCACGCAGTGTGCGGTCTGTTGCTCGCGCTCGAACACCGCACGGCCACAGGCGAAGGTGCGCTTGTCGAAGCGTCGATGATCGATGCGGCACTGAGCATCACCGCCGAGCAGATCATCGAATACACCGCGACCGGCTCGATCCTGACGCGCCAGGGAAACCGAGGGCCGGATGCCGCTCCGCAAGGACTGTATCGGGCGAAGGACGTCGACGAGTTCGGCCGCCTCGACAGCTGGGTCGCGCTCGCCGTCGAGAACGACACGCAATGGTGTTCACTTGTGGATGCGTTGAGCGAGGTCCCCGAGTTCCGGGATTCGCGCTTCGCGTCCGCCGCCGGGCGTCTCGAACATCACGACGAGATCGACAAACTGATGCAGGCCTGGTGTGAGGGCCGGGATTCCGAGCGCATCGTCGACCTGCTGTGGAGTGCCGGTGTCCCCGTAGCGAAGATGATGCAGCCGCACCGCCAGACCGAGATCGAGCAGCTCAACGCGCGAAAGTTCTTCGAGGACATGGAACATCCTGTCGCAGACCGTTATCGGCAGAGCACGCTGCCGTTCACCATGACCGGACTCCCCGAGCGGCTGACGCAGCACCCGGCGCCGCTGCTCGGGCAACACAACGAGGACGAGCTGAAAGCGCTGGGCGTCACCGACGGCGAACTGCGTGTATTGGAAGAAAGCGGAGTGATCGGCCGGGCTCCCGCTCGGTAACCAAGTACTGAACTCGAGGAGCGCACATGTCGAACAACGAACCGCCGTCGGCCGAAGAGATCATCCTCTACGAGAAGGATCCGGCTTCGAAAATCGCGACCATCACGTTCAACCGGCCCGACCGCTTGAACGCTCCCACGGTCGAAGCGCGACTGCGCTACGCCGACCTGCTTCATCGGGCGAGCATCGACGACGACGTGAAGGTCCTGGTGGTGCGGGCCGAGGGCGACGATTTCGGGAGCGGGGTGGACCTGCCCGATTTCATGGCCGGTGTCGAGGGCGACGACTCTGCCGAGCGTCTCAAGGAGTTCAAGATCGACGACCCCGACGTTGTCTATCCGCCGAAGGACTCGTACCGCAACATGGGTAACTACGGGTCGTGGTTCGCCGACGCCCAGTCCGGCTGTCGGAGTCTGCAGGAGTTCAACAAGATCAGCATCGTCGAGGTCAAGGGCTACTGCTATGGGTGGCACTTCTACCAGGCTGCCGACGCCGACCTCGTAATCGCCTCCGACGACGCATTGTTCGGGCACGCCGCGTTCCGTTACGTCGGTTGGGGCCCGCGCATGTGGACGTGGGCGATGACGATGGGAATCCGGCGGTTCCAAGAGATGGTGTTCACCGGCCGGCCGTTCACCGCCGACGAGATGTACGAGTGCGGTTTCCTCAACAAGGTCGTGGCCCGCGCCGATCTCGAGGACGAGGTGCAGACCTACGCGAAGGCGTGCGCGCGCAACCGCCCGACCGACACCGTCGTCATCCAGAAGATGTTCTTCCGGATGATGAAGCAGCATCAGGGTGAGTACATGGGCAGTCTCCTCACCGGTATGGTCGAGTCCATGGGTCGGCTCGTCCGCCCGGATGAGCACGAATTCCATCTGAATGCCGAGATGATGGAGGCGGGGCTGACCGATTCGGTGAAGGCGAACGACGAGAATTTTCCCCCTGAGTTCCGGCTCAGCAAGGCCGCACGGCTGCGCCCCTAGTCACTGTTGCGGTCCTAGTTAGGATCATCGAATCATGAGCACTACTCCACGACTGTCCATGCGCGAGCGTCAACGCAATCTGACCCGGCAGAGCATCCTCGACGCCTCCCTGGAGGCGTTCGCCGACCGGGGTTACTTCGCCACCACCGTCGACGACATCGTGCAGCGGGCCGGCATCGGTCGGGCGACCTTCTACCTGCACTTCGACGGCAAAGCGACCGTGCTGCGCAACCTCCGCGACGCGCGGATGGTCGAGTGGCAGACCCAGGACGGGTTCAACTGGGGGCGCGGACAGGCCGCCTCGGTGCGGAAGTTCTTCGAGCGGATGGTCGACTTCTATCTCGACGCGCCGATCCTCTACAAGACGCTGCACGAGGCGCGCGCAGCCGATCCGGAGTTCGCCGCCGAGCACATGCGGACCATGGAGGAGCTGGTCGTCGAATGGTCGGGCACCAAAACGTCGGCAACTGCGGAGCAGTTGCGTCTCAGTGCCGCGATGCTCTATTCGATGCTCGACTACTTCATGCATCTCTGGCTGATCCAGGGGTGGGACATCGAGCGTGAACGCGCGATCGACGCGATGTCGGATGCGCTGCTCGCCGCGATGCGCTGAGCTCAGTCGCCGGTCTCGAAGGCCCTGCGCAGAACGGCGTGGACGTCGTCGAGGAAACGCTGGGTCTGTCGTGTACGAGGGCGGGCGACGAACCCGCCGTGGATCACCCGGGGTAGACATGGAGTTCGACCGGAGTCCCGGCCCGGGACAATTGCGCGGCATAGTGCAGGTTGGAGTCGAGCAGCGCGTCCACGTCGCCGATACCGATGAATGCGGGTGCAGTGCCACGCAATTCGTCGAGCGTCGCGCGTCCGGGTGCGGCTGTCGCCGGGGGGGCTGTGTCATGGAGTTCGCCGAGATACGCCCGCCACGAGTGACGTTCGGCCTCGAGTCGCCACAGACCCCGATGTCCGGCTCCACCCTCGAGTGCCCGGAGGGAGTCGTGCTCACGGTCGTCGAGCATCGGATAGACCAAGAGTTGGAGCGCGGGCTGGGGCAGGCCCACCTCGGCGAGGCGGATACACAGCGCGGTGGCGAGTCCGGCGCCGGCGCTTGCGCCGCCGATGACGAGACGGCTCGGGTCCACTCCGAGAGCGTCGGCGTTCGCCAGGATGTGGCGCCAGACCAGTTCGGCGTCGTCGAGGCCTGCGGGGTAAGGGTTTTCGGGTGCCAGGCGGTAGTCGACCGATACGACCGCGCATCCGATGTCGGCGGCGATGCGATCGAGCCGATCGTCGTTCTCGTCGAGCCCACCCATGATGTATGCGCCGCCGTGGAAGTACATGATCGCGGGGAGTGGGCCGGTGATGTCGCGCGGCCGGTACCACCGGACGGGCACGTCGGGTTGCCCCTGATTGCTGGGGACGGCGTCGTCGACCCGTTCGACTCGTTCGCTCACGGGAGTCGGGGGAGGAGTGACCTCGGCGTAGCTCCCGCGAACGGTGTCGATGCTCGTCGTGTCCCACCGGGTCAGGAGATCGAGTTGGTCGAGTGTCGCCGGCTCGATCCGGCGGTGGACTGCGACGGCGGGCTCGGCGGGGCCATCGAACGCCGGGAGTGCCGCGATGCGAGCGTGCAGATCGACATCGGCGGAACGGAACGTCTCGGCGAGGATCGGGGGTTCCTTCCGGGCCTGCACCCGTTCGGCGAGTGCGGTGGCAAGGGGCCGAGTTTCCGGCGTATCGAGAACGGCGATGCGGCTCGGGTCTGCTTCGAAGAGATCGGTGGCCACCGAGCGGGCCCATTGCAGGGCGCGGTCGCTGTCGTCGAGTGCACTGCGGGGACGGGTGGGAACCTCGACGATCACCAGTCCGTCGGCAATGAGCTCGCGGCAGCTGTTCGGGTGGTCGCCGTTCAGGACCAGTACGAGGAATCGGCTCGTCGCAGGACGTGGCGATGTGAAAGTTCGGACGCTCAGCCCGGCCCCCACCTCATGGGAGTCGATGCCCGTCATCCCCGCCTCCTGTCTCAAATAGTGCACAGATATGTGTAGAAAATACACTTGGACGGTAGCTGATGGTGCTGAGCCTCACAAGGTTCCGCTCCGAACTCTTGACGGAGAGTGGACCGCTCAACCAGTATGTGTGTATATAGAACCAATGTGTTCGTTAAATACACATGCCTTCGGATGATGCATTACACCGAGAAGGAGCCGCAACCCATGATGGAAGCTCGGCGCAACTCAACCCCTGAGATAGACGCTCCGAATGCGGCACAGGTCTTCACGACCTGGCTCGCAGAATTCGCGGCCGCGCTCGAGAAGGCTCGGAGGTCGAGCTGGGGGCATGCCTGCACCGCGACGCCACGTGGCGCGACTTCATGGCCTTCCCGTGGGACTTCCACCATGCCGTCGGCAGCGAGCAGACGGCCGGGCGGCTGATCGAGCTCGCAAAGGAATGGAGCGCGTCCGGCTTCTCCGTGAGCGCCGTGCAGGAGCCCTTCGTCTCCGGCGACGACATCATGGGGTTCTTCGACTTCACGACCAACGACCGGGTCAATCGCGGATTCGCGCGACTCGTCCGCGACGGGGCGCGCTTCGTCGCGTACACGTTGCAGACCCAGGTCGAGGCGCTCGAAGCCTTCCCCGAGGGGACTCGTCACCGTCGCCCCGAAGGCAAGGTCTACGGCGTCGTCCCGGGCCGCACGCGCTGGGCCGACGATCGGCGCAACGAGACGTCGTTCGAGGACCGCGACCCCACCGTCCTCGTGCTCGGCGCAGGCCACAACGGTCTGGCTCTCGCGGCGAGGCTGGGTGCCCTCGACGTCGACACGCTCGTGATCGACCGGGAGGCACGCATCGGCGACACGTGGCGCAAACGCTACGCATCCCTGGCGCTGCACAGCACCGTCTACGGCGACCACCTGCCGTATCTGCCCCTCCCCGCTACATGGCCGGCGCACACCCCGAAGGACAAGTTCGCGAACTGGCTCGAAACGTACGCCACCACCCTCGATCTCAACGTGTGGATGAGGGCAACGTTCCTCAGCGGCCACTACGACGAGGAAACCGAGCGGTGGACCGTCCGCGTTCAGAGGGGCGACGGCTCGATCCGCGACCTGCATCCGCGACACTTCATCGTGGCCGGCGGCATGTTCGGTTCTCCGCGCATTCCCGAGATCGAGGGACTCCAGGAATTTCGCGGTGTTGCAGTGCACTCCGACGAATTCCAGGACGGCGACCGTTATTCCGGCAAGAAGACGCTCGTCATCGGGTCGGGGGTCAGCGGTCACGAACTGGCGCACGACCTCTGGGAACACGATGCCGACGTCACGATGGTGCAGCGCACCTCGACCTACGTCGTCACCTACCCGAGTTATCACAAGTACTGGTCGACCCTGTTCACCGAGGATATGACGCTGACGCCGGACTTCGCCGACCAGATGACCTACGCCCTGCCCAACGAGCGGGTCGACGAGTTCAACAAAGAACTCGTGCAGCTCGCGAAGGCGGCCGACAAGGAACTGCTCGATGCACTCGAATCCCAAGGATTCAAGCTCAACTGGGGCCCGGACGGCACAGGCATCATCGGTGCGCACATGTCCGGCAAGGACAGCTACCAGATCGACATCGGCGCATCCCAGCTCATCGCCGACGGCCGGGTCCACCTGAAGCAGGGCGTCGAGGTCGCGGAGATCAAGGACGGCAAGACAGTGGTGTTCACCGACGGGTCGGAGATGCGCGATGTCGAGCTCATCGTCTTCGCAACCGGATACCACCAGTTCTGGGGCCATCTGAAGCCGGTTCTCGGCTCCGCAGCAGCGAAGATCGACAAGGCGTATGGTCGCGCCGCCGACGGCGAATACGCGAACACCTGGCGCCGATCGGCGCAGCCCGGACTCTGGTTCGGCACCGGATTCATCCGAATGGCGCGCTTCTACACCCGCTTCACCGCCCTGCTGATCAAGGCGATCGAGGAGGGCATCGAGCCGATGGACCCGGAGGCCCGCAAGCCGTAATCGGCCCGACTCCAGCTTCGGTGTTCTCGACAGCCGATATACGCCGTTGAGAACACCGAAGTTCATCGTCCGCGCAACGCGCCTCGCTGGATCTTGCCGGTCGCGGTCTTCGGGAGCACATCGAGCACGTGGACCACGCGGGGTCGCTTGTACGCCGCGAGTCGCTCGCCCGCGAACGCGACCAGTTCGTCCGGTTCGGCCGCCTTGCCCTCGCGCAGTGAGACATACGCGACCACCACTTCGCCGCGGTAGTCGTCGGGCATCCCCACCACCGCGACCTCGAGGACTGAAGGGTGCTCGTACAACACGTCTTCGACCTCACGCGGCCACACCTTGTAGCCCGAGGTGTTGATCTGATCCTTGATGCGGTCGACGAGATAGACCCAGCCCTCGTCGTCGATGATGGCGACGTCGCCGGTGTGCAGACGTCCACCGGGAAGTGTGAGCTCCGTGGCTTCCTCGTTCTGCCAATAGCCGGGAATCACCTGCGGCGCGGTGACGACGAGTTCGCCCTCCTCACCTGGTGGCTGTGGCCTGCCCTCGGCGTCGACCGCGATGACCTCGACGCCGCGTGTCGCCACGCCGACGGACAGCGTCCCGCTCGGC
>BBEG01000188.1 GCA_001312645.1 Rhodococcus sp. JCM 9791
TGTCATTCGGGCTCGGTGTCCCGGTCGGTGCGGAGGCGTGAGTCGACGTGACGCGGCGAGGTCCGCGCCGACCGACGAGTGCAGTCGCGCGGCGGACGTATCCGTTCCTCGCCGAGTGCCATGGCGGCGAGTGTGTTCTGCTCGGATTGCGCTCGGGCGGCCAGGTCGACGAGCAGCATGACGCCGAAGACCCAGACTCCGACCATCACGTCGATCACGAATCGCCCGAGGAGAGCTTGGGGTGACGCCCCGGTCTGGAAGACAAGTGCGGAGGTGAGGTCTGCGGCGACGAGCAGCACGAACACCAGCCAGGAGTGGTGTTTCGGTAGGAGGAACAATGCGATCGCCGAGGCGAGCCCGGCGACCGGGCCCCACGGGTCGCCGACCATCGGGTAGGGCGCGAGTGCGCATGCCGCGACGAACACGACCGTCAGGACTGTCAGGTGTCGCGGGATCACGCGCAATGCCGCGAGCAGGGCAGTGCCGGCAAGTGCGGCCAGTGCGACGACGCCGAGCGCAGCGCGCACACCCTCGGCACGGTCGTCGCCGTATTCGTGGGAGAACAGGAATCCGATTCGGGACACGCACCATGACATGAGGATCAGCACGAGCAGGGCTTTGGCAAGGTGTAGCTGACGCACCGCTCCCCTCCCCTGGTGTGGACGTCGCGTGTCGGGTGTCGGCGGCGTGCAGAATGCATGTCCTGCTCGTGCATTGTGCCAGCGCATCGATGCGCGGGGGCACTGCCGCACGGAGGCGGTAGCGACGAGGCTCGAAGACATGACCACACACACCGATTTCCCTGCCCCTACTGCACGCGATACGAAGGTTGTTCCGTTCCGGATCGATGTTCCGCAGGAGGCTCTCGACGATCTCGCTGAGAGACTGCGCCGCACCCGGTGGACCGGTGACGCCCCGGCAGACGGGTACGGCGTGAGCGTCGCTTCGGTGCGCCGACTCGTCGATTACTGGCAGACCGAGTTCGATTGGCGCGCACAGGAGGCCCGCCTCAATGAGTTTCCGCAGTTCACCACGATCATCGACGGGCAGCTCATTCATTTCCTGCACGTCCGGTCAGTGGAACCCGACGCGTTTCCGCTGGTCCTCACGCACGGGTGGCCGGGCAGCGTCGTCGAACTTCTCGATCTGATCGGGCCGCTGACCGACCCGGTGGCGCACGGCGGCAATGCCGCGGATGCGTTCGATGTGGTGATCCCGTCGCTGCCGGGGTTCGGTTTCTCGGGTCCGACGCAGGAGGCCGGGTGGAACGCCGAGCGGACGGCACGGGCGTGGGCGGAGTTGATGGCGCGACTCGGCTACGACCGGTTCGGTGCACACGGCAACGATGCGGGGTCGATGATCTCCCCGCGTCTCGGTGCGATCGCACCGGAGCGTGTCACGGGAGTGCATGTGATGCAGGTGTTCTCGTTCCCGAGTGGTGACCCGGCCGAGTTTGCGGAGATGTCGGAGCAGGACATGGCGCAGATGCAGCAGTTGCAGTGGTTCATGGAGAACAAGTTCTCGTTCAATCAGCTGCATTCGCAGCAGCCGCAGACTCTCGCGCACGCGTTGGCGGATTCGCCTGCGGGGTTGCTGGGCTGGCACCTGCAGTTGATGGATGACGGTGCGATGGGTGGGCGACGGCTGGACGAGGATTTCATCCTGACCAATGTCGCGCTCTACTGGTTGACGAATACGGCGGGCTCGGCGATCCGCATGTATTTCGAGGATGCGAAGACCGCAGGTGAGTCGGGGCCCACGGAGGTGCCGCTCGGTGTCGCGGGGTTTGCGGGCGATTTCACTGGGGTGCGCAAGTTCGCCGAGCGTGATCACCGGAACATCGTGTCGTGGAATCTGTACGACGCGCCAGGTGGTCATTACGCGGCACATCTGGAGACGGGGCTGCTCGCCGAGGACATTCGGAGGTTCTACCGCGGCCGTCGCTGAACGATCGGGCGGGCGGGTGGCGTCGGAGTGCCACCCGTTCCGTGCTGCGAGTGCGAGGTTTCGGTACTGTGCAGCACACCGGATCGGCACGTGCGTTGCCCTATGCAGGAAGGCTCTGATGACTGCTGGAGTGTGGCTGACACCCGGGCAGTTGTCGGAGCGTTCCGGTGTCGCGGTGTCGACGCTGCATTACTACGAGTCCCGCGGGCTGATCGACAGTCGTCGCACTTCCGGCAATCAGCGGCGCTATCGGCGCGACACGTTGCGTCGGGTGGCGTTCATCCGGATCGCGCAGGGGGTCGGTGTGTCCTTGGAGGACATCAAGAAGGCCCTCGATTCGCTTCCCGACAGTCGGTTCCTACTGCGGAGGATTGGTCGCGTCTGTCGCTGATGTGGCACGACGAGTTGACCCGCCGGATCGAGGCGTTGACCGAGCTGCGTGATGATTTCTCGGGGTGCATCGGGTGTGGATGTCTGAGTCTGAAGAGTTGTCCGTTGGCGAACCCCGGCGACGTGCTCGCGAAGGAGGGCCCGGGCCCACGGCGGCTTCCGGTACGGGGGGACTGAGCGGCGGGTCGGCCTTGCTGATCGCCACGGAAGGCATCGTCACACGGCTCCATGTGGCACCGGGCCTGGCAGATGCACCGCAATGGTGAGGCCCCCGGTGGGCCGTGATGTGAGGGTGAGGTGCCCGTCGTGGGCTCGCACGATGCTCTTGACGATTGCCAGCCGAGTCCGACACCGGGCTGGTCGCCGTGGATGCGTTCGCTGCCACGTTGGAATGGTTCGGTCAATGTCGAGACCAGCTCCGGCGCAAGTCGGTCGCCGGTGTTCTCGACGGCGAGCACCACCGACCCGCGCGACGTCGTCGTCGCCACCCACACGGCGCCGCCGTCGGGGAGATTGTGGACGATCGCGTTGTGCACGAGGTTCGTGGTCATCTGCAGCAGCAGCGCCTGTGATCCGACGAGCGGGGTGATGCTTCCGGAGACGTCGAGGGTGATGCCGCGCTTCTCGGCGAGGGGAAGGAGTGTCTCGGCGGCGTCCTCCGCGAGCAGGGACAGATCGACGTGTTCGCGGGTGAAGGAACGCTGGTCGGCGCGGCTGAGCAGCAGCAACGCTTCGGTGAGCTCGATCGCGCGGCCGTTGACCACGCGTAGCCGGTCGAGGAGTTCGCCGGTGTCGCGGTTCGGGTCGTCGTGCGCGACGTCGAGGAGTGTGCGGGTGATCGCCAGCGGGGGTGCGCAGCTCGTGGGAGGCGTTGGCTGCGAATCGCTGCTGTTCGGCGACGTGCGCTTCGAGCTGCGCGAGCATCGTGTCGAAGGAGTCGGCGAGTTCGCGGAACTCATCTCGGCGGCCGGGTAGCCGGATCCGGTGGGAGAGCGACCCGTCTGCGGCCATGCGGGTGGCGTCGGCGATGCGAGTGAGCGGGGCGAGCATCCGACCGGCCAGAATCCACCCGCCCACGAGACCGAACACCAGCAAGAACGCCAGCACCAGTATTGCTGCCGGGACGAAGACGGCTGGGCCGAAACTTCTCGGGTCGAGGACGCGTAGGAAGTCGGACAGGTCGGGGACGTACAGGCTGTTCGACCCTCGCAGAAGGAACACCCAGACCGCAGCGAGCAGCAAGGCACCCGCGATCACCAAGAATCCGGCGTAGCTGAGCGTGAGTTTGAGGCGGACGCTCAATCCTTGGCCCCTATCCACGCTCCGCTCCCCCGTCATCGGCGTCCGGTCCCGTGTCGATGCGATATCCGACGCCGGGCACCGTGGCGATGAGCCAGGGTTCGCCGAGGCGTTTGCGGAGCGCCGAGACGGTGATGCGCACCGCGTTCGTGAAGGGGTCTGCGTTCTCATCCCACGCTCGTTCGAGGAGCTCCTCGGCGCTGACAACACCACCGTCGGCGCCCATGAGGACCTCGAGCACGGCGAACTGCTTGCGGGTGAGCGCGATGTAGCGGCCGTCGCGGTAGACCTCGCGGCGGAACGGGTCCAGTCGCAACCCAGCGATCTCGCGCACGGGCGGCCGGTGATGAGCACGCCGCCGGTCGAGGGCGCGAAGCCGGAGTACGAGCTCGCGGAGCGCGAACGGTTTGGTGAGGTAGTCGTCGGCGCCGAGCTCGAATCCGGAGCTTGTCGTCGAGCCGGTCGCGGCGGTGAGCATGAGGATCGGCATGCCGCTTCCCGAGGCGACGATGCGCTCGGCGACGACGTCACCGGACGGTCCGGGGATGTCGCGGTCGAGGACGGCGATGTCGTAGGCGTTGATGCTCAGCAGTTCGAGTGCGGTGTCACCGTCCCCGGCCACATCGGCAGCGATGGCCTCGAGGCGCAGGCCGTCGCGGATGGCATCGGCCATGTAGGGCTCGTCCTCGACGATCAACACGCGCACGTCCTCGATGCTACGAGCCGACTCATATCGTGGATGTATCGAAATCTGCATACGTGCCGGCAACACGAGGTGGCGTTGGTTGGGGTCATGTATTCGAGCCACTCGACACGAACGGGACCGCGCGGTCGCCGATCGGCAGTGTTCGTCGCACTGGCGGCCGCCGGGGTCCTGCTCATCACCACAAGACCAGGAATCTTCGACGACGACACGACGACGTCTGCCGCGATGCTCGACCAGCGTGGAGGTGAAGTGCGACCAGGCGACGCGGCGCGCGGCGACGTCACGGTGTTCGACGACGACGTCCCTGCGGTCGCCGGCCTCGATCCCGATCTGCTCGACGCGCTGCGCAGTGCCGCGACGGATGCGGCAGCCGAGGGGATCGTGTTCCATGTCAACAGCGGCTGGCGTTCCGCCTCCTATCAGGATCAACTGCTTCGTGAGGCGGTGGCCGAGTACGGCTCGGTGGAGGAAGCCTCGCGGTGGGTCGCCACCGCGGAGACCTCCGCCCATGTGCACGGGGACGCGATCGATGTCGGTCACTCGGATGCCTCGACGTGGTTGTCCGAGCGGGGTGCCGAGTACGGGTTGTGCCAGATCTACATGAACGAGCCGTGGCATTACGAACTGCGACCGGATGCGCGAGTCGACGGCTGCCCGGCCATGTATGCCGACGCGTCGCGTGATCCGCGGATGCATCAGTGAGCGATCCGCTTCGGCCGGTGGGTGTGTATGTGCCTCATCCGTCTTCCGCCGCGACAACGATGGTGAGTGTTCCTGTCTCGGGGGAAGAGTCGACGGTCACGGTCGGTGTACCCGCGCGGTGCCGAGGTAGGACTGCGCGATGGTGGCGCTGCTGGGATAGCTCAGGACCTCGACCACCGCGGAGGCATCGCCTTCGGGCGAGAGCCGCGCGGGCAGCGCGGTGTCGCGCCAGGCGGCGTCGGTGTCCACTCCACTCAGGTCGATCTGCAGAATGCACGAACCTGCGATCGGGACGGCGGCATCGGTGGCCCGTAATCGGGGCTCCTGCACGAACCGGGCAGACCAGCCGACGGCCCCATCCCCGCTGAGCGCGAAGACAACAGTGTCGTTCTCGCCGAATTCGACCGACTCCAGCAGCGGGTGGATCACCGGAGGGACGCTCTCGCCTAGTTCGAGTGGCCGGTCACCCGGCACGACGGTGGGTCGCGCCGACGCCGGATCCCCCACCCGCAGTTGCCCGGACAACGAATCGAAGCGATCACAAGACCCGTGCGTTGCTCCAGCGTCGGAGCGGGAGCCGGTGACATCGACCGTGACGCATGCCGTCGTCACCGCAGCGACCGACAGCACCGACACCGCGGATACAACCTGGCGCCTCGACCAGGTCATGGTGTGCCCTCCCCCGGATACGGTCGGTGCCGGCGGTGAATGCTCAGCGGTGAACGATCGTCGTCCCGAGACGGAGCGTCCCGGACAGGAACGCGAAGACCTCATCGATCTCTCCGGGTATGCAGTCCAGCAGAACCTTGACCTCCACATCACGTTTGCCGGCGTCCACTGTGAGCGCAACCGCGGTGACACCTGCACCCGCGCTGCTACCGACGAACACGTCCACACCCTCACCATCGGCAGCGATGGTGCCGTCGAGGAAACCGTAGTCCAGCGGATAGATCACGTTCGGAAATCGCGGGTGCGCAGAGCCTTCGGGCCGGTCGATCCGGATCTGAGCCGAGCGGGCAAGCGCGTCGAGGGCATCGAAGAACGACGATTGCATCGGCCCAGTATGCGCTTTCCTCCGGCACACATCGCAGTCGTCAGCGCCATTACCGCTGCTCGTAGGGCGCAGAGGTTTACGTCCAGTGGGTTTTGAGCGCATCGACGAGTTCCCGCGCGCGTTCGTCCGGGAAGAACAACCGGGCACCAGGAACTTCGATGACCCCCGTCGCTCCCGGGATCAGATCGACGAGCCAGTCCGCCCGGGGACGGCGGAAGAAGAAGTCGCCGGTGCCTCACACGATAGTGGTCGGCACCTCGCAGGCACTGAGAGCCGGGCGAATCGGGGCAAGCAGGGTGAACGAGGTGAAGTCTTGTCCTGCATCTGAAGCGCCGGTGTGGGACACGGTCGAGCCCGCGGTATCGCAGGATGTCTCGGGTAGCCGTGAGGGACGTGGATCTGGACCGCCTGGCATGTAGGTGGCAGGAAGTATCAGGTTTACGTAGACGCTCGAACACAGGCGCTGCGCGGTGACATGCGATGCCCGCACCAACGTTTGCTGGGCGTGACCAGCAGGAGCGCCTCGCGGTGCAGCGTCTCCTCGTCGAGAGCTCGGTCGGCCAGTGCATCTGTCCGGTCGTGGCCATGGCGGCATCGATCGCGGCGGGGTCGGCGCCGGTGATCGTCATACCGGGAACGTGGGCGTGAATCCAGTCATCGATGCGGGCCCACTGCGCGTGCATCGAGGTGGTCGATCCCGTGTCGACCATCGCGTCGGTTCGGTGGACGCGTGGTACGACTGGGGTGATTCGTTCGAGTTCGGCTGCTTCGGCCATGCGGCGGCGGACATTGCCCGAACGTCGATATCGGACGTTCGTTGGCGGGTCGCGTTGGCCGGTTGTGGCCGCTCAGGCGACACTTGCGATGCGCCTTCCATCCGGACGCGTTTTCGGGCAGTCGAAACAGGGATGGCAATGAAAGATCCGCCGGAGGAGGCCTACGGACGGGTGACCAACCCGCAGCGGTTCGCGCCGCTCATTCCGGCGGCCGACAAGCTGGTCGCGGACCTCGTACGACGGTTCGACGTGACCGTCACTCGTGGACCGGCCGTGCCGTGGCCCGCGTCGGGTGTTCAGCCGATCGAGTCGATACGGATCGCTCCGCCAGATTCGGATCAGGCTCCGTTGACGATCACCACGACGTCGTTTCCTGGGCTGTACCTGAATGTGGGTGCCTGGCAACACATCGCGCTTCCTGCGTGCGGCTGCGACGCGTGCGACGAGCAGATCGACAGCGCCGTCGACGATCTGGTCAAGTACTGCACGGCACTGGCAGAAGGGAAACTGACCGAACGCATCAACATTTTCCGGCGGGTACTCGAGCACAGCTGGGACGGTGACTGCTGGAGTCGCAGCGGGACCCTGGCTCTATCCCCGAAACGCGCAAGCGAACTGCGTGCCAGCCCGGTTCAGCCGCCGAAGGACGGGCACTGGCGTCCCTGGCCGATGAAGGGATCTGACGGCATCCAGTGAGATGAGAGCACAGGAAGGAGCGATCCGCAGTGACCTCAGACCCGTTCGGCGCCCGATTGGTGATCGTGCTGTTCGAAAGACAGCCGCATCACTGGCGTTGCGCGGGACCGAATATCCACACGCCTCGTGAACTGCCAGACGGCGCGACCACCGGTGTCTCACCGTGAAACGTCACGATGGGTTATCGGAGGCTTTGCTCGACTCACGCTTCCAGGAGAATCGTCCCTTGACCACACACCCTGTCCGACCACATCGGAGACTTTCCGTGCTGGTGACCGAGCTGGCCATCGGCGACGGCGAGGTCGCCCCACCGCAGGTCGCGACATCGGACGATACCCGTTGCAATTTGTGGAAACTCCGCCGGACGTAGCGGATCCGAGCATCGTCACCGTCGAGGTCGACGTCGAACCACTCGACGACGGTGTCCCGCTGCGACAACCCGCACCGTCGCCTGCCCTCCCCGAACAGGACCGGTGGTGGGAATGGCGACTGTTCCTCCGCAGCGACGGGTGGACAGCCACCTGGTACAGCCGACGCCCCACCGTCGGGCGGCAACAGCTCACCGGCCGGGTGATCGGAGACCTCGCTACGCCACCACCGGCTCGGCCACGGGCCGGATCCTGCGAGCACAGGTCGTTTCCGACAATTACCAGCTCCGCGAGCAGCCTCCGACCGAGCCGACACGTCCCCCACGATGGATTCCCATCCCCGGCACCCGCCAATTCCGGGAAGTGCAGGCGGCGACAGGGGTGTTCCGCGACGACACCCGCCCGACCCATCTGTCTCCTGGCGAGGACGTGATCCGCGAGTGCGGGGTGTTGGTCGATCTCGATCTCGACGACGTGCCACCGATACCGGTGCGGCCGGCTCTTATCCCGGCCGCGGTGTCCGCCCACGGTCGTGATGTCTGGATCGTCGATCGGGAGCTCCCGGTGGTGATTCGGCTGCGCGAGCAACGCGTGGTGGGCGAATACCGGCTTCCGGGTGCGATCCTCACCGAATTCGCGCACCGTCCCCGCTGGGTGGAGGCCGACGCGAGGGATGCTGGGTTCTCGGGCGGGACGGGATCTTCCGCTGCGATCTCGACGGCTCGGCAGTCCGCGTCGACGAGCACCTGGTTACCGGTGCTGCCGCAATTCAGGGCGCACTGCTGTCCTGGCACCGCACCGACGAGCAGAGCATGATCAGCCTGCGGTGGCCGGACGGACGACACCAGGAACTCGACCCCGTCGACGGCCGCATCCACGTCGTGCACAGCGGACACGACGCGTTCGTGGGGGTACTGCACACCGGAACCGGCACGGACGACGGGCACTCCCGACTGTTCGTCCTCGACACCAACGGCGCTTGCGCCTCGGCCCATCTCTGTCCTCGCTGACCGGCACGTTCCTCGTCGAAGGCAATCCCGTGCGGTTGGTCGATCCACGTGGACAGCAGGTGCTGTTCCGTCCGGATCTGACGGTCGGCGACGTCGAAGACATTCCGATCAGGGGATCTTCGGGTGGGACCGCCGGTCCGTGGGTGTGGGTCGTGCATCATGCGCGCGATGATCGGAGTATCGAGCCGAATCCCTACAGCGATTGGCACTGCCTGCTGTCGATACTCGATCCGGTCACCTTTGCCCTGCAGTGCCGCCTGGCCATTCACTCGCCCTACCCGGAAGTCTCCTACGACGGCGACGGACAGATCTGGATCGTCGCCGGTGGGGTGTGGGTCGTCGCCCCGCGATCGTCGCAGCCGGTGCACCACCTACCCGTCGACCAGCTCAGCGCGCGATGATCCACGTCGCACCGACTGCAGGAGCTACCCTGCCTCGCCACGACAACTACCGTATTCGGCGAAGATCGGCCTATCTTGGCCGCCCACGGTGCGACGGTAGGCGGCGAGTTCATCGGTCACGCAATCTCCTGAGCGGTCAGAGTTGCAAAGGGCGAACGATGACTGCGTCGGCTCAGCATGCGCGCAATTCGGGCGCAGCAGTACCGACGGGACTCCCCACCGCGGGTCTGCGAAGATCGGCTCGTGCCGCACGCGCCGTTACCAACCCACACCGACCTGCACCACACCGTTGCTGAACTGCGCCTCGAACCGACCGGAACGCCCTTCCACTCGCAGACGTCGCTGCTCTGCCCGGCCATTCACGACGGGCAATCCGTTTTCGTGAAGATCACCAACGATCCGGAAGAGCTCCTGGGAACAGAGGCGCTGGACCGATGGGCGGGCACTGGCGCAGTCCAGGTACTCGCCCGGTTCCGCAACGCCGTGGTGCTCGAACACGCAGGGCAGACCCTGCGGTCGATGCTCGCGGACGACACCGAGGCTGCCACGGTGTTGTGCCTCGTTGCTGACCGATTGCATTCGCACCATGTCGAGCACGTCGAATCCTTCCCGGGCCTGCGACGCTGGTTCTCCGCCCTGTTCGCCGACACCGACCCCGAGTTGGACGTTGTCAGGGACATCGCCGATCGGCTGCTCTCGGCGCCCGCTCAGCAGGTACTGCTCCACGGCGATCTGCATCATGACAACGTGCTGTACAGCACAAGGAGAGGCTGGCTGGCCATCGATCCGAAGGGAATCGTCGGGCCGCGAGAATTCGACTACTGCAACCTCTTCACCAATCCGACACCGAAGTCCGCGCTCAACTATTTCGACACACGACTGCGGGTCGTCACCGACACTTCCGGAATCGACACCATCGAACTCTTGCGCTGGATCACCTGCTGGAGCGCACTCTCGGCAATCTGGCACCGGCATGACGGGAACGTGGCCACCGCTGCGCTGCCGCACGCAATCACCGGGCTCGCCATGGAACGACTCCGGACACACCGCGCACTCTGAGGACAGCCGCCCCGA
>BBEG01000189.1 GCA_001312645.1 Rhodococcus sp. JCM 9791
CCGCCACTCGCGCTGACGAAGACAACTTTCGTCCGCTTGTCCGGGTTTCCGTGGGTCGTGAGGCAACGGGAAGCCAGGTAGGTGGGGGAAGGTTTATCCACAGGCACAAAAGCTATCCACAATGTCGTCTTTGCGCGGTTCATAGAGCGTGATTTCGGGCAGGCTCACGGCATGCCGGATCCCACACCGCTCACCCGAGCCCAGCCATGCGTCGGCAGCACTCGTCCACGGCTTCGACATGTGGAACGTCGACCTGAGACGAGTACACATCTCGGGAAACAAGGGGCGGATCACCGAAAGTCTGCATCGGCACCAGACGCAGTTCTCCGACGCGACGTCGTCGACATCGGCGTTCCCGTCACCTCGATCGAACGGACGATCGTCGACCTCGCTCGGTCGCTTCCGTTCGAGCAGGCGGTGGTCGCGGGAGATGCCGCGCTGAGGCAGGACCCGTCCGCGCGCAACCGGCTCGAGGGTGCCGTCGCCGCCGCATCGTGGGACCATGGCACGGCGGCGGTCCGCGCGGTCGTGGCGTTCATCGACGGGCGCAGCGAGAGCGTGGGTGAGTCCCGGTCGCGGGTGCGCCGATCCTGCAGCAGGTCGTCCAGTCCCGACACGGACACACCTATCGTCTCGATTTCTTCTGGAAGGACACTGGAGTCATCGGCGAGTTCGACGGACTCGGCAAATACGACGACCGCCGCGACCTCGTGGCGGAGATGCGGCGCGAAGACGCTCTCCGCGCACTCGGATTCCAACGCGCGCGCCGGGAACGCTCGAAAGGGTGCGTGACGGAAACCTTCCACCACCTACACGGCTTCCCGTTGCCTCACGACCCACGGAAACCCGCACAACCGGAGGAAACTTCTCAGAGGCCGGGTAGCTGGATCTGTGGGAGCGGTGGCAGCTGGATCGTCGGTAGCTGGATGACCGGAAGGTCGACACCCGGGATCAGCTGTGGCGGCGGTGGCGGAGCCTGTTCCGGGGAGGGAGGAACCGGACGCGGAGCTTCCTCCGTCACCGTCGTGGTGACGGGAGGAGTAGTGGTCACGGTCGCCGGTGCGACGGCAGGCTGCGGGCGCGGCACCGTGCGCGACGTCGTGGGCGTCACGAACGTCTCGGTGGGGCTGGTTCCGTCGTCGTCGGACGACCCGGAGAACAGGCCGTTGCCTGCACCCAGTCCCACACCGATCACCGCGACCACGGCCAGCGCGGTTCCGGCAAGACCGGCACCGGAGATCTGCCTGTCGCTGACCGCCGGTCCCTTCCTGGTCAGCGCGCCGACCCACGACTTCTTCGCGGTGGCGACGGCAGGCTCGGGCTGGGCCGACGACTTCACCGGCGCGGTGATCACCGGGATCTGCTCGGTGACCGCCGACATATCCGCCGACGGAGGAACGATGCGGGTCAAGGAGCTCACCGGCTGCGAGGCCGGCGGTTTACCTGCGAGGATCGCGCCGCCCTTGGCGAGGACGAGTTCCGGCTCGTGCGGCACGACCAGCGGAAGGCCGATCCACGAGCGCAACACTTCCTGCACGAGCGGAATGTGGGCGCCCCCGCCCAGCAGGACCACAGCCTCGGGATTGCGACCGGAACGCGCGATGATGTGATGCACGAATTTCGCCGACGACTCGACACACTGACCGATGAGAGGGTCGAACGTGTCGCGCGACATCAGCACGACACCGGCCGCACCGGGAACGGCCACGCTGTCGGTCTCCGACAGCTGTTCCTTCGCCTGCCGGCATTGCGCCGACAGTTCGTCGTCGGCCGTCGGATTGTCGGGTCGCCACACTCCGTTGGTGTCGAGCTGGTGCTCGCGGATCACCTGATCGAAGATGCGACCACCGATGATGTCGGTACGTTCGGCGAGGACCTCGCGGAGACCGAGATCGACCACGGTGACGGTGAGACCCGAGTCGCCGAGGTCGTAGAACACGGCGGTGTCGCTGCCCAGCTCACCGGTCGACTGCAGGTACGCGAGCGCTGCCTCCGGCTCGGAGACCAGCGTGAAATTGTCCAGATGCTCGACCATCATCGCCGCGCGGATGCGCTCGGCCTGAGCTTCGTCGCGGTAGACGATGCCCACCGCGTCGATCGGCTCGCCGGCGATACCGGTCTGGCTCAACACACCCAGCGTGCGGGCAGCGAGCTGAGCGGGCTTGTCCTTGCCCGTCTCCACCACTTGGAATTGGAAGCCCGCCGATGGTGCAGTCCGGTCGATCGGACGCACGATCCGAACGGCACTCTCCCCCACGGTTACCCCGAGAACCGAACTCATCAGCCGCCTTCGACAGTCGTTGTCGCGCCGGCTGTCAGCCACCCCCGGCACTTCGCACCCGACCGATGGTACCCAATGGGATTTTCCATATCACCAGGTCGGCAACTCGAGGCGTTCGCCACGCCGAACCTCACGTGACAGTTACGTGACGTAACCATCAGACCGCGACACCCAGCCTCGAATAGGTCCATCCGGAGCTTTCCCACACCTCGCGGTCGAGGCACGCCCGACCGTCGAGCACGGCGCGGGTGTTGACGACCGACGCAATCGCCGTCGCGTCGAGGTCACGGAATTCGGGCCACTCGGTGAGTACGAGTACCGCGTCCGCCCGCGTGCAGGCCTCGATCGCGGTCGTTGCGTATCCGAGAGTCGGGAACACGCGTCGTGCGTTGTCCATGGCCTGCGGTCGAACACCGTCACCGCCGCACCCTCGAGTTGCAGTTGCCCGGCGACGTTGAGTGCCGGGGAGTCGCGGACGTCGTCGGATCCCGGTTTGAACGCGGCTCCGAGCACCGCGATTCGCGTGCCGAGGACCGAGCTCCGCACGCCTGCCGCGTCAGCTCCACCATCCGTGTCCGACGACGCATATTGATGCTGTCGACCTCACGCAAGAAGTGCAGCGCCTGATTGGCGCCCAGCTCACCGGCGCGAGCCATGAGCGCGCGGATGTCCTTCGGCAGGCAGCCGCCACCGAATCCCAGGCCGCTGTCGAGGAAACGTCGGCCGATCCGGTCGTCGTGTCCGAGGATGTCGGCGAGTTCGACGGCATCGGCGCCCGCAACCTCACAGACCTCGGCGATCGCGTTGATGAACGAGATCTTCGTGGCGAGAAAGGCATTCGCCGACGACTTCGCGAGCTCCGCGGTCGCGAGCTCGGTGACGAGGAAGGGCACGCCGCGGTCGATCAGCGTGGCGTACACGTCGCGCAGGATCGCTTCGCCGCGTCCTTCTCCCTTACGCTCCACTCCGCACACGAGGCGATCCGGCGAGAGGGTGTCCTGCACCGCGAATCCTTCGCGCAGGAACTCCGGATTCCACACGAGTTCGACGTCGGCCGGTGCCGCGGCGCGGACCCGCTCGACGAGGTCGACCGCCGTCCCGACGGGCACCGTCGATTTGCCGACGATCAGCGCGGGTTCGGTCAGGAGTGGACTCAGTGCATCGACGACGGCATCGACGTGCGACAGGTCCGCCGCGTACTCGCCCTGCTTCTGTGGGGTTCCGACACAGATGAAGTGGACGTCGGCGAATGCTGCCGCGTCTTCGTAGGAGGTGGTGAAGGTGAGACGGCCGGCCTCGAGGTTCCGGCGGAGCATCTCTGCCAGGCCCGGTTCGTAGAACGGCACCTCGCCCGATTCGAGCTTCGCGATCTTGCCGGCATCGACGTCGACCCCGAGCACGTCGTGCCCGAGTTCGGCCATGCAGGCCGCGTGTGTGGCTCCCAGATACCCTGTTCCGAACACTGCGCAGCGCATACCTGACTTACTACGCAGGCGATGTGAGCGGCGGGCAAACCGTCGGAAGCGACGAGCGAACGGCCGATGTACATCCGCCGGAATCAGTCCGGCGTCAGAGTCCCTCCGAGGACGACATGCGCTCTGCGTTCGACGAACAGTGGCACGAATTCTCTGATCCTGCGGCCGTCGAATTCGGCCCTGAGGTCGGCGACGAGCTTTTCGATGTCTGCGACGGGAACTTGCGGGAACCGGCTGCTCAGCTGCTCGATCACCCTGGAGATACCCTGTTCCTCGGAGCTACCGGTGCTCATGGGTCAATTGTTCCCCGGAATCATGGGATTTCATAGCAGTTTCCGTTACCGAATTTGTGGTCCAGCACAAAAGCTGCACGGAAGTGAGGGTCGGCCGGTTCTCAGCTGAGCAGGTTGACTGCGTTGGCAACGACGAGACTGAGGATGACGATCGACAGAAGCGACTGCACGGACATCGTCAGCTTCACCCAGCGCGCGAGCGGCATGACGTCGGTCGGACTGAACGCGGTCGCGTTGGTCAGGGCCAAGTACAGGTAGTCGACGAAGATCGGCCGCCATCCGGGCGCCGCGAGGCGCGGGTCCAACTGCTGGGGAAACGCCAGATCGGGATGGGCCGGTGGCCGAAGATGCCGGGTCACGGGTCCACCGCCGTCGAGTTCCCAGTACAGAAAGGCGAACGCGAGCACGGTCTGCAGCCACACCAGGGCCCCCGCGATGAGCAACTCCTTCGGCACCGTTGTCTGCGGGGCACCGTGGAGCAGATCCCAGACGAGCCGAGCCGATCCCCACGCCGCACCCGCGGCGATCACCACCACGAGCGCGATCGACAGCGCCCGCACCCATCGTCCCGGCCGTCGATACGACCCGGATCGACCACGATCAAGGTGAGAAGAACAAGCCCTTCGATAGCCGGCAGCACCCATTCGGTGCCCGGTGAGTACCGCGCGGGCAGCAGGAAGGGTACGGCCATCGCGGCCAGGACGAACACCGATGCGGTCCAGCGTCGCTCCGCGCGGGGCGCGTCCCCCGCGGGGACGGGCGAATCGTCGCTCATCGTGGAACCTTCGTTCCTGAGTACGGAAATTCTCTTGTACGAGCGTCGGTGTCTTGTCCGACAGTGGGTGTACCTTGATTCCTCTGAGCCTCCGTGGCCTGGTGCCGTTGATCGTTCCGAACGTCTGCCTTGCTCACCGGTGGCCGACTCGAGACAGACGGTGAGGAAACAGCACGTGACCGATACGAGCCAGCAGCACACCTACGCCAGGCCCTGGCCTGCATTGTGGGCGCTGTGCCTGGGCTTCTTCATGATCCTCGTCGACACCACCATCGTTGCGGTGGCGAATCCGGCAATTCTCGAAGCCTTCTCCGCCGACATCAACAGCGTCGTCTGGGTGACCAGCGCCTACCTTCTGGCGTACGCAGTGCCCCTGTTGATCACCGGCCGCCTCGGCGACCGGTACGGCCCGAAGAAGCTGTACCTGACGGGATTGGCTCTGTTCACGGCGGCATCACTGTGGTGCGGCTTGTCAGGCAGCATCGAGATGCTGATCCTCGCGCGAGTGTTCCAGGGCTTCGGCGCCGCGATGATGACCCCGCAGACGATGGCTGTCATCACCCGCACCTTCCCGCCCGACAAGCGTGGTACCGCGATGGGCCTGTGGGGCGCCACCGCCGGTGTCGCGACGCTGGTCGGCCCGCTGGCCGGCGGCGTCCTCGTCGACGGACTCGGCTGGGAGTGGATCTTCATCGTCAACGTGCCGGTCGGTGTCATCGCGTTCCTCGCTGCGATGCGGTACGTCCCCACCCTCGAGACGCACCCGCACAAGTTCGATATTCCTGCGTCGTGCTCAGCGCCGCGGGCATGTTCTTGCTCGTGTTCGGCCTGCAGGAAGGCAACACCTACGACTGGTCGCTGCGGATCTGGCTGATGATCGGGGCAGGACTCGTGCTGCTCGCACTGTTCGTCCGGAACCAGTCACGCAACAAGGACGAGCCGCTACTCCCCCTCGTGCTCTTCCGCGACCGCAACTTCTCGATGGCCAACATCGCGATCACCTCGATGGGCTTCTCCATCACCTCGATGATGTTGCCCCTGATGTTCTACGCACAAGGTGTGCGCGGGCTGTCCCCGACCGGTTCTGCCCTGCTGATGGTGCCGATGGCCGTGTTCTCCGGTGTGCTCGCCCCGTTCGTCGGCAAGTTGGTGGACCGCACCCATCCGCGCTACATCGCGGCGCCGGGATTCCTGATGCTCGCGATCTCGCTGGCGTGGCTGGCACTGGTGATGACGCCCCACGTCGAGATCTGGGAGTTGCTCCTGCCGATCACGTTGATGGGCATCGCCAACGCGTTCATCTGGTCGCCTCTTGCCGCGACCGCCACACGAAACCTGCCCCCGCACCAGGCAGGCGCAGGTTCCGGCATCTACAACACCACCCGGCAGGTCGGTGCGGTCCTGGGTAGCGCGGCCATCGGTGCACTCATCACTGCGCGCTGTCTGCCAACGGCCTGTCCGGCGAGGGCGGCGGAATGGAGGGCATGACCGGCGAGATGCCCGAGATCGTCCGGGACGGTTTCAGCTCGGCGATGGCGCAGTCGACACTGTTGCCCGCCGTGGTGCTGGCCATCGGTTTCATTGCGTCGCTGTGTTTCACACGTCCCGTCCGGAAAGACGAGGAACGTCCGGCCGAGAAGTCGGCAACCGGCGGGAGCTGACCCACGACGATCTCCGGTCGACCATTGCAAGCACCTGTACAACTCATCCGTCAGAGGCCGCGCCTGGCAGTGATCCTCCCCAGATCGATCGCATCGACGAGCAGCGCGTGATCCTTGACGTTGCGCTCAGCGTACGTCTTCGCGAAGGCCATCATCGATTCGTCGAATTCGGTGTCCTCCCCCAGATACGCAGCGATGGCGACGCGGTCGCCGCTGCGAGCATGCGCGTAGGCCAACGTCCGCCCACACAGCCGCCCGTACAGCGTCATTCCCGTCGGCGACATCACCTCGACTGCCGCAGATCCCTTGCCGTCGCGCAACTGCCGCAGGTAGAAGTCGCGTCGTATGCCGTCGACGCCGGGTCCCTGTTCCCAGCCGAGGAAGATGTCGCTCGTCGCCTGCATCAACCGTTGACCGTTGACGACCCGCTCCCCCTCGTTCTGGAACGTCGGCCCCTCGACGTATCCGGACAGCACCGACTTCTGGGCTTCCTTCGCCTGCAGGAACAGCGGGTCGCCGTCGCCGGCGCCGCGCAGCAGGAAGATGAAACATCTGGTGCCGACACTGCCGACACCGACCACCTTGCGTGCTGCCTGGACGAACTCGAACGCTTCGAGCAGGACGCGACGGTCCCACTGCAGCGTCGACCGGTATGAGCGCATGCGTTGATGCAACTCCTCGTACAGCGCCGCGGTGTCGCCGACGGCCAGTGCTTCCTCGATCGGGACGATCAGCGGCGGATTGTGGATGATCCTCCGCTCCCCGTTCACGACCTCGGTGAGCTTGCTCAACGCCTGCACGCTGTCGTGGGTCTTCGACTTCTCGATGATCTTGCGGGTGCGTTTCCTCATCGTCGCGTCGAGTTCGTTTCGCAGCTCGGTGAGCTCGGTCGTCGGCTCGATGTGCGAGTACCACACCGCGAGATTGCCGCGCTCCGCCTGGAGGAGCATCGTCTCCCGGTACTCTGCGGCGCACGCCCGCGTGATCCGTTTGATGTGCTTGCCGCGGTACCCGTTCTGCAGACCGGCGACAGCCAGGCTCGCCACCAGCCGCTTGACGTCCCACTCGAACGGGCCGGGGTAGGTCTCGTCGAAATCGTTGACGTCGAACGCCAGCTTGCGTTCCGGGGTCGCGAAGATCCCGAAATTGCTCAGATGCGCGTCGCCGCACAGTTGTGTGTGCAGACCCGAGTTCGGGGTGCGCGACAGGTCGTCGGCCATCACCAGGGCCGCGCCGATAGAAGGGGAAGGGCGCGGCCGACATCCGCCCGTATCGCACGGGCACGAGCTCCGGCACCCGCGACCCCGCCTGCTGTTCGAGCAACCCGATCGGGTCGCGCGCGGACGCCGTGTCGACTTCGGCGAGCGCCTCCAAGGGCGTCACCTTCAGAGCGGCGCGACCGCGCTCCGCTCGTTCTTCACGGGTCGGATGCGCAATCACACCGGAAGCGGACATCGGCACTCTCTTCTGTCAGACCCGATCGGGGTTCCACGTCACGATCGCCCAGATGACGACGACGTCGAGCGCGATGATCAGGATCGACCACCACGGGTAGTAGGGCAGCCACAGGAAGTTGGCGATGATCGACAGCGCGAGGATGCAGATCGCCGCGAACCGCGCCCAGGTGGCACCCGTGAACAGGACCAGGCCGGTCAACGTGACGAGGATGCCGAGGATCAGGTGGATCCATCCCCACGTGGTGAAGTCGAACTTGTAGATGTAGTCGATGCCGGTGACGAACACCTCGTCCTTGGCGATGGCCGAGATGCCCTGGAAGATCTGCAGGACACCGACGGTGACCAGAAGAATCGCTGCGCCCATTGCTGTTCCTTTGGCGACAGCCTGCTTCGTATCCGGATCTGGGGACATGACTGTTCCTGTCTCGAATATGGGTGGGACAGAATTCAGTGTGCGCCATTGTGGACCGTTCGATGGGAGAACGGCACAATTCCGACGTAACCCGGAATTCCGGTAACTACCGTGGGGATCACCAGCGTTCGAGAGGTGGACCGGCATGCCCGAAACTGTGATCGGCGAGGATGCGACACCCGGGCGGCGCTGGTGGGCGCGCGCCGCCTTCGCGTTCGCGTTCCTCACCGTCGTCGTCCCCCTGCTGTTCGCCGGGGTTCTGAGCACGATGGGGATTCTCCTCATCGGGATCGGCGGCGCGGTGGTGTGTGTGGCTGCCCTGTATTGGTTCCTCGCCGGCCGCGCCCCGCTGCGCTGGGTGGCGCTTGCCGTGGCAGTGCTGGCTCCCCTGACGGTGTTCGTGTTCTTCGTGCGGGCGAATCTGCTCGCGGTGGTGATCGCGTCGCTGATCCTCGCCGGGATCGCGACCGCCTGTGGTCGCGCGGCGTTGCGGCGCAGGAAATCTGCAGAGGTGATGCTGGAGATTCCCGCGACACCCCCCAGCCACCCCTTTCTCATCATGAATCCCCGATCCGGGGGCGGGAAGGTCACGAAGTTCGATCTGCAGCACAAAGCGGAGAAACTCGGCGCCGAAGTGATTCTGCTCGACGAAACGAACTTCGCCGACGTCGACGAACTCGCCCGCCGCGCGGTCATGGACGGTGCAGATCTGCTCGGCGTGGCCGGCGGGGACGGGACTCAGGCTCGTGTCGCTGCGATCGCAGCGGAAACCAGGGTGCCGTTCATGGTGATCAGCGCGGGGACACGCAATCACTTCGCGATGGATCTCGGGCTCGATCGCGACGATCCCGTGCGATGCTCGATGCGCTCCGCGACGGGGTCGACGTCCGCGTCGATCTCGGACGGATCAACGGACGGGCATTCGTCAACAACGCGTCCTTCGGTGTGTACGCGGAAGTGGTGCGTAGCCCCGCCTACCGCGACGACAAGACCCGGACTGTACTGAAGATGCTTCCGGATCTGCTTGCCGGACAGTCCGGTCCGAATCTGGTCGCGCAGATCGGCGATGTCACCGTCCGCTCTCCGCAGGCGGTGCTGGTGAGCAACAACCGATACGGCGGAAGCGACCTCGCGGGTATGAATCGTCGGGATCGGCTCGACCGGGGCCTGCTCGGCGTCGTGACGGTGTCGGTCACCGGTACCGGTCAGGCTGTCTCACTGCTGCGACGGACACATGCGCGCGGTCTGACCCAGCACGAGGCGTCCGAGGTGACCGTCGACGCCGACGCCCCCGAGATCTCGGTGGGGGTGGACGGCGAATCTCTCCTGCTGACCACCCCGGTGCGGTGCACGATCGAGCCCGGCACGCTGCGGGTGCGGGTGCCTCGGGAGCGCCCGGGTATCCGGCCGACGGCGCTCCTGTCGACTGGGTGCGGCTGAGTGCGTTGGCACGCTTCTGACGAGAACGCTCGGACGCTAGGAGAATTGATTCTCACGCACTCGAGGCAGTACCTGATCCGCGATGTCGGCCAGCAGTCGGTGAGGAAGGTCGTACGACCCCACATGCTGAAGAAACACCGCGTCGGCGCCCGCCTCACGCACGTGCGAGAGCCGCTCGACGATCTCCTCGGCCGCGCCGTAGAGACAGAACTCGCGAGCGAATGCAGTGATCGCATCATCGCTGATGTACGGATCGCACGCGCGCACCGCGGCATCCCAGTCTTCCGCGTGAACGAGATCGGGGTAGACATCGGGTAGATGGTCCGGGACATCCACGTGCACACCGGCGAGCGAGAGGAACGACTTGCCGCCGTTCTGGGCGATGCGCGCGCAGAACGGCTTCAGTTCACGCGCGTCGCGGGCCACGTCGTCCGTGACGCGGCAGAACGCCGACACCGTGGTCTGCACCCCTGTTCTGGCTGTAGCCGCCGCACCGTCCCGCACGCGGCCGATGGCCGCGGCGAGTGGGGCTGCCGAGACACCGGACAGG
>BBEG01000190.1 GCA_001312645.1 Rhodococcus sp. JCM 9791
CCTGCGCGACCGCCCCACTGTTCGACGACCCATCCGGCGATGGGGCCGCCGATCGCGGTGGACCCGAGGAACGCGACTGCCCACAACGCCATCACCCGTCCGCGCATCTGTGGCGAGGCGGCGAGCTGCAGCGTGCTGTTCGCGCTCGTGGTGAAGGTGACGCTCAGGCGCCGACGATCACCATGAGTGCGATGAGGACCGGCAGGGACGGTGCCGCGGCCGCGACGGCCATGGCCACACCGAAGGCGAGGGCGGCGAACACGAGTGGCTTGATACCCGTGCGGCCCCACGTGGCAACGACGAGGCCGCCGACCACGGAACCTGCACCCATCGCGGCAGTGAGGAAGCCGTATGCGCCGGCGCCGGACTCGAAGGTGTGGTCGGCCAATACGGGGAGCACCACCTGGAATTCATAGGCGAGGCAGCCGACGAGCGCCATCATCGCCAGCGGTACCGCCAGGTCGGGCATGCTCCGTACGTAGGCGAGACCTTCGCGCAGTTGACCGCGGGCACGCGCAGTCGGGGGAGAGGGCCGCAGCTTCGACACATCCAGGGTGAGCAGCGATGTCACGACCGCGACGAAACTCGCGGCGTTGAGCAGGAAGCAGATGCCGATACCACCCGCAGCGATGACGAGACCCGCTACTGCGGGACCGATCATGCGTGAGACCGACGCGAGTGTCGACTGCAGGCTCACCGCGTTGCGCAGATCTTCGGGTCCGACCATCTCGAGCATGAACGCCTGCCGCGCAGGGTTCTCGAAGCATTGGTTGAATCCGAGCGCGAGGGCGAGGACGTACACGTGCCACAACTGCACGGTGTCGGTGATGACGAGCAGTCCGAGGGTCAGCGCGAGCAGACCCATCATCGATTGCAACCCGATCATGAGTTTGCGCTTGTCGGAACGGTCGGCGATGACCCCGCCGTACGGTCCGAGAAGCAGCATCGGGACGGTTTGCAGGGCCAGCACGATTCCGATTGCGGTGGCCGATCCGGTCAGCTGGAGAACGAGCCACGACTGCGCGACGGTCTGCATCCAGGTGCCGACGAGGGAGGTGGCCTGCCCGGTGATGTAGCGCCGGAAGTTGGGGCCGCGCATGGCGGCGAACGTGGTTCCACGGATATCGGCGAGGACGGTCACTTGCGCGCCTCGCTTCTGCCGCAACCCATGCTGTCGGCGAGGGCCTCGAGTGCGGGGAGCGCGTCGTGCAGTGCGTCGACGTGGTGTTCGCTCAGTTCGGTGAGGTGTTCGGTGAACAGGGCTGTGCGTCGGATCCGGAGTTCTTCGGCGAGTGCAGCGCCGTCCGTGGTGATGTAGGCGAGGACGACGCGTTTGTCGTCGGCGTCGGACGAACGTGACACGAGTCCGGCGTCTTCGAGTTTGCCGAGCATGCGTGAGCACATCGTGGGGTTCAGGCCTTCGAGGTCGGCCAGTTCGCGTACTCCGATGGTCTTCCGTCGCGCGACCGTGCCGAGCAGGGATGCTTGCGACGGTGTCAGGCTGCCGTCGCCTGCCGGCCGGGACACTCGGCGTGCGATGCGGCCGAGTGCGATGCGGAGGCGATTCACCTCGTCGGGATCGAACGACTCTCTGCTCATCGGTTCCGCGCCTCCTCAAGTATTTGCCTATCGGCAAGCATATACCTGGGTGCGCAGCAGGACCGTGGTTCTGCGGGGGGGGGTCACACGGACGCGTTGTGCGCAGGCTCCGTGGTGTCGGCCTTACGGGTGCGACGCGTGAACAGGTACATGGCCAGCGCGGTGACCACGAGGGTGACGCCGCCGGAGATAGGTCCGACCGCGGGTGCGTCGGGAGCGATACCGGCCCCGAGCATCCACGCGCCGAATCCGAAGAACAGCGCCGAGGCGCCGAAGCGGATCGCGTTCTCCGGCAGGTGCCGCCCGAGAACGACGCCGGCGATGATCGCCAGTGCGTCGGCCGCGACCATGCCGACCGTCGACCCGACCAGACGCCGATCCAGTCGTAATCGGTCGCGAGCGTGATGGTCGCGAGCATCGTCTTGTCGCCGAGCTCGGCGAGGAAGAACGCGGAGGTGACGGCCAGGAACGCCGACCGCGTGACGCGACCGGCCTTGGACTGCTCGTCGTCGTCGAGGGAATCGCCGCGCAATGTCCACGCGCCGAACAGCAGGAAAGCGATGCCGCCGACGAGTGAGATGGCTGCGGTCGGGATCGCGACACCGAGATAGTGGCCCACCGCGACCGAGACGAGGTGCACGGCGGTGGTGGCGAACAGGATCCCCGACAACACCACCCACCAGCGGTAGCGCAGCGCGAACGTCATGGCCATCAACTGGGATTTGTCGCCGAGCTCGGCGATGAAGATCACTGCGAAACTCAATACGACTGCGGACCACATGAGCGGCATTTCCTCCTTCGCCTGTGGAGGAAACGGGCTTCCTCCGGACGCCGTACGCGTGATGCGTCGACGACCGAAGGTCTCGCCCACCGGAGGTCATCCGGTTCGCCGTGCCGGGCCGATGGCGGCCAGTGTGTCGACAGGGCGATTGGGGGCTACTCCCCTTCGCTTTCCCGACATTAGCCCGCGAGAGTGCCCGATGTAAAGGTAATGCTAAGTTTAGTAGAACCGAACTCTCATTTACGGCATAGCGTCACGCCGCAAGCAGCATGGCCAGAATTGCGGTGTCGGGATCGCTGCGGGATCCACGTTCACCTTACTGACCAGCGACGTCACGGTTCCGTCCGCTTCGGCCTCCACCCACGCGGCGCGATGGTCGAGCCCGAGGTACGGCAACCCGGGCAGGAGCACACACCCCGAGGCCGCACCCGCATTCTCGGGCAGTGACGTCGTCGTCTCCGATGGAGGATGCAGCATGATCAGCGCCGGCGGTTGATGCTGGGCGAAGCACCCCGGCTCCACCGCCGTCTCGCCGAGCACCGGTCCGGCGGCGAGGACCAGGCCGACAGTTCCCGGCTCCGGATCGTCCGGCAGTTCCTCGCGGACCCCGAACACCGTCGAAGTCGGCAGCAGTCCCGGCAACGATGCGACCCGCACGGTCAGCGCGAGCAGTTGTGCCCACTCGCGGGTGGTCGAGGGCCACCGTCCCGTCACCACGAATCCGCGCAACGACCCACCCGAATGAAACGCGGCAATCCCGACCGAATCCCTCATGGCGTCTCTCCGATCCCTCGCGGGGCGATGAGGGAAGAATGCCCGTTTTTCCGGCTGGCACACAAGAGGCGTCGAGTGCCAGCTGTGGTTCGTCAGCCCGGCACAGAGACACGCAGCCGCACGATGGCCCCGGTGCGTTCACGCGCCGCGACCTCGGGTTGCCAGTTCTCGGCGGTGCAGACGAACAGGTCGCGGCCGTCGTGACCCCCGAGCGCCACCGCGTACGGATTCGCGACGGAGACCCGGTCGGTGATCGTTCCCGACTGCGACACCCGGATCACCTCGTTGCCGAACGGCGACGCGACCCAGACGGCGTCGTCGCGGTCGATGGCGAGCCGTCCGGGAACACCGACCGATCGAACTCGATCAGCGTGCGACGGTCGGCGAGGGAGCCGTCGTCGCCCACCGTGAACGCGGTGAGCCGGCCCGGAATCGCGCGGGTCTCGGCGACGACGAGTGTGCGACCGTCGGCCGTCGCGACCATCCCGTTCGCGAACAACAGGTCGTCGGCGACGGCCCGCACGGTTCCGTCCGGTCCGACGAGGGTGAGCACAGCGGGAGTGATCGGGTCGGGTGGGGCGCTGCCGTCGCCGTAGTTGCCGACGTACGCGCGGCCGGCACCGTCGACGTACATGTCGTTGAGATGCCAGGTTGCGAGGCCCGACAGATCTGCGTGCAGGGTGAGCATGCCGTCGGATTCGCGCCGCATCACCGTGCGGGTGTGCCCGACGGCGATGAGCAGGCGACCGTCGGGAAGGAACCCGAGCCCCGCGGGATGCCCGTCGATGTGGGCGACGACCTCGGAAGACCCGGTGGCCGGATCGAGGCGATACACGTCGTTCGCGTACACGTCGGAGAACCACAGACTGCCGTCGTGCCAGCGTGGACATTCGGGAAAGGCTAGGCCGGAACACACGGTGTCGAGCGGCAGAGTCGTCATGGCCGCACAGGTTAACGGTAGGAGGGAGGAACGGCGTCCCGAAACGCCGAAGAGGGCCACCCCGCGGGGTGGCCCTCTTCCGCATGGTGCCGGTGACTAGACGATCAGGCCGGCGGTCTGGGTGCGTGCGCGCTCGAAGCGAGCCTGCACGTCGGCCCAGTTGACGATGTTCCAGAACGCCTTGACGTAGTCGGCCTTCACGTTCTGGTACTGCAGGTAGAACGCGTGCTCCCACATGTCGAGCATGAGCAGCGGGGTCAGACCGATGGAGATGTTGCCCTGCTGATCGTAGAGCTGGACGATGATCAGACGCTGTCCGATCGAATCCCATGCCAGGATCGACCAGCCGGAGCCCTGGATGGAGTTCGCGTTCGCGGAGAAGTGCTCGCGGAACTTGTCGAACGAGCCGAATGCGTCGTCGATCGCTGCTCCGAGGTCACCCGTCGCTTGTCGCCACCCTCGGGAGAGAGGTTCTGCCAGAACACCGAGTGGTTGGTGTGACCACCGAGGTGGAATGCGAGGTCCTTCTCGAGCTTGGTGGCCTGGGCCGCCAGCGTGCCGTTCTCGCGGGCCTCGGCGAGCTTCTCGAGGGCGGTGTTGGCGCCGGCGACGTAGGTCGCATGGTGCTTGTCGTGGTGCAGCTCCATGATCTTCGCCGAGATGTGCGGCTCGAGCGCCGCGTAGTCGTATGGCAGTTCCGGAAGCGTGTACTCAGCCACGAAGGGTCCCTTCTTTGCGGGCCTGGTGAGCCCGTTCGATTTTTTCCGTGCCTATATGGTATCCACCCAAACCCATAACTACACGTCGCGCAACATTCGGGCTCACGCGGGACGTCATGCCCTACCGGCCGCCCGGCGAAGCAGGTATGCGCAAGAAACCGAGCTGTATCGCCTCTACCTGCACCGACTCGCCCCAATAGGTGTGCGATTGGAGTCGATTGTGAACGGGACCTTAACATTGCGGAGTGTCTCGGCCGCTGTTCGACGTTCCGACACGAGGAGCCGAGGCACCACGTGTCGAGCTGCCGGGGCTCGACCTGCTGAGATTTCTCGCCGCGTTCGCGGTCGTGTACTCGCACATCTGCTTCTATCTGATCGACGATCTGGGCACCGGTTGGTGGTTCATCGACGTGGTCCACGCGGTGTTGACCCAAGGCGCCGGTCTGAACATGCACCTGTCGTTCGTCGGTGTCGCGGCATTCATGATGCTCACGGGACTGCTCATCACGCGCTCTGCGATACGCCAGCCGCGGGGACAATTCCTGATCGCCCGTGCGGCGCGTCTCGTCCCCGCATTCTGGGTGTGCATCCTCGCGGCGGTCCTGTTGGTCCGTTTCGGCATCAACGGCATGTTCAGCGGCCACACCACCGTCACCGGAGGCGAGGCCGCACTCAGTTTCTTCCTCGGTGGGTTCTTCCTGAAACCGCAGGTCGCGGTACTCGGTGTCGCGTGGACGCTCGCCGTGCAGATCGTGTTCTACCTGTTCTGCGTGAGCGGGCGGTCGCTGTTGCGCGCCAAGCCCATCGTCATGCCGCTGCTCGGCGCCGCTCTGTGCATGCTCGTGATCCTCTACAACCTGTACGTGCCGGAGCCGTACACCGTGCCGTTCCTGTCGAAGATCGCCGCGACGCTACCCACCGTGTTCCTCGGGCAGATCGCCTATCTTGCGTGGGCTCGACTGATCTCCGTCCGCGGTCTGTTGGTGGCTCTGATCGCCCAGGTCCAGGTGATCGTTCTCGCCACCGACACCCAGGTGTATTGGGCCGGTACCCACTATCTGTGGACGATCAGCGTGGTGTTCGCTGTCGTGGTTCTGCTGTCCCGATACGACGGAAGGATCGGTCGCCTGCGCGTCGTGCACTGGGTTTCCACCCGCAGCTACGCGATCTACCTCGTGCACACCCTCGTCATGTACCGGATCTACGAGAACACCGTCGGATTTCTCGGAATGACAGGTGCCGTGATCTGTCTGCTCATCGGTGTCGCGCTCGTGTCCGAGCTGGTGTATCGCGGCGTCGAAGTGCCTGCGGCCCGCTGGATCAGCAACCGGTGGCTCCACCAGAAGCGGCCCGCGGTCGAGGAAAAGGTCACCGCGCGGACACACGCGTAGCATCAGGTCATGTCCTGGTTCGACGACATCCTCGCCCATGCCGGCTCGAAGTCCCAGATGGTCGCAGCCGAAGAATCGCTGCCCGGACGGCCGGAGGCCATCCCGGTTCCCGAGACGCATCACGTCAACGGTCATCGCATCGTCCCGCCATTCCCTGAAGGTCTGGCCACCGCGGTGGTCGGCATGGGGTGTTTCTGGGGTGCCGAGAAGGAGTTCTGGCAGCTCGACGGCGTGTATTCGACCGCTGTGGGATACGCCGGTGGCTACACCCCCAACCCCACTTACGAGGAAGTGTGTTCCGGTCGCACCGGGCACACCGAGGTAGTGCTGGTCGTCTTCGATCCCACCGTGATCGACTTCGAGGGGATCCTGAAGCAGTTCTGGGAGAACCACGACCCCACCCAGGGCATGCGACAGGGCAACGACCACGGAACCCAGTACCGATCCTCGATCTACACGTTCGACGAATCGCAGATCGAGGTCGCCGAGGCCACCGCGGAATCCTTCGCGACGCGCCTCGCGGAGGCAGGATTCGGCAAGATCACCACGGAAATCGCACCGCTCACCCAGTTCTACTACGCCGAGGACTATCACCAGCAGTACCTCGCGAAGAACCCCAACGGCTACTGCCCGGTTCACTCGACCGGCGTGAGCTGCCCGGTCGGTCTCGGAGCGTAGCGCTGTGCGCCACCGCACAGTGTGAGATGGGTTGGGATTCCTTGAATTTCGCCCGGTCGGCGAGCACTCTGGAAAGTAAGAGTGTCGACCGGGGGAAGGGATCGGGGTACCGAGATGACGTCCACAGGGGGATATCTACGGCGAACCCGCCGGAGTCTGCGTGGGCGTAGCCCCCTCGTCCGCCGCACCGATCGCTTCGAAGCCCGCATCTTCTCGTTGCTCGTCGCCGCGATGCTCATCATGGTCCCTGTCTCCGGGGTCGTCATCGCGAACGTCCAGAGCACCAGGTCGCCGTGGCTCAGCAACAACTCGCCGAACGCACCATGGTCACCGCCACGCTCGACGCCGACCCCGTGATGGCCGACGCGGGCTGGGGAGAGTTCTCCTACATCGCACCGTCCACCACCTCCGCCACCTGGCAGTTCCGCGGCGTCGAACACCACGGAGACGTGCAGATCACCGGCTCCGAGGTCGCAGGCGACGAAGTGCAGGTGTGGGTCGACCGCGCAGGCGCTGTGACGTTGCAGCCGATGAGCGTGTCCGCCGCCGAGTTCTCCTCCGTGCTGGCCGGTGTCGCGGTGTACATGTTCGCGCTGATCATCGCGTGCGGCCTGTTCGCTCTTGCGCATTGGGGCATCGACCGTGCCCGCAGCCGCGAGTGGAGCCGGGACATCGAAGCGTTCCTCGGCTCCACCAGCAGCCACTGACCTACAACTCCGCGACCGCCGGCATGACCTCCTGCGCGACGAGTTCCAGGTGCTCGAGGTCCGCGAGATCGAGAACCTGCAGGTAAATCCGCTGCGTTCCGATCTTCGCGTAGGTGCGGATCTTCTCCACGACCTCCTCGGGGGTTCCCGCCAGCCCGTTCTCACGAAGCTCGGAGACCTCGCGACCGATGCGCGCGGCACGACGAGCGATTTCCGCTTCGTCCCGTCCGCAGCACAATACGAGCGCATTCGACAAGGTCAGCTCGGCGGGATCACGGTCCGCGTCGCGGCAAGCCTGCCGCACCCGTTCGAAGAGGGTCGCCGACCCCTCCACCGAATTGAACGGAACATTGAATTCGCTCGCGTAGCGCGCCGCCAATGCCGGCGTCCTTTTCTTCCCGGCACCACCGATCACCACCGGGATCTTCTGCTGGTGAGGCTTCGGTAGGGCCGGTGAATCCACGATCCGGGTGTGCGCGCCGTCGTACGAGAATTTCTCACCGACCGGGGTCTCCCACAGGCCCGTGATGATGGCCAGGGCGTCCTCGAGGCGGTCGAATCGTTCTTTCAGCGGCGGGAACGGGATGCCGTACGCGGAGTGCTCCTCCTCGAACCAGCCGGCGCCGAGTCCGAACTCGACGCGGCCGGAGCTCATCGCGTCGACCTGGGCGACCGAGATCGCGAGTGAGCCGGGATAACGGAAGGTCGCCGAGGTCACGAGGGTGCCGAGCCGAATCGTCGAGGTGTCGCGGGCGAGTCCGGCGAGCGTGATCCACGCGTCGGTGGGGCCGGGGAGGCCGTCCGCATTCATCGCGAGGTAGTGGTCGGAGCGGAAGAATGCGCCGTAGCCGAGCCGCTCGGCAGTCTGCGCGACCGCGAGCAGATCGTCGTAGGTCGCTCCCTGCTGTGGTTCCGTGAAGATCCTGAGTTCCATTCCTCGATTGTTTCAGGAACCCACTCAACGCGAATTGTGAGCGGTCTCGAGCGATGAATTCGACCGTCGACGATCCCTGGGGATAAACCTGTGGAAACTGTGGATAACTCCTGCGCGTGGGCATTGTGGATATTCAGCGCGACGAGCTGCGCGGCTGCATCGCATATCGACGCGTGCCACTATTGGAATCGTGAGTGTTTCCGATGTGCCCACCGTGTCGGTGGACGAGGTTCTCGGCGCCGTCGACCCGGCAAAGATTTTTTGATGGCCGCATATCAGATCTGCGTTCGCTGCGAGACCCGCTGGCCGGTGTCGTACCAGGCACGACAGTGGTGCCCGTCGTGCCGCGGGTTGCTGCTCTCACCTGTCGACACCCACGTCCCGGTCCCGCCGGATCGGCGGAACTTCCGCTGGGTCGTCCGGCCACCGCAGAGCGACCTCGCGGAAGACATTGCGCCTCACGCCACTCAGTCCACGGCGACACCCGCCTACGACGAGATTCCGCGGTGGGGACTGCTCGACCGGACGCGACCGCATGATGAGGAGCCGTCCCGCGCCGAGACACTCGCAGACCTGGCACCCACGTTGCTCGTCGGCACGGCAGCGGTGTTCGGGCTCGCGGCCGTCGCTGAACTGGTCCGATACGTGTTGCTTCTGGTCAACCGCACGCGGCTCATCGAACCGATGGTCCTGGCCTTGTCGGACTCGGCCGTGTGGGCTACTCAGATCGTCGGTCCGCTCGTGGCGCTCGCTGCCGCGGTCGCGTCGGGTCTACGCCTGATCGAAGTCCGCCGACGCATGTTCGCGGAACACGGCACCTCGGATCCCCGCTCGCCGGGTTCGGTGTTGTTCGGTGTGGTGGTGCCCGGCATCAACCTTGTGTTACCCGGCGTGTTCCTCACCGAGATCGCCCACGACAAACCTCGGATCCTGCGTGCCGTCCGGATCTGGTGGGTGCTGATCGTGTCGAACGCGGTGCTGTTCGTGTTCGTCCTGTTCTGGCGTCAGCGCGATGCGCTCCAGGCCAGGGCCGACGCGGTGCTGTTGACGGCCCTCGTCGCAGCCCTCGCCGCGGTGGTCGCTGTGGCGACACTGCACATCCTGCGTTTGTTCGACGGCGCCGACCTGCAGGGCAGGCCCCTCGCGCAGCGTCGGTTCACCACGGCCACCGGGCCGGCGTATGCGCCGATCGCTGAGATCGTGCCAGCGCCTGCCGTTCAGGAGGACGAGCACCGGACTCCGGCGGTGGCGTCATGACCGAGTTCTCCGTGCCGCGCGTCGTCGCCACCGGGGGTCGTCCGCGGCCAGGGCGGAACACACCCTCGCCGCCTACGAACTCGCGCTCGAGGAAGGTGCCGACGGGCTCGAATGCGACGTGCGGCTGACCCGCGACGGTCACCTCGTGTGCATTCACGACCGCACGATCGACCGGACCTCGACGGGAACCGGTGTCGTGAGCGAGATGACGCTCGCGGAGCTGTCCGAATTCGACTACGGGCGGCCGGGGGAACCCGCGGGGCTGCTCACTCTGGGCCAACTCATCGAATTGATGATGGACTTCACGAGCGTGCCGGTGAAGTTGTTCGTCGAGACCAAACATCCGGTGCGGTACGGCGCTCTCGTCGAGGCGAAGGTACTCGCCGAACTGTCGCGGTTCGGTCTGGCAACCCCGCCGTCGGCGGATTTCTCCCGGGTCGTGGTGATGTCGTTCGCCGCGAGTGCCGTCTGGCGGATCCGTCGGCAGGCACCGCTGCTGCCCACGGTGTTGCTGGGGGAGACGTCCCGCTATCTCGCGGCAGTGCC
>BBEG01000191.1 GCA_001312645.1 Rhodococcus sp. JCM 9791
ATCGCCGACAGCTCGGCATGCTCCGGAGGTCTGCCCACCGCATCGCACCGCGACAGCGCTCGGACGATGCTTTCGTACACGAGTTCGAGACGCTGGTCGACCACATCGGGCGGGAGGTGCCCGGCCGAAGTTCTCAACGTGCTGTCGACGAGATGACCGTTCGACGTCGACATCGCGGCCGCCACATGCTCGGCGAGCCTGCCTTCGTCGAGCAACCGGTAGAGCATGGCGACATAGTGATTGTTCCGACCGACTGTGTTCGCGAGCGGCTCCGCGACGGCCCACAGGGCCTCGCGCGTGGACAGTACGTGCCCATCCTGAAGGAATCGCCGAACGAGCGCGCCACGCTCCGCGTCGACCGCGGGGAAGCGATGGTCGGCCACCGCGTCGAGCAATCCGTCCTTCGTGCCGAAGTAGTAACCGATGACCGACGAATTGTGCTGACCGGCCGCCTTCCGGATATCGGCGAGGGTGACACCGTCGTATCCGCGCCGCGCGAACAGTTTCTCGGCGGTTTCGATCAGACGAATGCGGGTTCGCTCTCCTGAGTGGTAACGCCCGCGGCTCATCGTCATGAAAACCGACGGTAGCGCTGGTTACGGCGATCCGCACGGCAAGCGCATCGCCGGCCCGGGCAGCCGGAGAATCGGTCGGGCACGTCAGCACTGTCGGCACTACGATTCGGCGTATGACCATTTCTGCCGATTCCCGCATTGCCGTCGTCACCGGAGCGTCCTCCGGCATCGGAGAGGCCACCGCACGCACCCTCGCGGCGCAGGTTACCACGTCGTCGTCGGTGCGCGGCGCCTCGAACGGCTGCAGGAACTGGCCGACGAGATCGGCGGCACGGCCCTCGAACTGGACGTCACCGACGAGGATTCCGTAGACGCGTTCACTACCGTCCTGCCGCGGGTGGACGTGCTGGTCAACAACGCCGGTGGTGCGAAGGGCCTCGCCACGGTGCTCGACGCCGTCGAGGACGACTGGCGGTGGATGTGGGAGACCAACGTCATCGGCACGCTTCGCGTCACCAAGGCGCTGCTTCCCAAGCTCATCGATTCGGGCGACGGACTGATCGTCACGATCACCTCGGTCGCCGCGTTCGAGGCGTACGACAACGGATCGGGATACACGACGGCCAAGCATGCGCAGGCGGTCCTGCACCGCACCTTGCGCGGGGAACTGCTCGGCAAGCCGGTCCGCCTCACGGAGATCGCGCCCGGCGCGTGGAGACGGAGTTCTCGCTGGTCCGCTTCGAGGGCGATCAGGAACGCGCCGGCAAGGTGTACGAGGGCATCACCCCGCTCGTCGCGCAGGACATCGCGGAGATCATCGGGTTCGTCGCGTCGCGTCCGTCGCACGTGAACCTCGACCAGATCATCGTCAAGCCCCGCGATCAGGCAAGTGCGGGGCGGTTCGATCGCACCACCGGCTGACAGTCGTCCCGCGGCAGTAGTCTCGCGAGGTATGCAGCAACAACGCCTCTCGCCCGGTCCCCTGCTCGACGAGAACGGCACGCTCGCAGAAGCCGGCTGGGCTGCGAGCGAAGTCCGCACATACGAGCGGACACGTGTCGCGGCGTCGAAGCTGCGAATCAAGGAGTGGGACTACTACTGCGTCCTGTCGGACGGCGACGCGGGCCCGTACGGCATCGCGCTGACGGTCGCCGACAACGGATACATCGGCCTGCTCGGCATCAGCTGGCTCGATCTCGCGGGCCACACGGAGGTGACCGAGAACAAGCTGGTCCCGTTTCCACTCGGACGTATGGGCATGCCGAGCAGCGCCGACACCGGCGACGTCGTCATCCACCGCGGCGCGATGCGGATCGAGTACCGGAACGAGGGGCCGGCGCGGCGCCTGATCGTCGACCACCCGGGGTTCGACGGTGGTCGCGGGCTGTCGGGTGAGTTGTTGTTGTCGCAGCCACCGATGGATCGCATGGCGATCGCCACGCCGTTCCCGCGCGCACCGAAGGCCTTCTACTACAACCAGAAGATCAACTGCCTGCCCGCGTGGGGTTCGATCAGGGTCGACCGCGTGACCCACGAGTTCGACACAACCAGCGCATTCGGAGTCTTCGACTGGGGTCGCGGGGTGTGGACGTACGACAACACCTGGCACTGGGGTTCGGCTTCCGGGCTCATCGACGCCGTTCCGTTCGGGTTCAACATCGGCTACGGCTTCGGCGACACCACCGCGGCAAGCGAGAACATGGTGTTCCACGACGGCGTCGCCCACAAGCTCGACCGTGTACATTTCCATCGCCCGGCCGGCACGTACGACGCCGCACCGTGGCGGTTCACGAGTAGCGACGACCGCTTCGAGATGGAGTTCGCTCCCATCCTCGACCGCGCCGCAGACGTCAATGCCATCGCCATCCGCTCGACGCAACACCAGGTGTTCGGCCGCTACACCGGATTCGTGGTGCTCGACGACGGCACTCGTGTCGAGGTCGAGAACCTCCTCGGATTCGCCGAAGAGGTCCGCAACCGCTGGTGACCCTCAGATCACGCAGTTGACGGTCACTGGCTCGGGGTGCAGCCGCACGCCGAACACGTCCTCGACTCCGTCGCGGACCTCGCGGGCGAGTGCGACGAGATCCGTGGTGGTCGCCGACCCTCGGTTGGTCAGCGCCAAGGTGTGTTTCGTCGACAAGCGCGCGGCTGCTTCGTCTCCGGGGAAACCCTTCACGAACCCGGCACGTTCGATGAGCCATCCCGCGGACAGTTTCGTTCCGCCGACCGCGTCGTACCGGGGAATGCGGTCGTCCACGCCGACGCGCTCCGTGATCGCCGCGAGGACTCCGGGTAACCGGTCGTCGGGTACGACGGGGTTGGTGAAGAACGAGCCGCGCTCCACGTGTCGTGGTCGTCGGGGTCGAGCACCATGCCTTTGCTCCGACGCAGCGCGAGCACCTTGTCGCGAACCTGCGCGGAGGGAAGCCGCTCCCCCTCTCCGGAGCCGAGCGAGGTCGCGAGTTCGCGGTAGCCGAGGGGGCGCTGGATCCGTCGGGACGCACATCGAGTTCGATCTCGAGGACGAGCGCGTCGTCGGAATGCTTGAGGACACTCGTGCGGTAGCCGAGTCCGAGTGCCTCCGGGCCGACCCATTCGTCGACGCCGCTGCGGCGGTCCAGCAGTCGCACGCGCCGCAGCACCGACCGACCTCCACGCCGTACGCCCCGACATTCTGCACAGGGGTACGCCGGCGGAGCAGGGATGCCGGAGAGGCATTCGAGGCCTCCGTATCCGGCCGCGACGGTGCGTGCCACGACATCGTCCCATTCGGCGCCGGCCTCGGCGCGGACCGCGCTGTCGCCGACGTCGACACCCGAGTTCGAGACCTTGACGACCACTCCGTCGAATCCGTCGTCGCCGATCACCAGATTCGACCCACCGGCGAGAACGAGACGGGGATGGTCTCGGCGTCGAGGCACCGCATCACCTCGATCAAGGTGTCGGTCGAGGCGCAGTCGGCGAGGTAGCGGGCGGGGCCGCCGAGCCGCAAGGTCGTCAATGTCGACAGCGGCACGGATTCGGTGACTGCGGCTCCCGCGTCGACGAGCCGGGCCTGATACGTGGATCAAGCACCTGCAAACGGTAGCGTGCCGGATATGGGCAGCCCTATCGACCACTCGACGCACTACTCGTTTCCGCCTGCGGCGGTGCATGCGGCCTTCGTCGACCCGCAGTACTGGGACAACCGCCTCGCGGAGGCCGGTGGCCCGGGCGCTGCCGTCGAGAAGGCGACGACCGGCGACGGCACGATCGAACTCGACCTCCGTCAGGCGATTCCCGCCGAGCATCTCCCCGCCATGGTGACGAACATCCGTCCGGGCGACCTCGTCATCCGCCGCCACGAAGCGTGGGAGCGCCTCGACGGCGATCGTGCCCAGGGCAAGTTCTCCGCCGGCGTCGAAGGAATGCCCGGCAAGGTCGAGGGAACACTGAGCCTCATTCCCGACGACACCGGATCGATGGTGCTCATCGAGGGCACGGTCGAAGTGAAGATCCCGTTCCTCGGGCCCAAGATCGAGAGCATGATCGTCGACGAGCTCGTCGGGCTCTTCGACGCGGAGAAGAACTTCACCGCCGAGTGGCTGGGCCGCGCGACCCAGTCCTGAAGTATCTGCATACGATCGACCGGTCTGCGCCCGGGGACGATTTTCCCGCACCATGTGCCGGCCGGTACGCTGGCCTGCCGTGGCACGGCGTAGCGATTACTCTGCCCGCTTTCCGTATTCCCCGGAGCGGGTCTATTCGGCGCTGTCCGACCCTGATCATTGGGAAGCCCGTATGTCGGAGATGCGGAAGTACTCGGACAACCGTGTCGAGGAATTCACCGTCACCGACAGCGGTATCGATCTCGTCCTCCACCACGTGATTCCTCGCTCGGAACTACCGGAGATCGCGCGGACGGTGATCAAGAAGGACATGATCATCACCCGCACGGAGTCGTACGGCCCGTTCGACGGCACAACGACGGGTCGCTACGAAGCATCGATCCCCGCGGGCCCGGGGAGCCTCTCCGGCACCATGACGCTGTTCGAGAGCGCCCCCGGCTGCACGCTGCGGACCTCGTCGGAGGCGAAGGTCAATCTGCCGTTCGTCGGCGGCAAGCTCGAAGAGATGATCCTCGCCAATCTTGTCGAGGTGTTCCGCACCGAGTCGGCGATCACCGCCGACTGGCTCGCGCGGCACTAGGACCGTGCGTTCGCAGAACACGGCAGTCGGACGAAACCCCGAGGGCCGAAACCCGGAAGGCGTCGTCACCCGCGGCACCACCGGGATCAACCGGCTGCGGCGCAGCGATCGTTGGACGGTGCACGAGGCCGTCACCACACGCATGCTGATGCAGACTCCGAACGCATTGGCCGTCGACCTCGGCTACGGCGCGATGCCCGTCACCACTCTCGAATGGGCTGCGCGTCTGCGCACGGTACGACCCGATCTACGGGTGGTCGGCCTCGAGATCGACCCCGATCGCGTGGTTCCGGGACGGAACGGAGTGGAGTTCGCCCGCGGAGGCTTCGAACTGGCAGGCCTGAGTCCGACACTGATCCGTGCGTTCAACGTTCTGCGCCAGTATCCGGAAGCGGCGGTTGCACCGGCGTGGGAGCGACTGCGTTCGGGATTGGCGCCGGGCGGGTTGATCATCGACGGCACATGTGACGAACTGGGTCGACGCTGCGCGTGGGTGTTGCTCGACGAGCGCGGTCCTCGCACCCTGACCCTGGCGTGGAGCCCGTTCCACGTCGATCGTCCATCGGACCTCGCAGAGCGGCTCCCCAAAGCCTGATCCACCACAATGTGCCGGGTGAGCCGATCCACGAGCTGCTGACGGCTGCGGACCGCGCGTGGGCGACCTCCGCACCACACTCGGCGTTCGGTCCCCGGTTCCGGTGGCGCGCGACGCTGGATCTGCTCCGGGATCAGGGATTCGAGGTACAGGGGCACCGACGCCGGACTCGCGATTGCATTCTCACCGTGCCGTGGAGCACGGTGGCACCGCGCTGAAATCGCGATCGGCTGTCAGCCCGCCGAGAGCAACGCCAGTTCGATGCGATCGGCGACGGCCGTCGGCTGGCCCGCGACGGCGGCGTGCAACTCGTCGACGTCTGCCCGGCCGAGGGCGATCGCATCTCCGACGAGTTCGTCGAGAACCTCCTGAGACACTCCGCCTGCGGCGAGATCCACTGCGGTGCGAGCGGGCGTGGTGACCCGGAAACACCCCACCAGTTCACAGTCGGCAGCGGCGAGTTCGCGGTGATGCAAGGCCAATCGGTTGCTCGGAACCGTCCGCTGGTCGACCGTCGACAGGTGCAGGAATCGGGGCTGCAGGTGTCCCATTCCATGGAGGTCCGCAGCGCTCTGATGCGAGACCACCGCGGTGCCCTCGTACCACGCACACCATTGCGCGAACTCGTCGAACTTCGTCGGCGGGCTGTCGCGGAGGCGGAAAAGTTCGTTCTCGACCCGCAGCCACTGCCCTGCCTCGATCCGTGCGGAGAACAGCTCGGTCGTGATGCCGTGCCCCACGGCTTGGCGGGCGGTGAAGAAGCCGGCCTGCGTCACCGCCAGGCGCCGAAGCAGCTCGTCTGCATCCGCCCGCCCGGATGCACCGTACTCTGAATCCGTCCACCCAGTCATGGCGCCCACAGTACCCAACGAATGTGTCAAAGCTCACATTATTCATCCAGTTGGTACGTGTCTGCTCATGGGATTTTCAGACTCGTCCGGAACAATCGGCCACATGACGCAACCGAAGCGCAGTCGCCTCACCACGATCGCCGTCATCGTCATCGCCGCGCTTGTCGCGGTCCTGGTGGGAGCCGAGGTCTACGTGCGCAATCGCGCAACGACGTGCCTCGCCCAGTCCTTCGAAAGCGAGCTCGGCACAGGGGTCGATGTCGACCTGAGCTGGAAGCCGGTGCTCCTGCAACTCCTCGATCGTCAGGTGCCGTCGGTGAATTTCGACAGCGACGATACCGCGTTCGGCCCCGCCCAGCAGATGCAGGTGCACGCAGAGGTCAAGGACGTCGACCTGCGCGATTCCGCCGAGGGCGCCGGAACGATCGGTAGCTCGCGCGCCGAGATCGACTGGCCCACGAGCGGGATCCTCGCGACGGTACAGAGCCAGTCGGTGGGCGGACTCGTCACCGATGTCACCACCGACGAGTCCGCGGGCACCCTGACCTTCACCGTCGGCGGCCAGGGACTCGCCGAGTTCACCGCACGGCCGGTGGTCGATGGCGGCATGGTGACGGTGGAGACCACCGACGCGTCGCTCTTCGGGATCGGGTTGCCGACAGCGCTCGTCGACGGCGTCGTCGAGATCCTCACGTCCGGCCTGCAGCAATATCCGTTGGGTATGCAGGCCACCGAGGTGAACGTGTCCGACTCCGGTGTGCAGTTGGCGCTCGAGGGCGGGTACTTCGTGATGCCGGAGGCGCCGGAAGGTCAGCAACCTCAGCAGCAGGGAAGCTGCGGCCTCCTCGCGTAGGAAGCGCCCGGAACAGGGCTTTCAAAAAAGAGTGTGACTCTCACCATAAGAAGTACTACATTCTTGCCATGGCGAAATCACATTCTACTTTTTGCAGGCGTTATGGACTGAGGTGCGCCTCATGACCGTCGCTGTTCCGGACACCCTGGATGAAGCCCTGTCACCCGGATGGCTCACTTCCGCCCTGCAGCCCCGGTTCCCGGGCATCGAGGTGACATCTGCAACGCTCGGTCCGGTCGTGGACCGCGTATCCACCAACGCGCGCTTCACGATCGAGTGCGCCGAAGGCGTTCCCGAGGGCCTGTCTCCCAATCTCTGTGTCAAGGGCTACTTCAACGCCGAAGGCCGGACCACCCGCGCTGCCGGCGAGCCCGAAGCATTGTTCTACCGCGACCTCCGCGACCACATCGGAGCGCGCACCCTCCGGAGCGTCTACGCCGATCTGGATCCGGACACCCACCACGGCGTGGTGATCACCGAGGACATCGTCCCTCAGAACTGTGCTTTCCTGGACGCCGGCAGCGACTACACCCCCGACCAGGTCGCCGACAGCCTCGCCGAGTACGCGAAACTGCACGCCGCCACATGGGGCAATTCCCGGTGGGGTCACCAGCCATGGCTGGCACCGCGACTCACCGGAGCCATTCGCGCAATGGGTATCGAGGAGATCACCGCACGTGTCGACCGAAACTTCCACGGACCGAACGGCATACGGGTTCCCGACGAACTGAAGGATGCACCCCGCTGGTCTCCGCCTACCTGGGGCTGGTCGAGGCCCTCGCGTCCGAGTACGAGACGTCCGACTGGTGCGTGATCCACGGCGACGCGCATGTCGGCAACATCTACCTCGACGGGCAGAGCCGACCGAGCCTCGTCGACTGGCAACTCGTCCAACGTGGCATGTGGTACATGGACGTCGGCACCCACATCGCGACTGCATTGCCGCCGGAGGAACGGCGCCGCACCGAGGACGACCTGCTCGCGCACTACCTGGATTGCCTTGCTTCCCAAGGCATCGAACCGCCGCAGATCGACCCCGCACGACGCGCACTCCGACGCGGGATGGTGCGCGGCCTCTACCTCTGGGGCATCACCGTCAAGGTGGAGCCACGACTGATCGAGATCCTGCTGCACCGGCTGAGCACCGCGGTTGCCGATCACGACGCTCTCTCTCCCGAGTTGTTCTCGGCCCCCTGCTGACAAACAGATCCGGGTATTGAATCCGGAGGGGAATCATGGCAGGCTGAGCGAGAATCACGTTCTACCTCGACATGCATCTATTGCGCACTGCGGCACCAGCCCTCTCCGAGCCGCGCGCTGATATCGACCATGCATCTGCGAAAGGTGTTGTGAAAACGTTGGTTACGAATCGACTCAGTTCGATTGTCCGCGAAGTCCCCCCGTCCCTGCGCAGCCACTACGAAGCAAAGGGATGGTGGACCCGCGAGACGCTCGGAGAAATACTCGCAGACGGGCTGAAGAAGCACCCCGACATGGGATTCCACGTGCACTCCGCCGTCCGCCCGTACGAGGGAACCTTCGCCGACGTCGAACTCGTCGCACGCAGCTCGCCGCAGCTGAAGGCGCGGGGAATCGGTCCCGGCGACGTCATCGCAATGCAATTGCCGAACTGGATGGAAGCCGCCGCGACCTTCTGGGCATCCGCCCTCCTCGGTGCGGTGACGGTTCCGATCGTCCACTTCTACGGTCCGAAGGAACTCGGCTTCATTCTCGAGGACTCCGGGCCGCAAGTGTTCATCACGGCGGCACAGTTCGGGCGCATGACGTACACGCCGGAAACCAGCTCACATGTGCCGATCGTCGGCGTGGTAGGACATGATTTCGACGTTCTGCTCGCCGACGAGCCGTTGCACGGCGTCGTCGAGGTGGACGCCGCCGCCCCCGCACTCATCGCATATACATCGGGAACGACACGAAATCCCAAGGGCGTCATCCACACCCATCAGACACTCATCTGCGAGACGCGGCAACTGATGTCGAACTACGAACCCGATCGCGGGCGTCAGCTCACCGCCCTGCCGGTCGGGCATTTCATCGGGATGCTGGGCGCAGTGCTGTTCCCCGTCCTCGATGCAATCCCCGCCGACATGTGCGACGAGTGGAACCCCACCCGGGTCATCTCACTCATGGATTCCGACGGCGTCGCGATCGGTGGTGGCCCACCGTATTTCGTCACCAGCCTGCTCGACCATCCCGATTTCCGACCCGATCATCTGCGTTTCTTCGGCCCGATCGGCCTCGGCGGATCCACCGTGCCGGCCTCCGTTCCGCGCCGCCTGGACGATCTCGGTCTCGTCGTCACACGCTCGTACGGGAGCACCGAACACCCCTCCGTCACCGGATCCGCCACCACCGCACCGAAAGACAAGCGGCTTCTCACCGACGGCTGCCCACGGCCGGGCGTCGAGATCCGCCTGACCGAGGACGGTGAGATCGTCAGCCGAGGCCCCGATCTGTGCCTCGGCTACACCGACGAATCCCTGACCGCACGCGCATTCGACGACGAGGGCTGGTACCGCACCGGCGATGTCGGAACGCTCGACGACGACGGGTATCTGACCATCACCGACCGCATGTCCGACCTCATCATTCGAGCTGGTGAGAACATCGGCGCCGCAGCAGTCGAAGACACGCTGCTCACCATGGAACCGATCGCCGAGGCCATCGTCGTCGCGGCGCCGGATCCTCGCCTCGGCGAGCGTGTGGCAGCGGTCCTGCGTCTCAAGGACGGACACTCGATGCCCACCCTCGACGAGGTCAAGGATCACTTCGCGACCGCCGGCGTGGCGCGGCAGAAGTGGCCGGAACAACTGCACCGGGTGGACGACTTCCCGCGCACCGCGTCGGGAAAGGTTCAGAAGAACCGAATTCGCAAACTGGTCGCGGATAGTGCACCCCGACATGCACCGGAGACGACACATGCCTGAGGAACAGTACGTGGTCGAGCTCGATCGTGAGATCTGCATGGGGTCGGGCGTCTGCGTGTCCTATGCCGCCGACACCTTCGCCATGGGTAGCGATGCCGCGGCCGAGGTGACCACCCCGATCGTGACGGATGTATCGGAGGTCGAGGTCGCCGCCTCCGGTTGCCCCACCGGCGCCATCACCGTCACACGTCGCACGGTAGGAGCGGGAAACGATGATTGAGCAGGAAACGAACACCGCGCCGCGTGCGTTCGACGGCGTCCGCGTGGTCGAGCTCGC
>BBEG01000192.1 GCA_001312645.1 Rhodococcus sp. JCM 9791
GGCATCGACGGCTGGCCCGGTTCTTCGAAGGGTCCTGATCCTCACACGGCCCGACGGCGTGCCGTGATGGCGCCGTGCGGCCTGTGACCGCTCGCCCTTCGCGTGTGCGCTTCGATCAGCTCGAAGCCGGCCGCAGCGAGTTCCTTACCGAGCTCGTCGACCGACCATCGATACGCGGTGGTCACGGCATGGTCGAACGGCTCGACTGCCGGTCCTTCGAAGAAGCCCACCAACAATCCTCCGCCCGGCCGAATCACGCGCGCAAACTCTGCGAGCGGAGTTCCCATGTCCGGTGGATCGTGGTGAATGAGCGTGTACCACGACATCACACCCCCCAATGATCCTGTTGCGGCGCCCGATTCCTCGAAGCGTCCGATGTCGAACGACAGTTCCGGGTACCGGCTGCGAGCCAGTTCGACGAACTCGGGTACCAGATCGATCCCGCTCACGGTCAGTCCGCACTGGGCCAAGAAGCCGGTCCACTGCCCCGGACCGCACCCGGCGTCGAGCACGGGACCTGTCAGCGTGGAGGCCCAGCTGCGCACCAGGCACGATCGGATGGGTGGGTAGAGGTCATCGCGCCGAAGAGATCCACATATTCCTGCGATCTCGCCGAATACGAGTCCCGGACGACGTGTTGATCGGACCGGACCCCATGCCTGCCGTGGATCGGTGCGATGCCCGCGTTTTCCATGCGGTCGATGATCGCCCACCGGGTACGTCGAACCCACCCCTGGGGTGGGTTCGACGCAGGACTCCGAGGGCGCATTCTTGAATCAGTCACCACCACCCAGGCCCAGGAGAACAGAATGACCAAGCACCACAAAGCTTTTGCCGCCGCTCTCATGATCGCAGCAGTCGCGTTCGGCGGGGCTGCCACCGCCTCTGCGGAACCGAAGGTCGATCCGGTCAACGGACCCGGAAGGGGCTGCCCGATCGTGCACGAGGACGACAACGGCAACGTCGTGAAGGTCGAATACGCCTCACCCGGCACCCGGAACGGTGCCCTCGTGTGCGGCAGCGACGGCGAGTGGAGCTTCGGCAGGACCGCCGGCAACACCGGCGCGATCCAGGGCGGCATCACAGGCAACGGACCTGCGGCCACGGCCTACTGATCACTCCCCTGACCGCCACTCCCGGAACCGCGGGCAATGCACGCAGCCCCGCATCACGATGGATGCGGGGCCTGCGTAGATGATCTATGTCAGCGCACTGCGCTGATCAGTTGGTGCCCATCAGGTCGATGACGAACACCAGGGTCTTGCCACCGAGCTGATGTCCGGACCCGGCCGGACCGTACGCGAGCTCCGGCGGCACCGTCAGCTTGCGACGTCCACCGACCTTCATGCCGGGGATGCCCTGCTGCCAGCCCGGAATCAGGCGGGCAAGCGGGAATGCAACCGACTGGCCTCGGCTCCACGACGAGTCGAACTCTTCGCCCGTGTCGAACTCGACGCCCTTGTAGTGCACGTCGACGGTGGCACCGGCTGAGCCTCGGCGCCGTCACCGATCTCGATGTCCTCGACGACCAGCTCGGTCGGAGCCGGCCCCTCGGGCTTCTCGATCACCGGCGGCTCCGGCGGCACCTGGACGCCGAGCAGATCGATGATGAATACCAGGGTCTTGCCGGACAGCTGGTGTCCCGACCCGGCCGGACCGTACGCGAGCTCCGGCGGAATGGTCAGCTGGCGGCGCCCGCCGACCTTCATGCCGGGGATGCCTTCCTGCCAACCGGCGATCAGACCTGCGAGCGGAAAGCGGATCGACTCACCGCGGCTCCACGACGAGTCGAACTCTTCGCCCGTGTCGTACTCGACACCCACGTAGTGGACGTCGACGAGCGCACCCGCCACGGCCTCTGCACCATCGCCGACGGTGATGTCCTTGACCACCAGCTCGGTGGGGGCGGGCCCCTCCTGGAATTCGATCTCCGGTTTGGTCATAGGTCCAGCTCCCTCGTCGAACAGTCGATCGTCGAACTCATGGTCGATTGCACGTCAGCGTGCGTCGAATCCCTTGTAGTCGCGCTCGGTGTACCCGGTGTAGATCTGACGCGGACGGCCGATCTTCAGGGTCGGATCCGAGTGCATCTCACGCCAGTGCGCGATCCACCCCGGCAGGCGCCCCAGTGCGAACAGCACGGTGAACATGCGGTCGGGGAAGCCCATCGCCCGGTAGATCAGACCGGTGTAGAAGTCCACGTTCGGGTACAGCTTGCGCTCGATGAAGTACTCATCGGTCAACGCGGCTTCCTCGAGCTTCATCGCGATCTCGAGCAGCTCGTCGCCGGCGCCGAGCTTGTTGAGGATCTTGTCCGCGGTCTTCTTCACGATCGCAGCACGCGGATCGTAGTTGCGGTAGACGCGGTGCCCGAAGCCCATGAGCTTCACGCCGTCTTCCTTGTTCTTGACCTTGCGGACGAACTCCGTGACGTCGCCGCCCGACTTCTGGATCTCGTCGAGCATCTCCAGAACGGCCTGGTTGGCGCCACCGTGCAGCGGACCCCACAGGGCATTGATGCCACCGGAGATCGACGTGAACAGGTTCGCATCGGACGATCCGACCAGCCGCACCGTCGACGTCGAGCAGTTCTGCTCGTGGTCGGCGTGCAGGATCAGCAGCATCTCGAGAGCTTGCGCGACCTCGGGGTCGATCTCGTACGGCTCGGCCGGGAAACCGAACGTCATGCGCATGAAGTTCTCGACCAGTGTCAGCGAGTTGTCCGGGTACAGGAACGGCTGACCGACCGACTTCTTGTAGGCGTAGGCCGCGATCGTCGGCAGCTTGGCCATCAGGCGGATCGTGGAGAGCTCGACCTGCTCCGGATCGTCGGGGTCGAGTGCGTCCTGGTAGTACGCGGACAGCGCGTTGACGGCGCTGGAGACGACGGGCATCGGGTGCGCGTTGCGCGGGAAGCCGTCGAAGAAACGCTTGAGATCCTCGTGCAGCAGCGTGTGCCGACGGATCTGATCGGTGAACACATCCAGCTGCTCGGTGGTCGGCAGCTCACCGTAGATCAGCAGGTAGCTGACCTCGATGAACGTCGACTTCTCCGCGAGCTGCTCGATGGGGTATCCGCGGTAGCGCAGGATTCCCTTCTCGCCGTCGATGTATGTGATCGCCGATTTGGTGGAGGCGGTGTTGACGAAACCGGGATCCAGGGTGGTGTACCCCGTGTCCGCAAGGAGCTTGCCGAGCTCGATGCCGTCATTGCCTTCCGTCGCCTTGGCGATAGCCATTGTGTGCTCGCCACCGGGGTAGCTGAGGGTGGGCTGTGTGTCATTCTCAGCGGGCACGAAGGATCCCTCTCAAGCTCAGACCTACCAGAAACTTCCGAACATTCACGTAGAACCTAACGGTTCCGTGGCCGCCGCGCGGAGGCAGGGTCGGTCGAAAGTCCCCGAACGGTGTGTCCCACCTACGTCGACGGGGGCTCGACTGTGCCTTCGAATCCCTGACGGAACACCGACGCACGCCGCTCACCAGCATCGATCGTACGCCGCGCCAGGCAGAACTCATCCCGAGGAGTCGTACGCCCGGACGCCCCACCGTCCCGTCCACCGTTCCCCGGACTGCAGCACGAGCAGGTCGATGCCGAGATTGAACGCGTCGGGTGGGCACGTCATCGGGGCGAGCACGATCGCGCGGGAATCGGCATCCTCGATCGTCGTCGCCTGGAGCCATCCGAAACCCCGGCCGGTCCAGAGTTCGACGCCTCTACCGTCCGGTCCGCAGAGTCGATGACGGGCATTGCCGTCCAGATCCTCGTCGAGCGCGCTGAAGGGAGCATCGAGATGCACGCCCTCGAGCGACCTGGGCCCGGTGAAGTCGTATTCGGTGTCCGTGACCGACTGCGAGTACGCGTCGGGTAGGCCCCGGGCGCGGTCGAGAGGCATCCTTGTCCCGGCCGACAACTGAAGCGTGCACTCGTCGAGCGGGGTGCCGCCGGCCCGCAGATACGGGCGCACTCCCAACCCGAACGGCGAATGGTATCCGCCGACGTTCGTCGCAGTGTGGGTGACGGTGAGGCCGTCGGGGCCCACTTCGTGCGCGACCGTCAACCGCAGTTGGTAAGGCCAGCCCTTGTGCAGCCCGACCTCCAGCGTCTGCTGGATCCGCGAGTCGGTGAGGCCCGACACTTCCCAGCCCCGGTACCAGGCCAGGCCGTTCATCGCGGCACCTCGCTCCGGATCGGTGAGGGCGAGTTGGTGCTCGATTCCGTCGAAGTAGAAGTGCCCGTCGCGGACGCCGCCCGGCCACGGGGCGAGCACCGCGCCGCCACAGTCCAGTGGAGGTTCATGGCCCGCCGGGGTCTCGACCAGCTGATATGGCTGTGACGATCCGCGAGTGGCCGATCCGCGTGTATCCGAGTGGTCGCCGTAGTCGAGCGCGAGCAGCGCAGCGCCGGCCCCGGACACCGCGGCTCTGTATCCGCCGCCCCGGATCGAGTGGTGGATCGACTCGGACATGATCAACAGTCTGCCCGGCGAACACCGTCTTCACGGCGGATTCGGCCAGTCGATTCAGCGCTCCTACATCAGGAGCACGCCATCAGGGCACGGCTCGCATCGCCGAGACGAGTGCAACCGTCGTGTCCACGATCGGCGTGTTGTCGAACGGAGCATCGACGTCACCGGTGGTGGTGTCCGAGAGAATCACCAGCACCAACGGCTCCCCCTCCGGCGACCAGACCACCCCTGCGTCGTTGACGGTGGCGAAATATCCTGCGCCGGACTTGTCGGCAGCGACCCAGCCCGGCGGAAGCCCTGCGCGCATCCTCGTGTCGGACGTGATGCTCGCACGCATCCACCCGTGAGAGTCCGTTGACGCGCCGGATCCAGCGCCGAGCCGAGAATCAACTCCCGGTATCCACGCGCCAACCCGGCCGCGGTCGTCGTGTCGCGCTCGTCGCCGCGCGCGGCGTCGTCCAGTCCGGTTCCCACCGGTCGAGGCGTGTCGTGTCATCACCGACCGAGCGCGCGAGCGTGGTCACCGCGTCCGGGCCGCCCAGTCGTCGCAGCAGGAGGTTGCCGGCCGTGTTGTCGCTACGTGTGAGCGCGGCCTCGCAGAGCTGCTCGTAGCTCATCACCCTGCTTGATGTTCGGAGGTCACCGGCGAGTTCACGACGATGTCGCCCGGTTCGACGGCGACAGTGTCGTCGAGCCGCAGTCGCCCCTCGGCTTCGAGTTGCAGGATGCCCGCCGCCGCGTAGACCTTGAACGTCGAGCACATCGCGAACCGCTCGTCACCGCGATGCGTGTAGGTGCGGCCGTTTGCCGGTGAATGTGCGAGTACCGCGAGACGCACGGCATGCCGATTCTCGATCTCGACGAAGCGCTCGTCGAGCGCCGTCAGGCGGACCGGCATCTCGGGTGGTCCACCGTCCGGCGCCTGCTCCGGAACGGTCGCGGCAGTCGGTGCGCCGCATGCAGCAGCGACCGGGATCGATGCCGCCACGAGCGTCGAGTTGAGAAACCATCTGCGGGACAATGTTGTTCGCTGCTGTGTCATGCCCTCACCACAGCACCCGAGCGATCCGTGCCGCCAATATCCGCACGAGCCGAGCCGGGTCGTAAAAAGTATCGCCGCAGTTGGACGACCTGAAAGACGAGGACATCGAGTCCGCGATCCACCGATCGACCGGCTGTGCCGCAGGCGCTGGTTGAATGGCGTCATGGATCTGATCCGCCACCTCCGCTTCTTCGTCACCGTCGCGGAAGAAGGCCACTTCGGTCGCGCGGCCGCCACGCTGAACATGACTCAACCCCCTCTGTCGCAAGGACTTCGACGCCTCGAGCAGCACATCGGTACCGATCTCGTGCACCGCACACAGCAGGGAGCCGTACTGACCACCGCGGGCGCAGCTCTACTCCCCCGCGCACGATTGCTCGTCGACGACTCCGAACGATTCCTCGCCGAAGCCGAGCGTGTCTCCGAAGCGCGGGGTGTCGTGCGCTGGGGCGCAACGGCCGCGCTCCCCGACCGGACACTCACCGCCTGCGCTGCTGCACTGCACACCGGACCGGACGTGACAGTCTCGACCGAAGTGGCCGAAACGGCCGACCTGGTGGCCGCGGTCCGGTCGGGTATGTGCGACGTCGCGGTCGTCGAACACCCCGCACTACTCGACGGTGTCGAGGCCGGACCGGTGACGAAAGCGCCCCGATGGGTGGTCGTGCCGGCCGGGCACCGCAGTGCGCGAGCGGAACGGCCGCGTTTCCCGATGCTCTCCGACCTGTCGTTCGCGACACCTCCGAGAACCGGAAACCCGGCGGCTTTCGATGCCACCCAAGACATTCTGCGAGAGCGGGGCCTCGACGTCAGCACAACTGCCGTCCCGGACGGTCGCACAGCCCTCGCGACGGCTGCTGCCGGACTGCACTTCGCGATATCGACCGCACCACCGGGCTCGGTTCCCGGTGTCGCGTGGCTGACGCTCGCCCCGGACGCCCTCGCTCTGCGCGTGCGCATCGTGTGGCGCCCCGGCGACAACGTCGACCGGCACGTCACAGCGATCGATCGTGTGCTGTTCCGGGAGCGCGCAAAATGAGCACGGCTACCGACCGAATCCGAGCCGTATTCGCCGACGCCGGATGCAGTGGCTGGTTGCACGCGCGCCGCTGCTCGGACAACGGCGCTGTGTTGTCGGTGCGCGGCGAGGAGCGGGTCGTGCTCGCGTCGGTGTACAAACTGCCACTCTTCCTCGCGTTCTGCGCAGAAGTGGACGCAGGCAGGATCGATCCGACGTCCGAACTGCGCATCGAGCCGTCCGAGTGCACACCGGGCCCGACCGGCATCGCGACGATGCGTGATCCGGTCACCATGAGCAGACGCGATATCGCCGCGTCGATGATGACCGTCTCCGACAATGCCGCCGCCGACGTGCTGCTCGGAGAGATCGGCACCGTCGCAGTCCACGACATGCTCGCCCGGCTCGGCCTCGAGCACACGAACATCGTCGGTGGTACCGCGGACATGTACCGGCGACTGGTCGAGGAGACGGACAGCCACACCACCGTCGAGGCGTTCAAGGCCCTCACCGACATCGACGCGGCGTGGTCGGTGTCGGCCTACGATCCCGCGTTCACGAGCGCCACCACCGCCGAGGAGATCACACGTCTCCTCGCCGCGGTGTGGGCAGGTGACGTGCTCTCCCCCGAGCAGACCGGCTTCGTCCAACACGTGATGCGCAGCCAGATCTGGCCGCATCGCATCGCCGCAGCCTTTCCGTACCGCGGGGTGTCGGTGGCAGGTAAGACGGGCACGATCGGCATCATCCGCAACGAAGTCGCGGTCGTCGAGTTCCCCGGCGAACATCCGGTGGCGGTCGCGGTGTTCACGCGCGCCGCCGCGCGCAACCCTCACTACCGGTGGTGGATGCGGCGATCGGTGAGGCCGCACGGATCGCAGTCACCGAACTGCGTGCACCGCTCCCCGCCTGATCTCCACCGTCACACTTCGGGTGTGCCGTCCTTGCGCACGCGATACCTCACGAACGCGGGAAATGCGAAGACGCACAACAGAGTTCCGACAACCACGAGCGCACCGCCACCGGCCGCTGCAACGGCGGTTCCGACCGTTGCAGCCGCAGCGCCGTGCAGCACGTCCCCGATCCGCGGGCCTCCCGCAACAACGACGATGAACACACCCTGCAACCGGCCACGCATCTCGTCGGTCGCGACCGTCTGCAACATCGTCGACCGGAACGCCGCCGACACCATGTCGACCGCACCACCGAATGCGAGGAACGCGAGGGCCACCCACAGGAGCACCGCACTACCACCCGGCACCGCGAACCACACAGCGACACCGAATCCGATCATCGCGACACCCCACAGCGCGATGCACACCATCACTGCGAGACCTTGGCGACGCACGCGCGGCAACCAACCGGAGAAGACGCCGCCGAGGACCGCTCCGACCGACATCGACGCGAACAGCAGTCCGAGAGCGAAGCCGCCCGTGGCAGGGTCGCCGAACGATTCGTGCGCGATCTGCGGAAACAGTGCGCGCGGCATACCGAACACCATCGCGACGATGTCGACGACGAACGACGCGAGGAGGATCTTCTGGGTCGACAGATACCGGAAGCCGTCGAGCACCGCGCGCAGGCCCGCCCGTGTCGTCTCGCCGAGCGGCGGTATGGACGGCAGCCGGATCACCGCCCACAGCGTCGCGAGCAGGAAGAGCGTGTCGAGCAGATACAGGGTCGACAGTCCGAGGACCGGGATCAGCACCCCGGCAAGCAGCGGTCCGGCGATCGCACCGAACTGCACCACCGTCATGTTCAGTGAGGTCGCTGCAGCGATCTGCCGGTCGGCAGCAGGCGCGGGATGATGGCAGCACGCGTCGGCTGGTTGACGGCGAAGAATGCTTGTTGCAGAGAGAACAGACCCAGCAGGATCCAGACGTTGTTCAGCCCGGCCGCGGCCTGGGCCCACAACAGCAACGACGTACCGCCGAGGCCGACCGACGTGATCGTCAGCAGTGTGCGGCGGTCCATGACGTCGGCGAGCGCTCCGCCCCACAACCCGAACACGACCAGCGGTACCAGGCCGAACACACCGGTCAGGCCGACGTACGCCGAATTACGGGTGATCTCATAGATCTGCTGGGGAACCGCGACCACCGACAGTTGAGCACCGATCACCGTCACGACACCGGCCCACCACAGGCGGGCATAGTCCTTGTTCTGTAGCGGCGCAGTGTCGGCGAGAAACCGCCTCACGGTTGCAGCCGTTGCGTGTGCCACTTGCCGTCGACGAGACGGGTCCGGACACGGTTGTGCATCCTGTTGGGCCGGCCCTGCCAGAACTCGACGAAGTCCGGAGAAATCCGGAATCCGCCCCAGAACGGGGGCACGGGAATGTCGTCCTCGACACCGAACTTCTCGCCGGCCTCGACGAGCGCGTGATCCAGGTCGGCGCGCGAAGCATGGGCTGCGACTGCTGCGATGCCCACGCACCCAGTTGAGAGCCGCGCGGCCGGGTCCGCCAATAGGCCTCCGTCTCCTCGGCGGAGACACGGGTGACCGGGCCGCGGACGCTGATCTGCCGATGCAGCGGAAGCCACACGAACGTCGCCGATGCGTACGGCACGGCGTCGAGCTGGCGGGCTTTGTCGGAGCCGTAGTTGGTGAAGAAGGTGACGCCGTCGGCCTCGATTCCCTTGCACAACACAGTCCGGGTCGCGGGGTGCCCGTGTTCGTCGACGGTGCCGAGGACCATGGCGTTGGGCTCGGGTACACCCGCAGACACTGCGGCCGCCAGCCAGCGTCGGGCACAGGGGAGCCAGCCCGCGTCGAGATCTTCGGGACCGAGATCGATGTCCGAAGCTCCTCCGCCGGGGTGGTGGGAATGTAGTTCACCCGCATCGACGCGAGTGGGTTCTGCGGATCCTGCTGCACGGATGTGGAGATTACTCCGGATGCTCGGGCCCTCCTCGGTTTCGTGCTCCGAGCCGGTCATGCGCCGATTTCCACATGCCCTCCACTCCGGTCGGCCGGACGGAGTGGAGGGCGACTAGAGTCCTTTTCGACGACCGGATGAGTGGCCGATCACAAGACTGCGTACTCATTCCACCGGCAGTGCCGCCCGGATCGGGCCGCACGTGAACGAGGAGAGCCACACCGTCATGGCATCACACGCGTCCGTACCCGAAGATTTCGTCGCCGGACTCGAAGGCGTCGTCGCCTTCACCAGCGACATCGCCGAACCCGACAAGGACGGTGGCTCACTGCGATACCGCGGTGTCGACATCGAAGAACTCGTCGGTAAGAGCGTGACCTTCGGCGACGTGTGGTCGCTACTCGTCGACGGAGAGTTCGGCCGCGGACTACACCCGGCCGAGCCGTTCCCCCTGCCCATCCACACCGGCGACGTCCGCGTCGACGTCCAGGCCGGCCTCGCGATGCTCGCACCGATCTGGGGCTTCGAACCGCTACTCGACATCGACGACGCGACCGCCCGCGACAACCTCGCACGCTCCGCAGTGATGGCCCTGTCGTACGTCGCCCAGTCGGCACGCGGCATCTACCAGCCGCCGTACCCCAGAAGCGTGTCGACGAGGCGCAGACCGTCACCGAACGCTTCATGGTGCGCTGGAAGGGCGAGCCCGACCCGAAACATGTCGAGGCCATCGACGCCTACTGGGTGTCCGCCGCCGAGCACGGCATGAACGCCTCCACCTTCACCGCTCGCGTCATCGCCTCGACCGGCG
>BBEG01000193.1 GCA_001312645.1 Rhodococcus sp. JCM 9791
CCGACGTCGTCGCCGCGGAGGACACCCGCCGCACCAGGTCTCTCGCCTCTGCGCTCGGCGTGACCATCACGGGCCGCGTCGTGAGCTTCTACGACCAGGTGGAGGTGTCGCGGGCGCCGCGCTGATCGCCGACATGGAAGGCGGCCGGACGGTGCTGCTCGTCACCGACGCGGGTATGCCGTCGGTGAGCGATCCCGGTTATCGTCTGGTCTCCGCATGCGTCGAGGCGGGCTTACCCGTGACGTGCCTGCCGGGCCCGTCCGCGGTCACCACCGCGCTCGCATTGTCGGGTCTGCCCGTCGAACGTTTCTGCTTCGACGGATTCCCGCCGCGTAAGCAGGGTCAGCGCCGCACCTGGCTGGCGACACTCGCAACCGAGCCTCGGGCCGCCGTGTTCTTCGAAGCCCCGCACCGATTGGCCGCGTGCCTCGCCGATGCCGTCGAGGTCCTCGGCGGGGAGCGTCGCGCCGCGGTGTGTCGCGAGCTGACGAAGACTTACGAAGAGGTCAAACGCGGAACCCTCGCCGAACTGTCGGAGTGGGCAGCAGACGGAGTTCGGGGTGAGATCACCGTCGTGCTCGAAGGCGCTGCCCCGCGCAGCAGTGACCCTGCCGACCTCGTCGACGACGTCGAAGAACTGGTCGCGGAGGGCATACGGCTCAAGGATGCGTGTGCTCAGGTCGCGGGGACTGCCGTGTCGAAGAAAGAACTGTATGACGCGGTACTGGTCGCTCGGCGCGTCTGACCTCTGCACCGACCCACCGCGGGCCTACACTTCTCCTCCATCGGATTCAGCCATCGGTCGACGAGCAGGAGAAGTCCATGGACGTTGTCAACGATTTCCTCGTCGAGGTGGCCGGGGTGGTGTGGGGCCCGTTCCTCCTGATCCCGCTTCTCCTCGGAACGGGCCTGCTTCTGACCATCCGGCTCCGGGGAGTGCAGTTCCGCAAGTTGGGGCCCGCCCTGAAACTGGGGTTGATCACCCGTAACGACCCCGGTGCTGCCGAAGGCGACATCTCCCAGTACCAGGCGTTGACCACCGCGCTGGCGGCGACGGTCGGCGTCGGCAACATCGCCGGTGTCGCGACGGCCATCTACCTCGGCGGCCCGGGGGCGTTGTTCTGGATGTGGGTGACCGGCCTGGTCGGAATGGCGAGCAAGTATTCGGAAGCGTTCCTGGGGGTCAAGTACCGCAAGACCGATGCGAAGGGCGAGATGAGCGGCGGGCCGCAGTACTATCTGGCCCGCGCGATCCCGAACAGGTTCGGGCTGGTGTTGAGCCTGGTGTTCGCAGTGTTCGCGGTCCTCGCGAGTTTCGGTATCGGCAACATGACGCAGGCGAATACCGTCGCGACGCAGATGGACGGCACCTTCGGGGTACCGACGTGGGTGAGTGGCGCGGTGATGACAGTGCTCGCCGCCGCTGTGCTTCTGGGCGGAATCAAGTCGATCGGCAGGGTCACCGCCGGGTTCGTGCCCGCCATGATCATCTTGTACGTCGGTGCGGGCATTCTCGTGCTCGCCGTCAATGTCGGCGAGATTCCCGCAGCCCTCGGCCTGGTGTTCAGCGACGCATTCACCGGCACCGCCGCGACCGGCGGTTTCATCGGATCGGTGTTCATGGCTGCGATGCGCTACGGCGTCGCGCGCGGCATCTTCTCCAACGAGTCGGGCATGGGTAGTGCCGCGATCGCAGCCGCGGCAGCCCGGACGACGCATCCGGTGCGGCAGGGCCTGGTGTCGATGACCCAGACGTTCATCGACACCATCATCGTGGTGACCTTCACCGGCATGGTCATCATCACCACCGGTGCCTGGAAGTCGGGTGAGGAGGCGCGGCGATGACCTCCACGGCGTTCGCAGACGGTCTGGGTGGTGAATGGGGGCACTGGATCGTGGCGATTTCCGTGGTCTTCTTCGCCTTCTCGACGATTCTCGGGTGGTCGTACTACGGCGAGCGCTGCGTCGAACGTCTGGTCGGCCGCGGTGGCGTGGTGCCGTACCGCGCCATCTTCGTGGTCGTCGTGTTCATCGGTGCGACCACCGAGTTGCAGGTGGTGTGGAACTTCTCCGACGTGATGAACGGCCTGATGGCGCTGCCGAACCTCATCGGCCTGATCATCCTGTCCGGGATGATCGCCCGGGAGACGAAGGCGTACCTCGACCGCGACCCGTACTTGTTGGGGGAGCCGCCGGCCCGAGAACCCGACAACGCGTAGTCGGAACGTAGGTACCGAGAAACGCGACGGCCGGACGATCGTAGATCGTCCGGCCGTCGCTCTCCCGATTCAGGCGCTCCCCGCGCCGAATGGAACTACCCCTCGATCAGTTCCACTCGGTGCGGACACCCGCCTGGTGCAAGGTGACCTTGCGTGGTGATCAGTTTTCCGCCCATGGCAACGCTCTCCAATCCGAAATCCCCGCGGAACAGGTATCATCCCAGCTCGGACATGGTGAGGAATTTTTCCGCAGCGGACTTTCGAGGGCCGATTCTCTCGCGGAAGGAAGATCGGAAGGGCACGGAACGTGAGGGCGGACGAGACGCAGGGCGCACACCAGCGGCGCTTCTTCGCCGACCAACTCCTCATGCTGTTCGCCGCCGCGGGACGCCCCGCGCTGAAGAAAGTCGTGTCGGGTGCGTCCGCGATCTCCCGCTCGGTCGGAAGCGATCGCACCGTGTCGGTGCAGCGGATCAGCGACTGGCGTAGCGGTAAGCGTGTGCCCGCGAGCTTCGAGTCGGTCCACCCCGTACTCGTCGTACTGATCCGCTACGCCCGCGAACTCACCGCCGAGCCCCCGGCACCGGTCTCTACTCCCTCAAACAGTGGGAGACGTGGTGGAAGGCTGCGCGTGGCGAGACCGGTGGTGCCCGGTCGACGGACAGGTCACTCACGATGATCGCGGACACACGCCCGTACAAGGGGCTGTCGGCGTATCGCGCCGACGACGCGCGGATGTTCTTCGGCCGGACCAGGAGCATGCGGATGCTGGCCGACACCGTCGTCGCGGCGCACGGTCGAGGACCGGTGATCGTGACCGGTGCGTCCGGCGTCGGGAAGTCCTCACTCGTCCAGGCCGGTCTGATCCCGTTGATGTGCGGCGGCGGCGACTGCGCCTCCGTGGTGTTCACCCCGGGCTCGGAACCGGTGGCCCGTCTGATGGAAGCGTTGCCGACTCTCGCCGGACTCGAAGAAGCACCCGGCGACAGCGCGGCCGATCGGGCAGCAGTCCACGAGGCGATGGCCACCGAAGCGGAGAAGGCATCGGTCTCGACGTTGCTGGTCGTGGTCGACCAGCTCGAGGATCTGTTCACCCAATGCGACGATCCCGACGACCGCACACGTTTCCTGACGTTGCTCGAACACATGTCGACGGCCGGAGACACCGATGCGTCTGCCTACGTCGTCGCAACGATGCGTTCCGATTTCTACGAGCAGGCCGTGACGCACCCGGCGCTCGCCCGTGCGCTCGAACGTCGCAGCAAGGCCGTGCAGCCGTTGGACCGGGACGGTCTCGTCGAGGTCATCGCCGCGCCGGCCAAGCTGCTCGGCGTACGACTCGAACCGGGACTCGTCGACCTGATCCTCCACGACCTGGGCGTGCTGGCGCCAGGGGACATCACCGGCACCGAGCTGCCGCTGTTGTCACATCTGCTCGACACGATGTGGGACAAACGCGCCGGTGGTGTGCTCACGGTGGCAGGCTATCGCGCGACCGGCGGCGTGCGCGGTTCGATCGCTGCCGGCGCCGAACGTGCATGGGAGAGTCTCGACGAACGCGACCGCGAGATCGTGCGGACGATGATGGTCCACCTCGTCTACGTGACGAACACCGGCACGGACGTGAAGATGGCCCGCCCGCTCTCTGTGCTTCTCGCGGTGGGAGGCGAGGACCGCGCGGCCGCGGCGAGAGTCGTCGACCATTTCGTGTCGGCGCGCGTGCTCGTCGTCCGCGAGGGCCATGTCGAACTCATTCACGACGCGGTGATCGTGGCATGGCCGCGTCTGAAGTCGTGGATCCAGGAGGATCGACAGTTCGCCGCGTCACGTCAGCAGATCGAGCCGACGCTGCGAACTGGATCGAGAGCGACCGCAACAAGGGCATGCTCTATCAGCGCGGCCGGATGGATCTGCTCTCCGAACAGGGTGCGCGTTTCGGTGGCGCGGCGGCCGGGGACCGGCCGTTCGCCGCGGTCAATCCGGCGGCTCGCGAGTTCCTCCGGGCGTCCCGGCGACAGATCGATTGGCAGCGACGTCGCCGCGGTGGAGCACTGGCAGGGCTCGTTCTGCTGACGATCGTCGCCTTGGTCATGGGTGGGTTGGCGTGGATCGGCAAGAACCGGGCCGACGAGGAACGAAAGGCAGCGCAGTTCCAGCAGGTCGTGGCGCTGTCGGATTCGACCCGCTCGGACGATCCGACGGTATCGGCGCACCTTGCGCTGGCCGCGACTTCTCTCGACGGCGACAGCGAGGTGGCTACTCGCGACTCCTCGCCACGCAGGGGGTGCCGCTGGCCCGCGTCCTGGTCGGGCATACCGGGCCGATCTACGGAACCGCGGTCTCGCCCGACGGTGCGACGTTGGCCTCGGCGAGTGACGACGGCACCGTGCGACTGTGGTCGTTGGCGGGGGACGTCTCGTCGATCGGCGACCCGCTGGTGTCGTCGTCGAACTACATGGCGTCGGTATCGTTCAGCCCGGACGGGCGCTATCTCGCCGCCGGCGGTGGCGACGGAGGTGTGTGGATCTGGGACATGTCCGACCGTGCTTCACCGCGACCGGTGCTCGACCATCGCGTTCTGGGTTCGGGCGCGGTGCACAACGTCCGATACGGTCCGGACGGGCGGACACTGGCGGTGCCCTACGACGACGGCTCCGTAGTTCTCCTCGACACCTCGGCACCCGCGACCGGCCGATTCCCGGATACCCGGATACACGGACACGAGGGCGGTGTGCGGACGGTCTCGTTCCGCACCGACGGTTCGGTGCTGGCCACCGCCAGCGACGACCGCACGGTACGGCTGTGGGACGTGTCCGAACCTTCGGCACCGTCCCCGCTGGGGGAGCCCCTGACCGGATTCGGTGATGTCGCGCATTCCGTCGGGTTCAACGCGGACGGCACCCTCCTGGCCGCGAGCAGCGACGACGGTGTGCTGTGGCTGTTCGACACCACCGATCCGCGGGCACCGAGTTGCTCGGCACACCGGTACGGGCACACACCGGCGGAGTGTGGAGCGTGTCCTTCCTGCCGGACGGCACCACACTTGCAAGTGCGTCGTGGGACGGCACCGCGAAGCTGTGGTCGGTGGACAAGGAAACCCAGCGGATCGACGAGCTCACGCCCGCACTGACGGGACATGGTGGCGGAGTGCCAGCGCTGACGGTCACACCCACCGGCGACACGATCATCACAGGAGGTCAGGACGCGAACCTGCGCATCTGGACCATGCCGCATCGCCGCGTGTTCGTCTCCGAGGCGCCGTTGACACTGCCCGTCACCGACCGGACCGGCGACGTCGTCGCCACCGGAAGCTACGACTCGGTCGTCCGGTTGTGGCACGTCGACGAGGGCGGGTGGTCCCGTGTCGGCGAGGTCGAGCTCGCACGTCCGCTCGGCGGCGGCTACATGAGTGCACTGTCACCGTCGGGTGAGGTTCTGGCGACGGCGGCGACATCGGGGGGAAGCGTCGAGTTGTGGAACGTGGCAGACCCCGCGGCGCCGCGACGACTGGGCGGACCGCTCGCGCTCTCCACCCGATTCACCTCGGTCCTCGAATTCGGTCCGGAGGGCACGACGCTGGTCACAGGCAACGACGACTATTCGGTGCAATTGTGGGATCTGTCGGATCCGGCAGCGCCGAAGCCGTGGGGGGATCCACTCGGCGGACCGACCAACCTGGTGCGGCACGCCGCGATCAGCCCCGACGGGCACAGTCTCGTGGCGACCAGCGCAGACGGCCGGATCTACGCCTGGGACATCACGGACCGGTCCGCGCCCCGCTCCGTGAGCGTCACGGAGGGGCACTCCGCAGGAGTGAACGGTGCGTCCTTCGCCCCCGATAGTTCGATTCTCGTCACCGGTGGTGACGATCATCAGGTCGTGGTGTGGGACCGCGACGACACAGGAGGTTTCGTCGCTCGCGACACGACGCTGCGCGGTCACACGGGCACGGTGTACTCGGTGTCGGTCTCTCCCGACGGTGAGCACGTCGTCAGTGGTAGCGACGACGGTACGGTCCGATTGTGGGATGTGTCGGACCCCGAGGGCATGCGCGCCGTGGGCGGACCGATCACCGATACCGGGGTGGGGCGGTGGCAGGTGATGTTCCATCCGAACGGCACAGTGATCGCCGCGGGCGGTGACGGCGTGTTGCGCACCTGGAGCCTGGATCCCGACACGGTGGTCGAGCGGATAGCTCCGCAACCGCAGGGCAGCTCAGCGAACTCCTGCCGCGATTCGGGCTACCGCTTCCCGGCGACGAGGTGTGCTGAGAGACAGGATGCTCGCTGCCTTGTCGAGACATTCCTGCCATTCGGCGGCGGGGGCGGAGTCGATGGTGATGCCGCCGCCCACACCGAGTGCGCAGGTTCCGTCTGCACCGAATTCGACGGTGCGGATCGCGACGTTCAGTTCGGTGCCCGCAAGCGGACTCGCCATACCGACCGTGCCGCAGTAGATGCCGCGCGACGACGGTTCCCACCGCTGCAGTAGTTCACGGGCGCGAGTCTTCGGGCACCTGTGACCGAGGCGGGCGGGAACGCGGCATCCAGGAGATCGCGGGTGGACACGCCGGGACGGGCGGTCGCGGTGACGGTCGAGACCAGGTGCCATACACCGGGTGCGGGCCGGACGGCGAGGAGTTCGGGCACGGTGACGCTGCCGGGTTCGGCCACACGGCCGAGGTCGTTGCGGACCAGGTCGACGATCATGATGTTCTCGGCGACATCCTTGACGGACGCACGCAGCTCGTCGGGGTCGCGGTCCAGTGGAAGGGTGCCTTGATGGGGCTCGAGGCGAGTCGGTGACCGTGACGGGAGACGAACAGTTCCGGCGACAGTGACGCCACTGCACCCCACGGCCCTTCGAGATAGGCAGCGCGGGCGGGGCCCGTGCGGGTGATCGCGTCGGCGAAGAAGGCGAGGGGATCGCCCGTGTAGTCGCCGATGAACCGGGTGCACACGCACGCCTGGTACACCTCGCCCGCGCGGATGGCGTCGAGGCACTGCTCGACGCCGTGTCGGTGGGTGTCGCGGTCGGGCAGGAACCAGTCGATGCCCCAGCGTGGCTCAGGGATCGCTGTGTTGTCGAGAGTGTCTGTCTTGCCGACAGTGTCTGCGAGATCGAGTGCCGCGCGGCTCAGATAGTCGGGGCATGTTCTGTCGGTGAGAGTTTCGTACCACCAGCACCCGTCGTGATCGAGACGCAGGATGGTGTCGGTCCAGCCGCCCGCTGCGGCGGGGAGTGCGGGGGCCTGCGATGTGGTCGTGTCCGGGTAGGCGAGGTATCCGATCCACCCGCCGCCGATGTGTGGACCACCTGCCCGGACCTGTGCGTCCGGGCAGGTGAACGCCTCGGCGGCCGACACCGGCGCCGCGTCGAGCGACGGTGCGATCACCGCTGCGGCACCGAACCACGATCCGGTGATCGCCGCCGGTGGAGGTACACCGAGGCGCCGTGCGCGCTCACCGAGAGCGTCGAGCACCTGACCGGGTATACCTCCGCGTCCGAGTCGTTCCATCCGCATCCGACCAGCCTGTCACGACGGGCCGATGCCCCGAATCGGGTCAGCTTGTCGGGATTGCGCACCGCATACACACCGGTGATCAGGCCGTCCACGATCTCGAAGAGGAATACGAGATCGATGACGCCGCGCGAATACACGATCAGACCGGGAGCGGTGTTGACGACGGCGGCATCGATCCTGATGTCCGGCAGCCCCACACGCGCGAGCCCGGAGAACAGGCGCGCCACCTTCTGCGCGCCGTGGACCGGCACCTTCGCCGCCGTGACCTTCCCTCCGCCATCCGCGATGTACACGGCGTCGGGCGCGAGCAACCGCAGCAGCCCGTCGAGGTCGCCGGTCATCGCGGCCGCGAAGAACTCACCGACCACGCGGTCGGTCTCGTCGCTTGCGGGTGTGAACCGGCGTCGCCGCTCCTGAACGTGGTCGCGGGCGCGGTGTGCGATCTGCCGGACGGAGGCAGCGGTGCGGTCGACGGCGTCGGCGATGTGTGCATAGTCGAATCCGAATACCTCGCGCATCACGAACACCGCCCGCTCGAGCGGGCTCAATGTTTCGAGCACCAGCAGCATCGCCATCGACACCGATTCGGCGAGTTCGACTTTCGTCGACGGATCGGCGCCGCTTTCGTCCGCTGCGGTGAGGAGCGGTTCGGGCAGCCACGGCCCGACGTATTCCTCACGCCGCCGCTGCGCCGAGCGCAGCGCATTGAGGGCCTGCCGCGTGACGACCTGCGCCGCGTATGCGCGCGGATCCTGCACGGTGTCGGGATCTACCTTCGCAAACCGCAGGTAGCTGTCCTGGAGGACGTCTTCGCTGTCGGCGACGCTGCCTGTGATCTCGTAGGCGATGGAGAACAACAGGCCGCGGTGCTCGGTGAACACCCGGGCCGACGACGTGTCGTCTGGTGTCACTGCGCGACCACCTCCTCGTGCGAGGGGCCTGTCGGAACGAACGGGGCGTGGCCGCGTGCCTGGCGTCGCATGAACCAGATGGTGCCACGAAGGATGCCCTCCTTGACTGGTGCAGCGAGCCGTCCTCTCACCGCCGCGCCGCGTGGTGCGTCGTCGGACGCGGTGAACTGCAGCGCGGCCCGGCTGCGACCCAGCGAGATGCACTGCGCGGTGAACCCGAGCGACAGTTGCTCGGGGTCGCGACCCTGCAGTACGTCCCACACGGTGCCGGCGCCGTGTACGCCGAGCGGAATCGCGGCCTGCAGCTCATCCGGATGTAGGGCCGGTCTGCGATGCTGACGGCGTCGCCCACGCCGATCACGTTGCTGCGGCTCGTCGACCGCAGGGTGGCATCGACGCGTAGACGTCCGCTGGCGTCGACGTCGAGCCCGCTGCGGCGTGCGAGATCGGGTACCGAGAATCCCCCCGCCCACACCGTGAGGTCGGAGGGCATTTCGGTTCCGTCGTCGAGGTGCACATCGTCGTCGGTGATCTCGGTGACGGCTACGCCCGCCAGGATCTCGATTCCGAATCCGGTCAGGGTGTGTCGCAGGTACCGGCGGGTGCGGTCGGGGAGATCCGGGCCCGGATCGCCGACGAGGGTGTAGCGGTGCCGCCGGTGCGCCGCGGCGAGTTCGGTGACGGTTTCGATGCCGGTGAATCCGGCGCCCACGACCGTGACCGCGGCACCGTCGGGTAACGCCTCGATCGCGGTGTGCAGCGTCGACGCGGATTCGAGGTCGGATACCGAATGCGCATGCTCGCCGCCGGGAATATCCACCCGGGCGGGGCCGCTTCCGACCGCGTAGACCACGGCGTCGCAGGTCAGCACCGATCCGTCGCCGAGAAGTACTGCACCGTCGTCGATCCGCAGGGCGGTGCCCACGCGCAGCTCGGCGCGGGGATGGAGCAGATCGGTGAGGCGGTGTGTCGCTGAACCGGTCGCGGCCGCATGCTGGTGCAGCCGGGTTCGTTCGACGAACACCGATCGTGGATTCACCACCGTCGCCGCGACGTCGGGGTGCTCGGAGAGGAGTCGGTTCGCCGCCATGACCCCGGCGTACCCGGCGCCGACGACCACCACGTGGAATCGGGTGTTGTTCATGTTCTCGCCCCAATGCAGTCGTGTCGAAATGCAGACGTGTCGTATGTGTCAGTGATGGGACACCGCACGGATCGAGAATGTGACACCGCGCGAAAAAGACCTCGGTGTGCGCGGCTCAGTGACCCAGCGGCGACTGTCCCGGCGCGAGCGATGCGTTCTCGGCGGCGCCGCGGCCGGCATGGAAACCGTCGGAGTCGACACCGCGCCCGCCCGAGGAGCGGGTGGTGGGGAACAGACGCCGGAACTCCGCGTCGACCGCTTCGGAGCGTTGCGCGAGGATGGGCGCGAGATCTGTCATCGG
>BBEG01000194.1 GCA_001312645.1 Rhodococcus sp. JCM 9791
CGCGTCTGGACGCGGTCCTCCGCACCGCGCCGCTGCCCGAACCGAGCAACCCCATCAGCGCGACCGGACACGGGATCTCCTTCGAGTCCGTCACCTTCGGGCACGATGACCGAACGGTGCTCGACGGAGTGTCCGTGTCCGTGCCGGAAGGCCGCCGGCTCGCGATCGTCGGGCCGTCGGGCGCCGGAAAGAGCACGATGCTGCACCTGATCGCACGGTTCTACGATGTCGAGGGGGGTACGGTGCGTCTTGGAGGCGTGGACGTGCGGGACATGGCCACCGAGGAATTGATGTCGAAGATCGCCATCGTCTTCCAGGATGTGTATCTCTTCGACGGGACGATCGAGGAGAACGTACTTCTCGGTCGCTCCGATGCGAGTGGCGACGATGTGCGCGCAGCAGCGACCGCTGCCCGACTGGACGAAGTCGTCGAGCGACTTCCCGAAGGGTGGGCGACGAAGGTCGGCGAGGGCGGTGCACAGTTGTCCGGTGGCGAGCGCCAGCGCGTTTCGATTGCGCGTGCTCTGCTGAAGGATGCCCCCATCGTGTTGCTGGACGAAGTGACATCCGCGCTGGACCCGGTGAATGAGGCCGCTGTCCTGGAAGGTGTCGAGCGACTGATGACGGACAGGACGGTGGTGATGGTCGCGCACCGGCTGCGGACCGTCCGAGACGCCGACCACATCGTCTTCCTCGACGGCGGACGAATCGAAGAGGAGGCACCCACGACGAACTGCTTCGGCGCGAGGATCGTTACGCGAAGTTCTGGAACACTGCGCTCGCCGGACGACCACAGTGATGACGGGTCGCCCACAGTGTTCTCGTGGGCGACCCGTCCTCTACCGCTTATTGCTCGTCATCGGCGTCGGGTGTCAGAGCGACAGGATCGACGCCGCCGCAGTTCCCGGAGCGCCGTAGACCTGCGCGAGGCCGACTCGCGGGCTACCGGGAACCTGACGTTCGCCGGCGGTGCCGCGGAGCTGGTGGACGAGTTCGTGCACCTGGCGGATGCCCGACGCGCCGATGGGCTCTCCGTTGGCGATGAGACCGCCATCGGTGTTCACGGGCAGTGATCCGCCGATCTCGGTGGCGCCCTCAGCGATCAGCTTCTCCTGGTCGCCATCGGCACACAGCCCGGTCTCGGCCATGTGGATGACCTCTGCGCCGGCGTCGGTGTCCTGCAGCTGTGCGACGTCGACGTCCTCGGGGCCGATTCCCGCAGCCTCGTACGCGGCCTTCGCTGCGTACACGGTGGGAGAGACGTCCTCCTCGATTGCCGCCCACGTAGCGTGCACCTCGTAGGCGCCGTATGTGCGGGTGCGGATCGCCGTCGACCGCAGGTATACGGGCTTGTTCGACGAGAACTTCGCCGCGAGGTCGCCGCGGCACATGATGACCGCAGCGGCCCCCTCGTCGGGGGCGCAGAACATCTTCGCGGTCAGCGGATAGTTCAGCATCGGCGACGACAGGATCTCGTCGATGCTGAACTCGGTGCGGCGGAACGCCTTCGGGTTCTTGCCGCCGTTGCGGTAGTTCTTCGCGGCGACTCGGGCCAAGGTCTCGTGCGAGATGTCATGGTCGATGGCGTACCGGTTGGCTTTCATACCGAAGAACTTGGTGGTGACGAACTGGCCGTTCTCGGCATACCAGGCCGGAAGGCCCAGCATCGCGGGGTCGGCGGTGAAGGCGCCGCGAGGGTGCTTGTCGGTGCCGACAGCGATACCGATGTCGTACTTCCCCGAACGGATACCGTCGGCGGTCTGCTCGATCGCGCTGGCCGATGTGGCGCACGCATTGAACACGTTGGTGAAGGGAATGCCGGTCAGACCCACCAGGCGGGTAACGGCGTCGGTGTTGTCCACCTCGTAGCTGCCGCCGATGCCGAACTGGATGTCTTTCCATGCCACGCCCGAGTCTTCGAGCGCGAGCTGGATTGCGTCTGCGGCCATCTCGATGGCCGACTTGGCGCCGAATCTGCCGAACGGGTGAAGGCCCACACCGATGATGGCAACGTCGTTCATAGTTCTTTGGACTCCTCGATCGGGTGTAGGTGGATCAGATCGGCGCGAACGCCCAGGTGACGATGTCTGTTCCCTCGGCGTCCGTGTAGAAGGGCACGAACGTCAGTTCGAGTTCCATGCCGGGCTTCAGCTTCGCCGGATCGTTCTCGGTGATACGGGCCTCGACGCGGACCACATCGCCCAGCTGGACGAGGCCGAAGGCGAACGGCTCGAAATTCTCGGCGGTCTCACTGCCTGCGTAGGGCTGCTTGGGGACGAACCCCTGAGATGTCCATGCCACGAGAGTCCCGCGGCGGGGGAGCAGCAACTCCGAGATGTTGCCCCCGCTGCAGCGGGGGCACCGGGGTTGTGCCGGCCACGTGGTTGCCGAGCAGTCGTCGCAGCGACTGCCGATCAGCTGCGGGTCCTCCGCCGGCCATGTGGATACGTCGGGCGCGAGCGCCTTCGTCGTCATATGTCGTCCTCCGTTGTCCGATGCCGTCACGTCGCTTCTTGCCGCATACCGGCATGATGTTCACGTTAGACGGAAATGCCATTCTCTACAATGAGAGTGCACCGTTCGGATCGGTGCCTACGGCGTCACTCCCCACCTCGTGCACCGTGGGGCGACGCGATGGCGCGCACTGCTGTCGGGCAACGATGCCGCGCAACGACCGAACGAGGAGTCCTGATCGACGCTCGGGAAGATGGCGGAGAATTCCGGTAGAACCTGTTCCAATTTTCTCGATTTGTGGCTAGTGTCACGTGCACAAGCTGCAATGTGATGGAGGGCGTAGCCAGATGAAGACCAAGGGTGCACTGCTGTGGGGGCTCAACGAGGCGTGGTCGGTCGAGGAGATCGAACTCGGTGATCCGATCGCGGGTGAAGTGCAGATCCGCATGGAAGCCGCAGGCATGTGCCACTCGGATCACCACATCGTCACGGGCGCGACCCCGATGCCGTCCTATCCGGTGATGGGTGGTCATGAAGGATCGGGCGTCATCACCAAGGTCGGCGACGGTGTCGTCGGGCTCGAGGTGGGCGACCACGTCGTCCTGTCGTTCATTCCGGCGTGCGGCCGGTGTCCGTCGTGTGCGTCCGGACAGTCGAACCTGTGTGATCTCGGTGCCGGACTGCTCAGCGGTCAATCGATCTCAGATGGCAGCTACCGCATCCAGGCACGCGGAGAGAACGTCATCCCGATGTGCCTGCTCGGCACCTTCTCTCCCTATATGACGGTCAATCAGACCCAGGTCGTGAAGATCGAGAAGGACATCCCGTTCGAACTCGCGGCGCTCGTCGGTTGCGGTGTTCCCACCGGCTGGGGTTCGGCGACACATATCGCCGACGTGAAGGCGGGGGACTCGGTGGCCGTTATCGGCATCGGTGGTGTCGGTATGAGTGCCCTGCAGGGCGCCGTCGCGTCCGGTGCACGCCACGTGTTCGCGATCGACCGGTGCCGTGGAAGCGTGAGCAGGCACTCAAGTTCGGTGCCACCCACACGTATGCCTCGATCGAAGAAGCGATCGTGCCGATCATGGAGATCACCTGGGGCAAGATGTGCCAGAAGACGATCATCACGGTCGGTGAGATGAAGGGTGAGCTCGTTGATCCGTCCCTGACGCTGACGGCGAAGGGTGGCAAGTGTGTCGTCACCGCCATGGGCTTCATGGCCGACATGGACGTGAAACTGAACTCGTTCCTGTTCTCGATGCTGCAGAAGGACCTCAAGGGCAACATCTTCGGCGGCTGCAACGCGCGTGTCGACATCCCCAACCTGCTGGATCTGTACCGGTCGGGCCAGCTCAACCTGGCCGACATGGTGACGCGCACGTACAGTCTCGAGCAGATCAACGACGGTTACAAGGACATGCTCGACGGCAAGAACATCCGCGGTGTCATCCAGTACACCGAAGCCGACTGGTGACGATGCGGCACATACCGGGTCTCGTAGTCTGATCGGGTGCCCCCGTAGTCTGTTCTGGTGCACAGCCTTTCTCTGATCTCCGACTGGCCCGTCGGTCACGCCGCCGGCGCGATACTCACTCGCGACGGCGGCGTTGTCGGGTCCGTTGGTGATCTCGCCGAGGTGTATCCGCTCGCCTCCGTGACCAAACCCCTGGTGGCGTACGCGCTTCTCGTGGCCGTAGAAGAAGGTGCGGTCGAGCTCGACCAGCCCGCAGGCCCTCCGGGGTCGACGGTGCGGCATCTCCTCTCGCACGCGTCGGGGCTCGCATTCGGTGACCGGACCGTCCAGGCCGAGCCGGAGCGCAAGCGCATCTACTCGAGCGCCGGTTTCGAGGTTCTCGCGGACCTCGTCGAGACCGAGACCGGAATCGGATTCGACGACTATCTCCACCAGGCCGTGTTCGAACCGCTCGGGATGCGGTCGTCGACGCTGACCGGGTCGGCGGGCCACGGCGCGAATTCGTCGACGGAAGACCTGATCCGCTTTGCCGCGGAGCTGTTGAGCCTGTCCTCGTGTCGCCGCAGACCTTCGACGACGCAACTCGGGTGCAGTTTCCGGGACTGAATGGAATCGTGCCGGGATACGGAATGTTCAAACCGAATGACTGGTGTCTCGGTTTCGAACTACGGGGGAAGAAGAATCCGCATTGGACAGGAACCGGAAATTCCCCGAGGACTTTCGGTCATTTCGGTCAATCGGGCACATTTCTCTGGGTCGACCCCGAAATCGATACTGCCTGCGTAGTACTCACAAATCGGGCATTCGGGGAGTGGGCGAAGCCCTGTGGGCCGAGTTCAATGATGCGGTACTGGGGGAAATCACAAAAACCTCTGCCGTTCGCTAGCGAAACAGGCGCAACACCGGCACACTGTCGGATAGTCGCATTGCATCACCTTTGTGAAGAGGTCGTTGGGGAAGACGTCCTCGTCTGATCGGAGGTGAATGTATGCGCGCATCGAACCAGTTCGCGGATGCGACGACCGGGGTGGTCTACGTCCATTCGTCGCCGGCTGCGGTGTGTCCGCACATCGAGTGGGCGCTGGCGTCCACATTGGACAGCCGCCCCGATTTGACGTGGACGGGGCAGCCCGCCGGCGAGGGTCAGCTGCGCACTTCGGTGGAGTGGACCGGCCCAGTCGGTACCGCGGCGCGGTTGGTCGAGGCGCTGCGGGTGTGGCCCATGCTCAGGTTCGAGATCACCGAGAACCCGAGTGAGGGTGTCGACGGTGAGCGGTACAGCTATGCGCCGCAGCTGGGACTGTGGCGTGGCAATACAAGTGCGAACGGCGATGTCGTGATCGGCGAGATGCGCCTGCGGGCGATGCTGGCCTCCGCTGACGTCGAGGGCGAGATCCACCGATGCCTGGGCACCGCGTGGGACGACGAACTCGAGCCCTACCGCAGCGGAGACGACGGCGCGCAGGTGACCTGCTTCGCCGCGACGTCGGTTGATCGAGGTTCGTCAGCGATACGCGCGTGACGCGGGGCCTGCCATCTACGGATGGCAGGCCCCGCGTCACGCGTGGAGGAGCTACAGCGGAATGTTCTTGTGCCGGCCGCGACGCAACGGTGCGGCGGCGAGGGCTGCCGCAAGTGTGCTGCGGGTCTTCGACGGCTCGATCATCTTGTCGACCACGCCGATCGACATCGCTCGGCCGACTCCGCCGGCCAGCGCCTCGTGCTCGGCCGCGAGACGATCATGCAATGCCTCACGCTCGTCGTCCGGTGCAGCGGCGAGGGCCTTCTTGTGCAGGATTCCCACCGCGGCCTTCGCGCCCATGACAGCGACCTCCGACTCCGGCCATGCGAACACCGCGGTTGCGCCCAGCGCACGCGAGTTCATAGCGATGTAGGCGCCACCGTAGATCTTGCGGGTCACGAGCGTCACGCGTGGCACCGTGGCCTCCGCGAAGGCATGCAGAAGCTTGGCTCCTCGTCGAACGACGCCCTCCCACTCCTGGCTCACGCCGGCAGATAACCGGGAACGTCGACGACCACTACGAGCGGTACGCCGAATGCATTGCACATGCGCACGAACCGGGCCGCCTTCTCGGCGCTCTCGGAATTGAGGCAGCCGCCGAGGCGCAGAGGGTTGTTGGCGATGACACCGACCGTGCGACCGCCGAGCGCCCGAAACCTGTGACGATGCTGCGTGCCCAGCCGCTCTGGAGCTCTTCGAAGCTCGATTCGCCTTCGACGTTGTCGAGCAGCTCGTGGACGATCGGCCGCACGTCGTATGCGCGACGCACGGACTCGGGCATCAGTGCACGGAGGTCGGTGTCTCCGAGCTCGGCGGCAGCAACATCGAACTCGCCCTGCTCCGCGAGCATCGACACGAGGCGGCGTGCGCGATGGAGCGCATCCTCCTGGTCGTAGGCCGCGATGTGCGCGACACCGGACTTCTTGGTGTGGGTGTCGGGTCCGCCGAGCGACTCCATGTCGACCTGTTCACCGGTGACGCTTCGCACCACATCGGGGCCGGTGACGAACACGCGGCCCTCCGGAGCCATGATGACGATGTCGGTGAGGGCCGGCCCGTAGGCGGCGCCGCCCGCGGCGAAGCCGAGGACGACGGAAATCTGGGGGATGTGTCCCGATGCGCGGACCATTGCTTCGAAGACGAGGCCGACTGCGTGGAGTGCCTCGACGCCTTCGGCGAGGCGTGCACCGCCGGAATGGAACAGCCCGACGATGGGATGTTCGTTGTCGATCGCAGTGTCGATCGCGTGGACGATGTGCCGGCACCCTTCGACGCCCATGGCACCACCCATGACGGTCGCGTCCGAACAGTAGGCGACGGTGCGCACACCGTCGATGCGACCTACCGCGGCGAGGACACCGGAGTTGTCGCGTGGGTGGAGCAGTTCCACCGATCCCGGATCGAACAGCTTCTCGAGGCGGGCCAGCGGATCGCGGGGGTCCACTGCGCTGTCGCGCTGGGTGGCTGGATCCAGAATTGTCATCGGGTGCTCCTCGGGCGAAACGCGGTGGGTGGGTGCGGTGGAGGTCCCGGATCAGAACCCCCACCGCGTGCGCGGCGTATGCCGGTCGGGTCAGGCCCGACCGAACGCGATGGCGACGTTGTGCCCACCGAAACCGAACGAGTTGTTCAACGCGAAATCGATCTGTGCGTAGCGCGGTTCTCCGTGCACCACATCCAAGTCGATATCTGGATCCTGGTTCTCGAGATTCAGCGTGGGAGGAATGACTCCGTCACGCAGGGCCAGAACCGTGAGTACTGCCTCGAGTGCACCGACAGCGCCGATCGAATGACCGAGTGCGGACTTCGGTGCGTAGATCGCGGCGTGCTTTCCCACCGCTGCGCCGATGGCCTTGGCCTCGGCGATGTCTCCGATCGGGGTGGACGTCGCATGAGCGTTGACGTGCCCGATGTCGGACTTGGACAACCCGGCGGTCTCGATTGCGCGGGTCATCGCACGGGCTGCGCCCGTACCTTCCGGATCGGGCGCACGATGTGGAACCCGTCCGACGTGATGCCGGAGCCGAGGACGCGAGCGTGAATCGTCGCGCCACGCGCTTTGGCGTGCTCCTCCGACTCGAGGATCATCAGTGCGCCGGCTTCGCCGAAGACGAATCCGTCGCGGTCCTTGTCGAATGGTCGGGAAGCTGCCTGGGGGTCGTCGTTGCGGGTGCTCAGCGCGCGCATCATCGCGAAGCTGGCGGTGGCAACCGCATCGAGTCGTCCCTCGACACCGCCGGTGACGACGATGTCGGCGTCGCCCATCGCGATCATCCGGTGGGCGTTCGCGATGGCCTCGGATCCCGACGAGCATGCCGAGACGGGAGTCAGGACGCCCGCGCGTGCACCGAGTTCGAGACCCACCGTGGCCGACGGACCGTTGGGCATGACCATCTGCACCACGAATGGCGACACCTTGCGGTACCCGCCGTCACGGAGCTTGTCGACGCGTCGATGAGGCATCGCCGCCACCGAGCCCGGTGCCGATGACGACACCGAGACGGTCCTGGTCGACTTCCGGGCTGCCGGCGTTCGACCACACCGTACGAGAGAGGGTGAGTGCGAGCCGTTCGACGAAACTCATCCGCCGGATCTCGACCCGCGACAGCGCCTCGTCGGGGTCGACCTTCAGCGTGCCACCGATGCGGACGGGAAGGTCGAATTCGTCGACGAACCCGCTGAGAGTGCCGATCCCGCTCTCGCCGGCGAGGAGGCCCTTCCATGTGGCATCCACATCACCTGCGATCGACGTCGTTGTCGCGAGAGCCGTGACGACGACGTTTCGTAGCGTTCGAGGAGAAGGGGAGGTCACGGGAGTGCTCATTCGCCGTCGTTGGTGGCCTGAACGCCCTCGGCCTCGAGCTTCTGGACGTAGGCGACGACATCGCCGACGGTGCGCAGGCTCGCGAGGTCCTCGTCGGGGATCTTCACGCCGTATGCGTCTTCCATCTGCACGGCGATCTCGACCATGGACAGCGAGTCGATGTCGAGGTCGTCCACGAACGACTTCTCGATGGTCACCTCGGAGGGCTCAATACCGGTGACCTCTTCGATGATCTCCGCAACGCCGGCAATGATTTCTTCCTGGGTGTGGGCCACTGCGTGGCTCCCTTCTTGGGTTTGTCGACTGGGTCGTGTGAAACCGGTCCGTACGGATGTCCGTCCCGGTGCCCGGGATGTCCCGGAGTTCTTGAGGTTCTCGTACTGCGCGCACGGCGCGCGCAGCAACCTAACCGAGAACCGGTGTTTCGGCCAACGTGTCGATGTCGGCCGGAGTCTTGAGTGCCGTGTTGGGGGTGCCGCGCATCTCACGCTTGGCGATGCCCACCAGCGTTCCTGCCGGCGGCAGTTCCACCACGGCGGAAACCTGAGCGGACTTCAGGTACGCGGTGCACAGGTCCCAGCGGACAGGTCGGGTGACCTGCGCCGCGATCCGGTCGAGTGCATCGGTTCCGGAAGTGGCGAGTGCGCCGTCGAAGTTGGACAGCAGTGGACGGGTCGGATCACTGGGTGTGATCTTCGCCGCTGCTGCTGTGACGGCATCCTGCGCAGGAGCATGAAACGGGTGTGGAAGGCGCCGGCCACAGGGAGTGACCGGATGCGTGCCTTCGCGGGCGGGTTCGCTGCGAGTTCCTCGAGCGCATCGAGGCGTCCTGCAGCGACGATCTGGCCTGCCGCATTCACGTTCGCGGGTGTCAGATCGAGTTCTTCGAGCCGGGCGAGCACCTCGTCCTCGGCGCCGCCGAGGACGGCGGACATCCCCGTCGGTTCGAGAGCGCATGCCTTGGCCATTTCCACGCCGCGGATCGCAGCGAGCCCGACGGCCTCGTCGGCGGTGATCACTCCGGCGACGGCGGCGGCAGCGAGCTCACCGACGGAATGGCCGGCGGAGATCGTGTCTGCACCGATCAGGCCGCGTGCTTCCAACGCCTCGAACGCCAGAAGCGCCGTCGCGACGACGAGCGGCTGGGTTACTGCGGTATCGGTGATCTCTTCGGCGGTGGCGGTGGTGCCGAGACGTTCGAGGTCGAGCCCCGACGCCTTCGACCAGAGCTCGATTCGATCGCGAGCGCCGGCCTGCTCCAACCACGGAGCCAGCATTCCTGGTGTCTGAGACCTGACCGGGGGAAAGCAGCGAAATCACGATGATCAGAGAACACCCTGAAGGCACTCCTCCGAGATGTCGGTGGGGATGAAAGGTGGGAGCAGGATTTGTAGGGTTCCTACAAATTCCCACGTCGGCGTTCCCCATCGGACGCCCGCCCGTAACCGTTACGTGTCCTGTTCGCGAATTGTGAACCGAGTGACTGGTGGTGTGGGGGATCGGAGTTCGTTATGACTTTGTGCCAGACGACCAACGGTTGCCGCGATTCGGAGCACGTACGCATCACGCGGATTTGTCGGGTCCCGACCCGTTACCTCAGTGATTCGCCTCAACCTGTACCGGACAGTATTTGGATGAACAAACAGCTTTCGGGAGCAGGACTCGACAGCACCGCCACTGTCGAGGTATGCGTCCAAGGTGTCGGACAGGGCCGAACCGGCGGCCGCGAGCGGAGCCACGACGTCGTCTTCGAGCGCTGTGATCGCACCCGGGTCGCCCAGGAGTGCACGTTCGGGCAGCAACTCGGTCGCGTGGACCGGACGGG
>BBEG01000195.1 GCA_001312645.1 Rhodococcus sp. JCM 9791
CGTGAAGCGGCGGGGATCACGGCCTACCACGCCGGGGAGTGGGCCGAAGCTCTGTCCGAGCTGCGCGCCGCACGCCGGATGTCGGGTGGAACCGGCCTACTGGCCGTGATGGCCGATTGTGAACGCGGGCTCGGCCGTCCCGAAAAGGCTGTCGAACTGGGCCGCAGTGAGGATGCGCGCAAGCTGAGCGGTGACGAGGCGTCGGAGTTGCGCATCGTCGTCGCAGGTGCGCGTATGGATCTCGGTCAGATCGATCAAGCGGTAGTGACCTTGCAGACGCCCGATCTCGATCCGGATCGGACGGGTACCCCGGCGGCACGCCTGTTCTACGCCTATGCAGATGCGCTGGTGGCGGCCGGTCGTACTGATGAAGGCCTGCAATGGTTCCTGCATTCGGCGGCAGCCGATCTCGAGGGCGTCACCGACGCAGAGGACCGGGTGGACGAGCTCACCGGAGACAACCTGTGAGCTCGCAGACCCTGCGCTCCCAGTACGACGTGCTGCTGCTCGATCTCGACGGCACCGTCTACCGGGGAGCGGAGGCAATCCCGGGAGCTCGTGACGCACTCAGCGGCGCCGATCGCATGCTGTATGTGACGAACAACGCCAGCCGGCGTCCGCTCGAGGTCGCGGAGCATCTGCACGAGCTCGGATTCGTCGCCGACATCGATTCGGTGGTGACGAGCTCGCAGTCTGCCGCTCGCCTCCTGTCCGAACGTATCCCCACCGGATCGAAAGTTCTGGTGGTCGGTACGGATGCGCTTGCGGAGGAAATCGCCGCGGTGTCGCTCGAACCGGTCCGGACGGCGGACGTGCAGCCGGTCGCGGTCGTGCAGGGTCATTCTCCCGACACCGGGTGGCGCATCCTCGCCGAGGCGACGCTCGCCATCCGGGCGGGAGCCTTGTGGGTGGCGACCAACGTCGATTCCACGCTCCCGACCGAGCGAGGTCTCGTCCTCGGTAACGGCTCGATGGTCGCGTCACTGGAATCTGCCACCGGCTGCACACCGATCGTCGCCGGGAAGCCCGCGGCACCCCTGCTCGAGGATGCGATCCGCCGCTCTTCTGCGAATCGCCCTCTCGTCATCGGTGATCGGCTCGACACCGATATCGAGGGTGCGAACGCAGTCGCGTCGATTCGCTGCTGGTACTGACCGGAGTGAGCACCATCGAGGATCTGCTGCGTGCACCCTCCCATCAGCGGCCCACCTATGTCGCCTCGTCCCTGGAATGCCTGGACGCGGCGGCATCGGAGTTGCGTGTGGAGCCAGGGAAGGGGTGGACGGTCGCCGTCGACGGTGGCGATCTGCACCTGACATCCACGCCACACGGAGACTGCACGGTGGGCACCGGAGACGAATCCATGGCGGCGCTGCGGGGCGTCCTCGACATTGCGTGGGCCCACCCGGGTTTCGGTACCATCGTGGGTCTGGACGCAGTCGCCCGCCGTATCGTGGCCCAGTGGGTTCCGACCGCCTGACACCGGCTGTGCGATGTGTCCGTCGCATCGATCATGGGCTAGCGTGGTCGGCGATGAGCATGCCGATTCCACGTCCAGGAGAACACCTTCCAGCGCCGGCCCTGGCGTCGACCCCGATGCTGTGCACATCGAGGTCGACCGCCTGCTTGCGCGCGTCCGGGAGGAAGATTCCGTCGGCGATCCTGCCGCTGCGATCGGCCGACAGACACAGCTGCTCGAGCAGGCACACGAGGTGCTCGTCCAGGCATTGTCGACCGTGGACAAGATCTGACATGGCGCGCAGAGCACGGGTCGATGCAGAGTTGGTGCGCCGTGGTTTGGCGCGCTCCCGCGAGCACGCAAGCGAACTGATCGCGGCGGGCCGGGTGCTCATCGCCGGAACCGTGGCGACGAAACCGGCGACGGCGGTGGAGGCAAACACCCCACTGATCGTCAACGACGTTGCCGATGAGGTGTCGTGGGCGTCGCGAGGTGCGCACAAGCTGCTCGGTGCACTCGAGGCGTTCACTCCCTCGGGCCTGCAGGTCGCTGGCCGCCGCTGCCTCGACGCCGGCGCGTCGACCGGTGGATTCACCGACGTGCTGCTCCATGAGGGCGCATCCGCGGTCGCCGCGGTGGACGTCGGATACGGGCAGCTCGTGTGGCGACTGCAGTCCGATGAACGCGTCCACGTGATCGATCGAACGAATGTACGTAGTATCGACGCAGAGACGATCGGGGGACAGGTCGACGTCGTCGTGGCAGACCTCTCGTTCATCTCGCTGCGCTTGGTTCTTCCGGCGTTCGTCCGGTGCGCTGTCCCGGGCGCCGACCTGCTCCCGATGGTCAAACCACAGTTCGAAGTGGGGAAGGAGCGCGTCGGCAGCGGCGGTGTCGTACGCGACCCGGCACTGCGGACCGAAGCAGTGCTGGACGTGGCACGCGACGCCCGTAAACTCGGGCTCCGCACGCTGGGGGCGGTCGCCAGCCCCCTGCCCGGCCCATCGGGGAATGTCGAGTACTTCCTGTGGCTTCGGGCGGGCGAGCCGGAAGCGGGAGACCTCGACCCGAGCGTGGTCGAACTCATCGAGCAAGCGGTGCAGGAAGGACCTCAGTGACAACAGGGTCGGGCGAATCGACGCCCGGGACGCAGGGCCGCGAGGTTCTGCTCGTGTCGCACTCGGGCAGGGAGGAGATCGCCGCAACCGCGCAGCGGGTCGCGAAACTCTTCGGCGATGCCGGGATCGTCCTGCGCATCCTCGAGGACGAAGCGATCAGCACCGGAGCAGTGGAAGTTCCCGGCGGCATGATCCGGATCGTCGAATCGGGTCCAGATGCGGCTGCCGGATGCGAGATGGTCATCGTTCTCGGCGGCGACGGTAGCTTCCTGCGTGCAGCCGAGCTCGCACAACACGCGTCTGTGCCGGTTCTCGGCATCAATCTGGGCCGGATCGGCTTCCTCGCCGAGGCTGAGGCCGACCATCTCGAAGAAGCCCTGCACCAGGTGGTGCGACGGCAGTACTCGGTCGAGAACCGGATGACACTCGACGTGACGATTCGCGTCGACGACGTGATCGTCGACCGCGGGTGGGCACTCAACGAGGCCAGCCTCGAGAACCAATCGCGCCTAGGTGTCCTCGAAGTGGTCCTCGAAGTGGACGGACGTCCGGTGTCGTCCTTCGGCGGTGACGGCGTGCTCATCGCCACCCCGACAGGGTCGACGGCCTACGCGTTCTCCGCGGGTGGGCCGATTGTGTGGCCGGAACTCGAGGCCCTACTTGTGATCCCGAGCAACGCCCACGCGTTGTTCGCACGTCCGCTCGTGACCAGCCCGAAATCGATCATCGCGGTGGAGACCCTCGCGGGAAGCCACGCCGGGCTGGTGTTCTGCGATGGTCGCCGCACGCTCGAGCTCCCGGCCGGAGGCCGCCTCGAGGTTGTCCGAGGGAAACATCCCGTGCGATGGGTACGGCTGGATTCGGCACCGTTCGCGGATCGGATGGTGCGCAAGTTCGAACTTCCGGTGAAGGGCTGGCGGGGAAGGAAACTCTAGGTGCTCGCAGAGATCCGGATCGACAACCTCGGTGTGATCACCGAGGCAAGTGCCCGGTTCGACGGAGGCTTGACGGTACTGACCGGCGAGACCGGTGCCGGCAAGACCATGGTTGTGACCAGCCTGCACCTGCTGTCCGGCGTGCGCGCCGACTCGGCACGGGTGCGGGTCGGAGCGTCGCGCGCCGTCGTCGAAGGCCGTTTCAGCGTCGACGGGGGTAACAGTCACGTCGAGAAGGAAGTGGCGCGACTGCTCGAATCGGCAGGGGCACAACGCGACGACGACGGCAGCATCATCGCGGTGCGCACCGTCAACAGCGACGGGGGTCCCGAGCGCACCTCGGGGGCCGCAGCATCCCGGTCGGGTTGCTTGCCGAGTTCACCGATCCGCTCCTGACGGTGCACGGCCAGAACGATCAGCTTCGGCTGCTGCGTCCCGACCAGCAGCGTGCTGCCCTCGACCGATTCGGCGGCAAGACGATCACGGCGCTGCGAGAGCGATACCGCACGCATCGGCGGCGGTGGCTCGATGCCCGCGCGAACTCCTCGACCGCACGAACCGGGCACGCGAATTGGCCCAGGAAGCGGACCGATTGCAGTTCGGGCTGGACGAGATCGACTCGGTCGCTCCTGAGCGAGGCGAGGACGCACAGATCGTCGCCGACGTCCTACGCCTGTCGGATCTCGACTCACTGCGTGAGGCGGCTGCGGCTGCACACGGCGTGCTGGCCGGATACGACAGTGCCGACGCCGGAGAGGCCGCGTCCGCTTTGGACTTGCTCGGTGAAGCCCGGTCCCGCGTCGAGGGCTGCGACGATCCGGCGTTGCGCGAACTCGGGCCGCGGTTGGCTGAGGCCATCACGGTCATCACCGATGTGACCGCGGACCTCTCCGGCTATCTGGGCGATCTTCCGTCCGACCAAGGTGCACTCGAATCGCTGCTGACTCGTCAGGCCGAACTGAAGACTCTCACCCGCAAGTACGCAGCCGACATCGACGGGGTGCTCGACTGGGCGGACGATGCGCGCGAACGACTGTCGCGACTCGACGTGTCGTCCGAGGCGCTCGAGAAACTCGCAGGCGAAGTGGACAGTGAAGCCACGGCGACCGCCGACGCGGCCGGTGCGCTGACGACGGCGCGACGTAAGGCGGCCACCAAGCTCGCGAAGGCGGTGAGCAAAGAACTCGCCGGGCTCGCGATGGGTCGTGCAGTGCTCGATGTGCACGTACGCGACCGCGAGGCCGGTACGGGAGATTCCGCTCCTCTTCCCGTGGGCGACCGTACGTTGCACGCGGGGGAGTCGGGCGTCGATGACGTCGAGTTCCGGCTCGCCGCTCATGCCGGTGCGCCGGCCCTGCCCATCGCACGCAGTGCGTCGGGTGGTGAGATGTCGCGGGTCATGCTGGCACTCGAAGTGGTTCTCGCCGCCTCCGAGCGTGGCGCCACCATGGTGTTCGACGAAGTGGATGCCGGTGTCGGTGGCCGTGCCGCGGTGGAGATCGGCCGCCGTCTGGCGAGGCTTTCGCGCACACACCAGGTCATCGTGGTCACGCACCTACCACAGGTCGCCGCCTTCGCAGACACCCATCTGGTGGTCGACAAGGTCGACGATGCGGCGGGTGTCGTGAGCAGTGGTGTGCGCACCTTGACCGATACCGAACGGGTCACCGAACTGGCACGGATGCTTGCCGGGCTGGACGACACGGAAACCGGCCGAGCGCACGCGGAGGAATTGCTTGCCATGGCGCACGCCGAGCGGGAGTGCTGACCAGGGCCGCTGTCGTCGCGGGGTGAAGCTGGGTGAAACCCCGCGTCGTCCGGCGCGCCTCCACAATCGCATCGCACCTCAGGAGCATCATTCTCACCATGAAGATGCCGGCGCTGCTGTCCCGCAACACTGAAACGCTGCCCGGAGTGAGCGGTATCGCCCGGGTCGACAAGAACACCGCGAAACTGGTACGCCGGGTCGGCCCCGGCGACATCGTCATCCTCGACGCAGTCGACCTCGATCGGGTCACCGCCGACGCCTCGTCGAAGCGGGGGTCTCCGCTGTCGTCAACGCCTCGGCGTCGATTTCCGGTCGATACCCGAACCTCGGCCCGGAAGTCCTCGTCGCCAACGACATCGTCCTGATCGACAGTGTCGGCTCGGACCTGTTCAAGAAGGTCAAGGACGGCGCCAAGATCCGGCTGCACGAGGGCGGGATCTATGCCGGGGAACGTCTGCTCGTAGAAGGCGAGGAACAGACCGAAGCCGAGATCTCCGATCGCATGATCGAGGCGAAGACCGGCCTGGTGGATCACCTCGAGGCGTTCTCGGGCAACACCATCGAATTCATCCGGTCGGAGAGTCCGCTGCTCATCGACGGGGTGGGCATCCCCGAGATCGATCTCGACCTGCAGGATCGGCACGTCGTGGTGGTCACGGGAGGACCCGACCATGTACAGGATCTGAAGAACCTGCGGCCCTTCATCAAGGAATACTCACCCATCCTGGTGGGCGTCGACTCCGGTGCGGATGCCCTGACCAAGGCCGGCTATCGACCGGACCTGATCATCGGCGACCCGGATGGCATCGGTACCGCAACCCTTCAGTCCGGTGCCGAGGTGGTCCTGCCCGCCGACCCGGACGGACACGCCCCCGGACTCGAGCGCATCCAGGATCTCGGGATCGGTGCGATGACGTTTCCCGCGGCGGGTACCCCCACCGACCTCGCGCTGCTTCTCGTCGACCATCACGGTGCGGCGCTCGTCGTCACGGTGGGCAGCACGGTCTCCCTCGACGAGTTCTTCGATCAAGGCCGCCGCGACACCAACCCGTCGGCGGTGATGACGCGCCTGAAGGTCGGTCCGAAACTGGTCGATTCGAAGGCCGTCGCCACCCTGTATCGCAGCAGGGTCTCCGGTGGCGTGATCGCGCTGCTCGTCTTCGCAGCGCTGATCGCTGTGATCGCCGCGTTGGTCGTGTCCAATCTGGGTAGCGACGTCGTCGACTGGGTCACGACCTGGTCGGCCGACTCCGTCGAGTGGGTCCGGGGTCAGTTCGAGTGATTTCCATGCGCCAGCACGCGGTCTCTCTGATCGCGGTGTTCTTGGCACTCGGCCTGGGCGTCGTTCTCGGCTCGGGGCTGTTGTCGAACAGTCTCGTGGCCGGCCTGCGCGATGACAAAGCGGACATGGGTCGCGAACTGCAGGCCGAACACGATCGAGCCAACCGACTCGACTCGGAGCTGCGTGCCGCCGACGACTTCGACACCGCTGTCGCGCCGCGGGTGGTCCGCGACGAGCTCGTCGATCGGACGGTCCTCGTGGTGACGACTCCCGATACCGATCCTGCCGATCTCGACGCAGTGATGCGCACGGTGGCTTCCGCGGGCGGCACCGTCACCGGGCGGCTGTCCTTGACGGAATCGTTCCTCGATGCTGCCGGCGCAGACATGCTCCGCACCACGGTCACCAACATCATCCCTGCCGGCGTGCAACTCCAGACCGGCGCCGTCGACCCGGGCAGTCTTGCTGGCGATCTGCTCGGTGCGGTAATGCTCGTCGATCCAGCGACCGATGCGCCACGCAGCACCCTGAGGAACGCGAACTCGCGTTGTCTGCCCTGCGCAGCGGTGGGTTCATCTCCTACGACGGAGCCGTCGAGCCTGCCCAATCCGCCCTGATGTTGACCGGCAGCGGCGTCGAGGACGGTCGACGGGGCAACGCGAGCTGATCGCCCGTTTCGCGGCAGCCGTCGACGCTCGTGGCGCGGGCGCCGTGCTCGCCGGGCGCCCCGAATCGGCCGTCGGCAATGGTCCGCTCGCTGTGGTCCGCGCCGACGCAGCACTGTCCGCGGGGCTGTCGACCGTCGACAATCTCGATCGCGAAGCGGGACGCAGCACCACCGTGCTGGCCCTGCGTGAACAGTTGGACGGTGGCGCCGGCCGTTACGGAACGGGGCCCGGTACAGCCGCGGTCACGGTGGGTTCCGCTGCGCGGTGACCGGACGCGGTGTCTTCTCGCAGTGTGACGTCCACAGCATCGGGGCCTCACAATCGCGAGCCGGGTACGCGGCAGCCGCCGCAGGTGTTACCGTGGAGTTCCGTGGGTCGGCAGGCCCCAGCTGTATCGTCTGAAGTCCAAAAGTCCTGCACCTGACGTCACGGGAGCTTCGTTGCCACAGTCACGCCAATCGCGTACCCCTACCAAGCACATCTTCGTCAGTGGGGGCGTTGCGTCCTCGCTGGGCAAGGGACTCACCGCGTCGAGTCTCGGCACACTGCTCACCGCACGCGGAATGCGCGTGACCATGCAGAAACTCGACCCGTATCTCAATGTCGATCCAGGCACCATGAATCCGTTCCAACACGGTGAGGTGTTCGTCACCGAGGACGGCGCCGAAACCGACCTCGACGTGGGGCACTACGAGCGCTTCCTCGATCGCAACCTCAACGCCGATGCGAACGTCACCACCGGCCAGGTCTACTCGACAGTGATCGCGAAGGAACGCCGCGGCGAGTACCTCGGCGACACCGTCCAGGTGATCCCGCACATCACCGACGAGATCAAGCGTCGCATCCTGGCGATGTCCGCACCCGACACCGAAGGCCACACGCCCGATGTCGTGATCACCGAGATCGGTGGCACGGTCGGTGACATCGAATCCCAGCCGTTCCTCGAGGCCGCCCGGCAGGTCCGCCACGAAGTGGGCCGCGACAACTGTTTCTTCCTGCATGTGTCGCTGGTTCCGTACCTCGGCCCGTCCGGCGAGCTGAAGACCAAGCCCACTCAGACTCCGTGGCCGCGTTGCGCAACATCGGCATCCAGCCCGACGCGCTCGTGCTGCGCTGCGATCGCGACGTACCCGCCTCCCTCAAGGCGAAGATCTCGCTGATGTGCGACGTCGACCTCGCAGGTTGCATCTCGTGCCCCGACGCGCCGAGCATCTACGACATCCCGAAGGTGCTGCACAGCGAAGGCCTCGACGCCTACGTCGTGCGTCAGCTCGGGCTCCCGTTCCGTGACGTCGACTGGACGGTGTGGGGCGACCTCCTCGACCGCGTCCACAAGCCGAGGGAAACCGTCGAGGTGGCCCTCGTCGGCAAGTACATCGACCTGCCCGACGCCTACCTGTCGGTGACAGAAGCGCTGCGTGCGGGTGGATTCGCGCACCGCGCGAAGGTGGAGATCCGCTGGGTCGCCTCCGATGAATGCGAAACCGAGGCCGGTGCGCAGGCACACCTCGGCGACGTCGACGCGGTCTTGATCCCGGGCGGCTTCGGCATCCGCGGTATCGAGGGCAAGCTCGGCGCGATCAGCTTCGCCCGGTCCCGCAAGATCCCGCTGCTCGGACTGTGCCTCGGTCTGCAGTGCGTCGTCATCGAAGCGGCCCGCTCGGTCGGTATCGACGACGCGTCCTCCACCGAGTTCGACCCGGACACCAACGCGCCGGTGATCTCCACCATGGCGGATCAGGAACAGGCCGTCGCAGGTGAAGCCGATCTCGGCGGCACTATGCGTCTCGGCGCGTACCCCGCTGTTCTGGCCAAGGGATCGGTCGTCGCGAAGGCGTACGGCAGCGACGAGGTGTCCGAGCGACATCGTCACCGCTTCGAGGTCAACAACGCCTACCGCGATCGGATTGCGAAGTCCGGGCTCGTGTTCTCCGGCACCTCACCGGACGGGCGACTCGTCGAATTCGTCGAGTACCCGGCGGACATCCATCCGTTCTTCGTTGCGACTCAGGCCCATCCGGAACTCAAGAGCCGCCCGACCCGCCCGCACCCGCTGTTCGCCGGGTTGGTCTCTGCGGCACTGAAGTACAAGGCGGCCGAACGACTCCCGGTCGATGTACACGGAGATGACGGCAAGCCCAACGCCGACGATTCCGCCGAGGCCGAGGCCGAGGCCGTGGCGTCCGCGTCCGGCAGTATCGACGCGGACTAGCGCATGGCGCAGCGACACGAATTCCGGACCCTGTCCACGCAGCGCATCTATACCGGTGCCATCGTGTCGCTGCGCGTCGACGAGGTGGAAATGCCGGACGGACACACCGCCCATCGCGAGGTCGTCGAACACTTCGGTGCGGTAGCGGTCGTCGCCATCGACGAGCGGGACAGGCTGGTGCTGATCGATCAGTACCGCCACCCGCTCGGCCGGCGATTGTGGGAATTGCCCGCCGGACTCCTCGACGAGGTCGGCGAGTCGCCGCTCGACGCTGCGAAACGTGAGCTTGCGGAGGAGACCGGGCTCGCAGCACAGCACTGGGAGACGCTTGTCGACGTCGCGCTCTCGCCTGGATTCACAGATGAAGCGGTCCGCGTGTTCGTGGCCCGCGGCCTGTCCGAGGTGGGCCGGCCGGAGCCCGAACACGAAGAAGCGGACCTCGAGGTCCACCGGGTCCCGCTCGCCGAGGCCGTGTCGATGGCGTTGCGCGGTGAGATCGTGAACGCCACTGCGGTGTCGGGCATACTCGCATCGGCCGCCGCGTATTCCTCCGGGGCCGAACTGCG
>BBEG01000196.1 GCA_001312645.1 Rhodococcus sp. JCM 9791
TCGGCGAGGCTCGTTCGAGTTCGGCGGCCGGCACGCGAACACTGTCGGGACGGACGCCGTCGAACTTCTCGCAGTAGTCGAGAGCGGCCTCGGCACCGCGGTCGCGAATGTCGTCGACGACGGGACGAACATGATGCAGCACCGCGTCCACGTCCACTCCGCCGCGGGGCAGTGCGCCCCTCAGCTCCGCAGTGGTGGGAGTACGACCGCGCAGGTCGGTGCGGGCAAGCATGAGTTGTCCTCTCTCGCTGATCAGGGAACGTCTCCCATTATCCGCGATAGTGGATGGTTGACCACACGCGGGTGCGCCCCGGGCCGCGTTGCTGTCACTCCCCTCTCATCCCGCGGGTCGGTGCCGGTCGGCACCGACCTTATGCTGGCCACATGAAGCAGGACGACGAGCGCCCGACGACTCTGGGCGAACTCATCCGACGTCAGCGTGAACTCGCGGAACTCCCGATGCGCCAGCTGGCGTCGATGGTGGGTATCTCGAATCCGTACCTGTCGCAGATCGAACGGAATCTGCGGGCACCGAGCGATCGGGTCCTCCATGCGATTGCAGAGCAGCTGCACGTGTCGGCGGACGCATTGGTGTCGCAGGTGACGCCGGAGACCGACGGGGAGACGGCGGTGTCCAGGGCACTTCGCGAGGATCCGGATCTGACAAATGCCCAGCGGCGGTCTCTGGAGGAGATGTACGAGGCGTTCCGGGAGGTCACGGTCGCAAAGCGACGACGGGGCGGCGGATCCCCGAACTCCGACACCGAGTGAGCAGACTCACATCTGAGCAGGTCAGGGGTTTTACTCACGGTTGGGTGGCAGGTCAGGAAGGTATAGGTCGCGCACAACTCAACGTGCACTCGGCATGTACCTTGCGGTAAGGTGCGCGCCCGCAGCGGAGCTGTCAGCCTCGAGGTGACCAACCGACCCAGTTCTGGAGTTGCCCCGGTGCTCAACAATCTGCAGAAGAAGATCTCGTCGTCGCTCGACCCCATCGGGTGGGGGCCGGCCGCTGCCTCCGTCGCGGGGCGTGCGGTGAAGAACCCGCGTGCGGTGGCCGAGGCGACCACAGAGTATGCACATCGTCTTGCGCACATCCCGGCCGCAGCAGCCCGCGTGTGGAATGCGAACGACCCCCAGGCTCCGGTTACGCCGGATCCCAAGGACCGACGCTTCTCCGACGCCGCATGGAAAGAGAATCCTGCCTACTTCTCGCTGCTGCAGAGCTACCTCGCCACCCGCGAGTACGTCGATGATCTCGTCGACGCAGGCGAGGGCGATGCCATGGCCGACGCCAAGACCCGCCAGTTCGCGAACCTGATGTTCGATGCGCTCGCACCGTCGAATTTCCTGATCAATCCGGGCGTCCTGGTGCGCGCGCTCGACACCGGTGGCGCGAGCCTGTTCCGCGGCGCGAAGTTCGCGGTGGATGATCTGGTGCATCGCAAGGGAATTCCACTCAAGGTGGATCGCGACGCGTTCACCCTCGGCGAGAACATGGCCGCGACCGACGGCAAGGTCGTGTTCCGCAACGATCTGATCGAGATCATCCAGTACGCACCGCAGACCGAGAAGGTTCATGAGGTCCCGATCCTGGCGCGCGCGTGGATCAACAAGTACTACATCCTCGATCTGGCCCCGGGACGGAGCCTGGCCGAATGGGCGATCCAGCGCAATCGCACGGTGTTCATGATCTCGTACCGCAACCCGGACGAGACGATGCAGGACATCACGATGGACGACTACTACCGGCAGGGCATCGCGACCGCGCTGGACGTGGTCGAGGAGATCACCGGCGCCCCACGGATCGAGATCCTCTCGATCTGCCTCGGCGGCGCGATGGCCGCGATGGCGGCGGCACGACTGCGCGATCGACGACAAGCGGATCAGCGCATTCACGATGCTCAATACCCTCCTCGACTACAGCGAGGTCGGCGAGCTGGCGCTGCTGACGGACCCCGCGACGCTCGACAAGGTCGAGTACCGCATGAGCCGACAGGGCTTCCTGTCCGGATCGGAGATGGGCGGCACATTCGACATGATCCGCGCGAAGGACCTGATCTTCAACTACTGGGTGTCGCGCTGGATGAAGGGTGAGAAGCCTGCCGCGTTCGACATCCTGGCGTGGAACGAGGACAGCACCGGATGCCTGCCGTGATGCACTCGCACTACCTGCGAACCCTGTACGGACGCAACGAACTCGCCGAGAAGAAGTACCTGCTCGACGGATCGATTCTCGACCTGTCGGACATCACCTGCGACACCTACGTGGTGGGTGCGATCAACGATCACATCGTGCCGTGGACGTCGTCGTACAAGTCTGTCGGCCTGCTCGGTGGCAACGTTCGCTACGTGCTCACGAGCGGTGGGCACGTAGCCGGCGCCGTCAATCCACCGAGCCCGAAGGCGTGGTTCGAGGCTGTCGGCGCTGCCGACGACGACAAGGTCGAGCTCCCCACGGACCCGAAGGCATGGCACGACAAGGCAACCCGCCATTCTGGCGCCTCGTGGTGGGAGGACTGGACCGTGTGGTCGACGACGCGCGCGGGCGCTCTCGTCGCACCGCCGTCGATGGGCAGCAAGGAGAATCCGGTCCTCGGTGATGCCCCCGGAACCTACGTCTTCAGCTGATCCGTTGCGTGTTAGCACTCAATCTGCTAACTTGCTAACAGCGTCGTTCGCGGCGTACCGACCCGATACAGCGCTACACCCCCGCGCTCAACGAAGGGAAACACCATGACTGCTCCCACCAAGACCACCGCGCCCAAGGCCACCGAGGCCGCAGCCAAGCTTCCGACGCAGCCGTCAAGGCCACCGACGCTGCCACCAAGCCGCCGCCGACGCCACCGCGAACGCACAGAAGACCGCCGAGAAGCTCACGGCGAGCGCCGCCGCCGCTGCCGACAAGGCCGCCGCCGACCTGACCAAGGCCGTCGACGAGACCACCGAGCGCGTCAACGAATTCAACGCCAAGTTCGTCGACGCTGCGAAGCAGAGCGGCAACCTCGGTGTCGACACCTACGAGAAGGCGGTCAGCAGCCTCCTCGACCTGCAGGAGAAGTTCGCCGAGGCCACCCCGGTCGAATGGGTCGCCGACATCGCCAAGGCGCAGGTCTCGTTCGCCCGCGAGCTCACCAGCACGGTCACCACCACGGCACGCGACCTTCTCAAGTAGGACACGATCCCACTTGCGAACCGCATTCGCGCCCGCGCGCCCGAACGGCGCTCTACGGTGCGGTACATGGCTCCGGTGACGCATACTCGGATCGCCGCGACTCCGATTCGACTCGGGGTCGCGGCGATCGCCGGTTGGAGCTCATATCTCCTCGGCCTGGCGCGACGAGGCCCCACACCGTGGACCGTCGCATCGGATATCGGCCGCTACTACGAGGTCCTGACCGACACCACACCGCCGACCTGGGCGCACGCGTGGCCGGTCCCCCGCCGATGGCCACTCGCGAACCTTCGCGACTGCAGCGCACCCGACGCCGCAGACCGGGAAACCGTGCCCACCTGCTGCTCCCCCCGCAGTCCGGAACCCACTCGTGCATCGTCGACCACTCCCCGGGCCGCAGTCAGGTCGAGGCACTGCGCAACGGTGGCCTGACCCGGGTCCACTGCCTCGAATGGACACCCGCGAACGACGGCACCGACTCGGCATCCATCGACGAGCATCTCGCCGTGGTCGCCGAGACCGTCGAGCACCTCGGTGGCCGCGTGAACATCGTGGGCGACAGCAAGAGGGTGGCTCGGCACGATCTACGCGGCGCTGCACCCCGACGCGGTGCACACACTCACCGTGGCCGGCTCCCCCATCGATTTCCACGCCGAGCAACCCGCCCTCGCCACTCTCGCCCACGCACCGGCGAGTGCAGCGACCTCGGTGGTCGATCTCTTCTACGGCACTGCACGCGCCGCCGGTGTGCAGTCCACCGACCCGGTGGGCGAGATCGAGCGAGCAATGGCGCTTCTCGGCGCCCTCGACAACCCCGACGAGGTCATCCGTATGGAGACCGAGCGGCGCTGGTTCGCGTGGCGTCAGGAAGTTCCTGCCACCTTTCGCGAATGGATCATGCGCCACCTGTTCGTCGGGAACCAACTGATCGCCGGCACGCTCGTAGCCGAGGGTCGCACCGTGATCTCTCGGCCATCGACTGCCCGCTGCGGCTGATAGCCGGCAACTCGGATCCGATGGCAACTCCGACACAGGTGGCTGCGCTCGCCGAGTACGTATCCACCCCGCCGTCGCGGATCGTGTCCACGATCGTCGATACCGGCCACATCGGGCTGTTCATCGGGCGGCAGACCCTGACAGACGTGTGGACACCACTCGCTCGAGCACTCGCCGCAGTCTCGTGAGGCAGCGGTGAGAGCGATCCTCGCGGTACTCGCTCTCATCGCTGCGGTCGGTATCCCGAGCATCTCACCGGCACATGCGCAGCCTGACGAATTTCTCTGGGGTGTAGCAAGTTCGGGATTCCAATCGGAAGGCTCGTCACCCGACAGCAACTGGCGGCGCTACTCGGCCACTGCCCGACACGAGCCCATCGGCACCTCCGTCGACTTTCGGCACCGCTACCGTGAGGACATCGCTCGCGCTGCCGACCTCGGAATCGGCGTCTACCGAATCTCTGTGGAGTGGGCCCGGATCCAGCCCACTCCGTATGGATGGGACGAGGCCGAACTCGCCTACTACGACGATGTCGTGCGAGAGATCCGAGGCCACGGCATGACACCGATGCTCACACTCGATCACTGGGTGTATCCCGGTTGGATCGCCGACCGTGGCGGCTGGTCCGACCCCGACACAGTGCGGTCCTGGCTCGCCCATGCCGAGACGGTCGCCGCGCGCTACGCCGAGGCAGACGTCCTGTGGGTGACGTTCAACGAGCCCAGCCAGTATGTGTGGCAAGAGGTGACGAACGGCGGTCTCGCACCCGCCGAGGTGCCGGTGATGTTCGATCGGCTGGTCGAAGCGCATCGCGGCGCGTACGAGACGATCCACCGGCTCGATCCTGATGCGCGGGTGACGTCGAACGCCGCCTACATTCCCGGCGCGCAACAGTATCTCGACACCTGGTTCCTCGATCGGGTCCGCACCAGCCTCGATTACGTCGCGTCGACTACTACTACGGCGTGACGCCGCAGAATCCGACGGCGATCCACGCCGCCGTCGGCGACTACGCGTCGGTCGTGCCGCACCCGCAGGGCATGTACGACGCCCTGATGGACTACACCCGCCGCTACCCGGGTATTCCGCTCTACGTGGTCGAGAACGGGATGGCCACCGCCGACGGCGCTCCACGCGCCGACGGCTGGACCCGCTCACGACACCTGCGGGAACACATCGACGCGATGGGTCGCGCGATCGCCGAAGGTGCTCCCGTATTCGGATACAACTACTGGTCGCTCACCGACAACTACGAGTGGGGCTCCTACACGCCGCGATTCGGCCTGTACACCGTCGATGTGAACACAGACCCGACCCTCACTCGGCGTCCGACCGATGCGGTCGAGACCTACCGGACGATCATCGCCGAGACCCGGTTCTCGTAACTCCGACGGTTCCGAGTACCGCACCTGCCCCCAGGGTCAGCACGACCCCGCGACGCGAGCGCATTCCTCCCTGCCGAACATTGTGGCCTCTTACTTCACGAACAAGCAACTCACTTGACGCACTGTAATGCGAGTGCAATATTTGTCGCGCGGATCACAGCAGATCCCGCCTCGCATGCTCAAGGAGTCCCGCCCATGCACCCCGATATCAACGCCGCATCACCCACGTACCCACCGAGTCGAACTCCACCGACACGCAGCAGTGTTCGCGGCACGCTGGTCGCAGCCTCGCTGGCCGTGATGGTTGCGCAGATTGCGAATGCACTTCCCGGCGCGCTCAACGGCGTATTCCAGGAGACGTTCGGCACCGTCGGGTCGCAACTGACGTGGATCACCGCGGCGTTCATGATTCCCGTGGTCGTGTTCGAACTGACATTCGGCGTTCTCGGCGACAAGTACGGGCACCGCTCGTTGGTGGTCGGCGGTGCGGGGGTCGTCATGATCGGCTCGCTCGTATGCGCGGTGTCGCCGACGGTGGAGTGGATGTGGGTCGGCTCTGCGATCAATGGCCTCGGCGCGGGCGCAGTCTTCCCCGCATCACTCGCCCTCGTCGCGTCGGTCGCCGAAACGAGCCGGGAACGCATCCGCGGCATCGCGATGTGGGCGGGCTTCCTCTCCGCCGGTTCCGCGGCCTCACCGCTACTCGGGGGCATCCTCGCGGGCTTCGGCTGGTGGCGTGCCGCGTACGTCGTGGTGGCCGCGTCCGGACTGACCGCGTTGGCCGTGGCCCTGTGGAAATCCCGGGACTCCGAGCGCCAGCAGGGGCGCCGCCCGGACTGTGGGGACAGATCACCTTCGCACTCGGCCTGATTCTCGTACTGTTCGGACTTGTCCAAGGCCCCGAAGAGGGATGGAGTTCCACCCGCGTGATGGGGGCGCTGATCGTCGGTGTCGCGTTCCTCGTCACGTTCGTGGTCATCGAAATACGAGTTCCCTCACCGCTACTGGATCTCAGGCTCTTCCGTATCCGGGAGTTCACCGTCTCCTCTGCGGTGGCGGTCATCGGAATGTTCGCCTTCCTCGGCGCATGCTTCGCCACGAGCATGTGGCTCGGCCCGGTCCAGCATCAGAATCCCCTCTACACCGGCCTGCTGTTCCTCCTGCTCCAGGGACCGGCCTTCGCGATGATCCCGCTGATCTCGCGCCTGCAGAACCGGTTCGCCGCGAGAGGGCTACTCACAGCCGGATTCCTCACCATTGCCGCGGGTGGATTGCTGGCATCGAACAACGACGTGACGAACCGATCCGTTACCGGTTCATTCTTCCGTCGCTGCTCGTCGGTATCGGTTTCGCCTTGACGTTGTCGCCGATGACATCGAGCGCGGTCAACTCCGTACCACGGCACCTGACGGGAACTGCCAGCGCGGCGACGAATCTGCTCCGTGATCTCGGCTTCGCACTCGGCCCGGTACTCGTGGGTGCCGTCGCGCTCAGCACCGCCGGCAACGCCCTCGGATCAGCACTGACAGGTTCGACCTTGCCCTCCGGCGAACTCGAAGCGGCCCGCGCGACAGCCCAGGCGGGTGGCCCGATCGCTGTGAACAGCCTCCCGACGGGTGCTCCCGGATCGGCCGCTCAACCGCTCGCACTCGAGGCGCTCGGACAAGGGTTCGCCCAGGCCTTCGTCGTGATCTCCGTGGCGGCACTGGTTGCCGCACTTCTGAGTTGGTTCGGTCTGCGTGGTGTCGGCGCACACGCGGGTCACGACGACCACGACACATCGACCACCACGGCATACCCGGTGACCCGCACCTTGCGTTAGCAGGTCAGACCCCGACCTCGGCCACATCCACCTCGAACGAGATCCCGACGGCATGTTCGAGCGCGACGAGTTCGGCATCCAGGTGGTCGAGCAGCGTTCCAAGATCCGGAACAGTACGCCGACATGCGGTGAGTCCAAAGGCAATCCGATCGTCGGTACTGGTGCACGTGATGTTCAGAGCCTGCCCGTCGAGCGGAACCGAGAGGGGATACACCGCGTCGACGCGAGCACCGTTCCAATGGAGTGGGGTGTCGGGGCCGGGCACGTTGGAGATGATGACGTTGAACCCAGGACGCGACAGCACACGGTTCCCGGTCAGCACACCCAATGCCAACGGCGCCACTCCGACTGCGCTGGCGGCCAGCCGGGACACAGTCGACATCCCACTCATCGACTTCTTCCCGTCCGACATCGAGGCACGCACCCCGGCGAGTCGCTGCGCCGCCTCGGGCCGATCGGTGCCGAGCGAACACATCAGGACGCCGAGATCGTTCCCGCTGTCCTTGCCGTTCCGCAAGGCGACGGGCACCATCGCGACCAGCGACTCGTCGGGAAGTGAATCCCGTTCGGCCAGGAACGCGCGCAGCGCTCCTGAGCACATCGCGAGCACCACGTCGTTGAGAGTCGAATCGGATTCCTTGGCGACCATCCGGAGGCGTTCGAGCCGCCAGGCGCGCGCGGCGAACCGCCGTGAACCCGCGATGGGCACGTTGAGAATCGTCTGCGGCGCCGCGAGCGACAACGATCCGCCTCGATCGTGCACGGCACGGTTGACGGTCCCGATGACCGTGGGTACCAGACCGAACGCCTCCGAGATCACTCCGCGGGCAGCGCGCATCGCGGTGCTCGGCATCTCGATGGCGGTACCGACGACCGAGCGCTGCGGGTCCGAGGTGTCCGGGGCCGCCCACGGCGCCGGCATTCCCGTCTCGTCGGGGTCCGAACTCAATGCGCGGCGAAGCAGCCGCATCGCACCCACACCGTCGGCGAGAGCGTGATGCATCTTCATGTAGAGCCGTACCTGCCGTCGGCGAGTCCCTCGATCAGATACATCTCCCACAGGCACGAGTGCGGTCGAGTAGCGGCGCATGCAGGCGTGAGACCAGTTCACGCAATTCGGTAGTGGATCCTGGGCTCGGCAGCGCAGTGAATCGCACGTGATACTCGAGATCGAACGACGGATCGTCCTCCCACGCCCACTGACCGAAAGTGGCCAGTGAACGCACGGCCCGCTTGCGCCACAACGGAGCAGCGTCCTCACCGTCGCTCCGGGCGATCGCGTCGACGAACATCTGCCGCAGATCGCTCGCTGTGCGCCCCTCCGGAGGTTCGAATACGACAAGACCGCCGACATGCATCGGATGCTCCCGGGTCTCACCGAGCAAGAACATCGAATCCGTCGGTGACATCGGCAGCCGCATGTGTCGTCCTTCTGTTCCCTACGCGGCGAGCCCCCTGACTCACCGAAACCGCCGGTGACCGAGGTCACGCGAGGGCTACTCGTAGTTCTACGTCATGATCTCCCGCTTCGCCACCGGAAGCTACACGTCCGGGCCCTCACAAGTCTGTGCTTCTACTGCCCGAGACTTCTACATGTCCAAGCCGAGGTCCAGCACGGCGACCGAATGGGTCAGGCTCCGACAGCGAGGTAGTCGACGCCGGTGCGGGCGTAGTCTCCGGCGACCTCGAGCGTGAGTCCACCCGACGATTCGAGCCGGGTGTTCGGCGCGTGAGTGTTGCGGCGCTGCACGGCAATCTGGGTCTGCCACAGCGGGAAATTGTCGAGCAGGATCAGGTCGACGTTCTCGGCCAGGACCTCGTCGAACTGCTCGAGCTGTCGACCTCTACCTCGCACGCGACGTCCGGGGCGTGCGTGCGCACCGCACGCAGCGCAGCGACCACCGACCCGCGGCCGCAACGTGGTTGTCCTTGATGAGCGCTTCGTCGCCGAGCCCCATGCGATGGTTGACGCCGCCGCCGACCCGCACGGCGTATTTCTGCAGTGCCCGCATGCCGGGGAGGTCTTGCGGCTGTCGCGGATCTTCGTCTCCGTGCCCGCGACCGCGTCGACCCAGTGCGACGTGGTGGTGGCGATCCCCGACAGGTGGCACACGAGGTTGAGCATCGTCCGTTCTGCGGTGAGCAGCCCGCGGGTGGGCGCCTCGAGGGTGAGCACAGCGTCGCCGGACACCACTCGGTTCCCGTCCTCGACGCGGCCGAGCACCGTGTAATGGTCGGCTCCGACGACCTCGTCGAGCACGAGCAGTGCAACGTCCAGACCCGCGACGGTGCCTGCCTGTCGCGGCGACATCGTCGCCGTGGCGACCGCATCGGCGGGCACCGTCGCGTCGGTGGTGACGTCGGGACCGTACCGCAGGTCCTCGTCGAGGGCCTGTCGCACGAGTGCGCGGGTCTCGTCGACATCGAGTCCGGCGGGCAGCACGGTGGCCATGTCAGTTCGCTCCTGTGAGTTGTGGTGTGGTCACGACGAATTCCCCGTCGTGAAGACTCTGATCGATCGAGTACGCCTGCCCTGGATCGGTGGTCGGATGATCCGTTCGGGTGTGGCATCCGCGGGATTCGGTGCGCCGCAACGCCGCACCCGCCAGAGCGCGCGCGGTGAGGG
>BBEG01000197.1 GCA_001312645.1 Rhodococcus sp. JCM 9791
CGCCGCACCTGTTCCTGCGCCGACCGAACCCGAGGCCGAAGCGCCGGCGGCGCCGGAAACCGAGGAGCCCGCCGCGGCCCGTCCGTCAGCGGGTGACTTCGTGCCGGACTTCCCCGGCGTCGAGGTCGAATAGGAGACACCGCCGAGGGCAGATCTCGCTGAGCGGGAACTCGCTGGGGGTGCTGTGACGACGCTCATAGCATCCCGCTATGACCATTGTGACCAGCGTGGATTCCGAGTTGAGCGCGTTGCTCGGGATCCAGCAGCAAAGGATCCGCGTGCAGCGGATCAGCAGCGTGGACGAGCGCCGCGCGCGGATCCAGCGGGTGATCGACATGCTCGTCGCGCGCCAGGACGAGATAGTCGACGCGATCGATGCAGACTTCGGCGGGCGACACCCCGGGTACTCGACCGTCAACGACATCCTCGGGTCGCTCACTGCGCTGAAGTACGCACGCGATCACGTCGCCGAGTGGATGCAGTCCGAGCAGCGAGCAGTGTTCTCGCCGTACGACCAGCTGGGAGCCACCGCATCGGTGCAGTACCAGCCCAAGGGATCCGTGCTGATCCTCGGAACCTGGAATGCCCCGGTGTACACACTCCTGAGTCCCTTGGCGGGTGTGCTCGCGGCGGGTAACCGGGCGGTGCTGAAATCGTCCGAGATCGCGCCGCGCACTGCGCAGGTGCTGGCGGATGCGGCCGCGGAGCTCCTCGATCCTGCCGACGTGGCGGTGGTCACCGGGGGACCGGACATCGCGCAGGCCCTGACGTCGTTGCCGTTCGACCACATCGTGTTCACCGGTGGTCAGGCTGCCGGCCGGTCGGTGCTGGCGAACGCGGCACGCAATCTTGTGCCGGTCACATTGGAACTCGGTGGCAAGTCGCCGGTGATCGTCGGTCGCTCGGCCGATCTCGCGACGGCGGCGTTCCGCATTGCGGTCGGGAAGGCCACCAACGGTGGTCAGATCTGCGTTGCCCCCGACACCGTCCACGTGCCGGTGGAGCTCGTCGAACCGTTCATCGCAGCCGTCCGTGAGTCCTACGCCGAGCTTCTGCCCACAGCGTCCGGCAATGTGGATGTCACCGCCATCGTCTCCGATGGGCACGCCGATCGGATCGATGAATATGTCCGGGATGCAGAGCGGCTCGGTGCGCGAGTCGAGATCGTCCCCGTGGAGCCGGTCGATACCACCGAACGCCGACGTCCGTTGCGCCTCGTACTCGACCCGCCGGAGTCGGCGATGATCTCTCAGGAGGAGATCTTCGGACCGGCGATGGTGATTCGAACGTACGACGACGTCGAGCAGGTGCTCGAGCAGATCAATGCGGGACCGAAGCCGCTGGCGCTGTACTACTTCGGACACGATGTGGAAGAACAGAATCTCGTCGTCGAGTCCACCTCGTCCGGTGGGGTCACGATCAACGACGTGCTGATGCACCCCGGGTTGCTCGACGCGCCGTTCGGTGGTGTCGGAGCATCCGGCATGGGGCATTACAACGGCCGCGAGGGTTTTCTCGAATTCAGCCACGCCCGTACCGTGTTCGTGGCGTCGGAGCAGGACCCGCGTCGTGAGTGGGGGATGCTCCCGCCGTACGCCGACGGATACCGTGCGTCGATGGCCGGCCAGGTGACGCCGGAATGAGAACTCGCGGAGCAATTATTCGTCAAGCACCCGGCACCTACGAGATCGCCGATCTCGACCTCGACGATCCGCGACGCGGGGAGATCATGGTCGAGATGGTCGCGGCAGGGCTGTGCCATTCCGATGATCACATCTCCTCAGGAGATCATGCGGTGGGGAGCTATCCCATCTGTGGTGGCCACGAGGTGCGGGCATCGTCGTGCAGGTCGGGCCCGAAACGCATGGTTGGAGTGTGGGCGACCATGTGGTGTTCTCGTTCCTGGCGGCATGTGGACGGTGCCGGTGGTGTGCGAAAGGCCTGCAGAACCTCTGCGATCGCGGTGCAGCCATCATGACCGGAACCCGTCCCGACGATCCGTCGAGCTTCCGCCTGAGTCTCGATGGCGCGCCCGTCGCGCAGACGTGCGGGCTGTCGACCTTCAGCGAATACACTACCGTCAGTGTCGATTCGGCCATCAAGGTCGACAAGGATCTACTCTCGACAAGCTGTGCCTGCTCGGGTGCGGTGTGGGTACGGGTTGGGGTGCGGCGGTCAATTCCGCCGAGGTGTATCCAGGCCAGACCATCATCGTGCAGGGCATAGGAGGGATCGGAATCAATGCGGTTCAGGGCGCAGTGCATGCGGGGGCGGCCCGGATCATCGCTGTCGATCCGGTGCCGTTCAAGCGTGAGAGTGCGCTGAAATTCGGTGCTACACATGCTGTCTCGGATATGGCAGAGGCAACTGAGATCGCACGGTCGTTCACCAACGGGCAGGGCGCCGACGCGCGATCGTCACTGTGGGCGTCACGACCGGGGAACACATCGCAGAGGCCTTCTCGTCGATCCGCAAGGCCGGTACCTGTGTGGTCACCGGACTCGGGTCGATGACCGACTTCGGGATCCCCATCAGCCCCATGGAATTGGTGCTGTACCAGAAGCGGATCCAGGGTTCCCTGTTCGGCGCATCCGCGCCGACCGCCGACATCCCGTGGTTGATCGACCTGTACACCTCGGGAGCGTTGAAGCTCGACGAGTTGATCACGTCCACCTACAAGCTCGACGACATCGCACAGGGATTCACCGACATGCACGAGGGCCGGAACCTGCGTGGGGTCGTCCTGTTCTGACCCCTCTTCGACTCTGATCCCGCTACGACGACAGTGGCTCCCGCCGGGATCGGCGGGAGCCACTGTCGTGTTCTACGACGCCGTCTGGCCTTCTGCACAGCCATTCGGGTTCGGCGCAGTCATCAGAACGCGGCTTCGTCGAGCTCCATGATGTCGAGGTCGACGTCCGTGATGATGTTGCGCGAGGTGGTCAGGGTCGGCAGTACGTTCTTCGCGAAGAAGGACGCCGCTGCGACCTTGCCCTCGTAGAATGCCTTGTCCTTCGCATCCGGGTCGGCGTCGAGGGCGGCCAACGCGATCTCGGCGTGCTCGAGGAGCAGCCAGCCGATGAGCAGGTCGCCGAACGACTCGAGGAAGCGGACCGAGCCGAGACCGACCTTGTACAGCTCGGTGGGCTGCTCCTGCGCACCCATGAGGAACTGGGTGAGGGTCGCGACCATCGTCTGGGTGTCCTCGAGTGCGGTGGCCAGCAGTGCGCGCTCCGGCTTGAGGCGCTGGTCGGCGGTGTCGGAGTCGAGGAACTTCTTGACCTGCCCTGCAACGTGTGCGAGGGCGACGCCGCGGTCGCGGGCGATCTTGCGGAAGAAGAAGTCCTGTGCCTGGATCGCGGTGGTGCCCTCGTACAGGGAGTCGATCTTCGCGTCGCGGATGTACTGCTCGATCGGGTAGTCCTGCAGGAAGCCCGAACCACCGAAGGTCTGCAGCGAATCCGTCAGGTACTGGTAGGCACGCTCGGAGCCGCAGCCTTGACGACCGGCAGGAGAAGGTCGTTGATGCGGTGCGCGAGCTCGGCGTCGGCGCCCGAGACCTGCTCGGCGACGACGTCGTCCTGGTGCGCGGCGGTGTAGAGGTACACCGCGCGCAGGCCTTCGGAGTAGGCCTTCTGCATCGCGAGCGACCGGCGGACGTCCGGGTGGTGCATGATCGATACGCGCGGGGCGGCCTTGTCGGACATCTGGGTCAGATCGGCGCCTGGATACGTTCCTTGGCGTAGTCGAGGGCGTTGAGGTAGCCGGTCGACAGGGTCGCGATGGCCTTGGTGCCCACCATCATGCGGGCGTGCTCGATGACGTCGAACATCTGCGCGATGCCGTTGTGGACCTCGCCGACGAGCCATCCCTGGGCGGGAACGCCGTGGCCGCCGAAGGTGACCTCGCAGGTCGCGGAGGCCTTGATGCCCATCTTGTGTTCGACGTTGGTGACGAACACGCCGTTGCGTTCGCCCATCTCGTTCTTCTCGAAGTCGAAGTGGGTCTTCGGGACGAAGAACAGGGACAGGCCCTTGGTGCCCGGTCCGGCGCCCTCGGGACGCGCGAGGACGAGGTGGAAGATGTTCTCGAACAGGTCGTCGGAGTCGGCCGAGGTGATGAAGCGCTTGACGCCCTCGATGTGCCACGAGCCGTCGTCCTGCTTGATGGCCTTGGTGCGACCGGCGCCCACGTCGGAGCCGGCGTCGGGCTCGGTGAGGACCATGGTGGCGCCCCAGCCGCGTTCGACGCAGGTGGCGGCCCACTTCTTCTGTTCGTCGGTGCCGTTCTCGAAGAGCACACCGGCGAACGCGGGGCCCGCCGCGTACATGAAGGCGGCGGGCTGTGCGCCGAGCATCATCTCGTTGACTGCCCACAGGAGGCTGCGCGGCGAATCGGTGCCGCCGATCTCCTCGGCGATGCCCATGGACCAGTATCCGGCGTCCCACCAGGCGCGGAAGGCCTTCTTGAACGGCTCCGGGAGGGTCACGGAGTGGGTCTCGGGATCGAAGACCGGGGGGTTGCGGTCGGCGTCGGCGAAACCTTCGGCGGCCGGGCCCTCTGCGAGGGCCTTGACCTCGGAGAGGATGCCGCGTGCGGTCTCTTCGTCGAGGTCGCCGAACTTGCCGGCTTCGAGGACCTTCTGAATCTTCAGGAACTCGAAGAGGTTGAACTCGAGGTCGCGGAGGTTGCTCTTGTAATGGCCCATGTCTGTGCTCTGTCTCCCAGTGCGGTCCGGTGTGGTCCTAGTACCGCCCAAGCTTATTACTCGTCGGTAACATCTCTATGTTACTCGCAAGGCAACTAACTGCCAAGCCGATTTTACGGGCAACGACGAGCGCGTCGATGGCAGTTCCGGAAACTGTTTCTCGGAATCTTCGTTCGGCCACCCGGATTTCCAGTCTTCCGTCGATTTCTTCGACGATATCTGTTGGTGTGTAAAGGATTTCACTGTCCTGGGGTCCACCGACCCCCTCGTCGATATTTGTCCTGTCGTGCCCCAGAAATATGAGGATTCCTTCAGGTTCGAGCGAATTGATCGCATTGTCGATCAGTGTTCTGCGCTGTGCCGGAGGGAAGTGTAGGAATACGGCGAGGATCAGATCATATGGGCCGTCGAATGCGCCCTGCGTCACATCCGACCGAACGTACTGCAAGCGGTCACGCGACCGCTTCGGTGCCTGCGCCGCGACCTGCCGGGCCTTGTCGAGGGCCACTTCGGAGAAGTCCGTACCTACTACCTCCCAACCCCGGGTCGCGAGCCACAGGGAATGCCGCCCCTCGCCGCACCCGAGGTCGAGTGCGCGTCCGTGCGGGAGGGCGGTGGCGAACTCGACGACGACGGGGCTCGGTGGCGCCCCCCATACGAGTTCTTCGGCCTGATACTTCTCGTCCCACTCACGTGCGTCCATGGGGGAAACGTAGCCCCCCGACTCCTCCGCTGAGCTGCCCTGGAACAAGTTCTACTAGGGGTGTCGCGGAAGGTACTTCCGACCCGCGATACCGTGTCCGGACGGCGATGCTAGGACAGTAGCGCCACGATGATGTAGAGGAGTTTTCCGGATGGGTGCACAGATCGCCGCTCCTGCGCCGTTGCGGAACAGCGTGCTGCTCGGGCTGGGTGTTCACCGCCCCGAGCGCGTCGTCACGAACGAGGAGATCTGCCTGCAGATCGACTCGAGCGACGAGTGGATCCAGTCGCGTTCCGGCATCAAGGAGCGCCGATTCGCGAAAGCGCATCCTGAGGAATCGATCGTCGAGATGTCGATCAACGCCTCCGAGAAAGCCCTCGAAGCGGCGAAGCTTACCGGCGCACAGATCGACACCGTGATCGTCGCGTGCTCCACCTACGGCTTCCAGACTCCGCAGGCTGCTGCGCTCGTCGCCGACCGGATCGGCACGAACGGCGCCGCTGCGCTCGACATCCAGGCAGGCTGTGCGGGCTTCTGCTACGCGCTCGGTGTCGCATCCGACCTGGTCCGCGCAGGATCCGCGACGAACGTGCTCGTCGTCGGAGTCGAGCGGATGAGCGACGCCACCAACCCCACCGACCGCTCCGTGCGATTCATCTTCGGTGACGGTGCGGGCGCCGTCGTCGTGGGCGCATCCGACGACGTGGGCATCGGCCCCACCGTGTGGGGGTCCGACGGCTCCCAGGGCAACGCGATCCGGCAGGAACCCGACTGGGTCGACTTCGCACAGAACCCCACCCAGCCGCGCCCGTGGATCATCATGGAGGGCACCGCGGTGTTCCGCTGGGCTGCCTTCGAGATGAGCAAGTACGTGCGCCAGATCGCCGACAAGGCCGGTGTCGCGCTCGAAGATCTCGACGCGTTCGTGCCACACCAGGCGAATTTGCGGATCAACGACGTCATCGTCCGTCAGCTCGAGCTGCCCGACACCGTCGCGGTCGCCGACGACATCATCGAGACCGGCAACACCTCCGCGGCATCCATCCCGCTCGCCATGGAGAAGATGCTGCGCACCGGTCAGGTCGAGCCGGGCGCCACCACGCTGCTGCTCGCCTTCGGCGCAGGCCTGTCCTTTGCAGGCCAGGTCGTCACGATGCCGCCGTTGGCCCAGTAGTCCATGGCCCGTAAGAAGAAGTCGTCGATCCCTCGATGGCTCTGGTTGCTGTGTTTCGTCGTGGTCGCCGTGGCCATGGTGCTCCTCGAACCGTACGACTCCGACCCGTCCGGTGCCGCCACCTCTTCGGGTGGCGCCGGGCAGTCGTCGACCTACAGTGGTTCGGCCGCTCTGCAGGCACTCGCGGCGCTTCCGGTGCGCGATGCCGCATCGCAGAGCGGCTACGAGCGGGGCGAGTTCGGCTCCGCGTGGACAGACAGCGTCACCGTCGAGTTCGGTAAGAACGGCTGCGATACGCGCAACGACATCCTCAAACGCGACCTCGTGCACATCTCGCTCGAACCCGCCACGAAGGACTGCACCGTGCGCACGGGCACGCTCAACGACCCGTACACCGGCACGGAGATCTTCTTCCGGCGCGGTAGCGACACGTCGTCGCAGGTCCAGATCGATCACGTCGTTGCACTGTCGAACGCGTGGAAGACGGGGGCGCAGAAGCTCGATGAGCAGCAGCGTCGCAACCTCGCGAACGATCCTCGCAACCTGATCGCGGTCGACGGCCCGACCAACCAGTCGAAGGGCGACGCCGACGCAGCGCAGTGGCTACCACCCAACGCGGGCTACCACTGCAACTACGTAGCACAGCAGATCGAGGTCAAGACCGTCTACCAACTGTGGGTCACACCCGCCGAGCACGATGCGATGTCCCGGGTCCTCGCGGCCTGCTGAAATCGGCCCCCGGTGGGATGGAGCACAGGCGGCCCTTCAACCACGATCACGGCTCTTGAATATCATCGTTGTGTCGCACGTAACCTGAGACGCGACGCGATTCCGGTGGCCACACCCGGTGCTGTTCGGAATCGGACCGATACGACGTGGGAGAACCGCCATGAGCGCCGATAAACCGAAAATCATCTACACGTTGACAGACGAGGCGCCGCTACTCGCGACGCACGCCTTCCTGCCCATCGTGCGCACCTTCGCCGGCGCCGCGGGCATCGAGGTCGAGTCGAGCGACATTTCGGTGTCGGCGCGGATCCTGGCCGCGTTCTCCGACCGCCTCACCGAGGAGCAGCGCGTTCCGGACACCCTCGCCGAGCTGGGACGTCTGACGCAGCTGCCCGAAACGAACATCATCAAGCTGCCCAACATCAGCGCATCCGTACCGCAGCTCCTCGCTGCGATCAAGGAACTGCAGGGCAAGGGATACGCGATTCCGGATTTCCCGGGCGACCCCAAGACCGATGAAGAGCGCGACATCCGGGAGCGCTACGGCAAGATCCTCGGCAGTGCCGTCAACCCGGTCCTGCGTGAAGGAAACTCCGACCGGCGCGCACCCCGTGCGGTGAAGGAATACGCCCGCAAGCATCCGCACAGCATGGGTGAGTGGTCGATGGCATCGCGCAGCCACGTCGCGCATATGCAGCACGGCGACTTCTACCACGGCGAGAAGTCCATGACTCTCGACAAGGCGCGCAAGATCCGCATGGAGCTCGTGACCGAGAACGGCGAGACGATCGTTCTCAAGCCCGAGGTGTCGCTGGGCAAGGGCGACATCGTCGACAGCATGTTCATGAGCAAGAAGGCCCTGCTCGAGTTCTACGAAGAGCAGATGGAGGATGCGCGCAAGACCGGCGTGATGTTCTCGCTGCACGTCAAGGCGACGATGATGAAGGTCTCGCACCCCATCGTCTTCGGCCACGCAGTGAAGGTCTTCTACAAGGACGCCTTCGCCAAACATCAGGCGTTGTTCGACGAGCTGGGCGTCAACGTCAACAACGGCCTCGTCGACCTCTACGACAAGATCGAGACGCTGCCCAGCACACAGCGCGAAGAGATCAAGCGGGACCTGCACGACTGCCACGAGCACCGCCCCGAATTGGCGATGGTCGACTCCGCCAACGGCATCTCGAACTTCCACTCACCGAGCGACGTCATCGTCGATGCCTCGATGCCGGCGATGATCCGCCTGGGCGGAAAGATGTACGGCGCCGACGGACGCCCCAAGGATGCCAAGGCCGTGATGCCGGAGTCCACGTTCGCCCGCATTTACCAGGAGATCATCAACTTCTGCAAGACCAACGGTGCGTTCGACCCGACCACCATGGGCACCGTCCCCAACGTCGGTCTCATGGCGCAGAAGGCCGAGGAATACGGCTCGCACGACAAGACCTTCGAGATCCCCGAGAACGGCGACGCCAACTTCGTCGATGCCGACACCGGTGAGGTGCTGCTGACGCAACACGTCGAGGCCGGCGACATCTGGCGCATGTGCACCGTCAAGGACGCGCCGATCCGCGACTGGGTCAAGCTCGCCGTGACCCGTGCCCGCAACTCCGGCATGCCGGTCCTGTTCTGGCTCGACCCGTACCGCCCGCACGAGAACGAGCTGATCAAGAAGGTCGAGCTCTACCTGCAGGATCACGACACCGAAGGCCTCGACATCCAGATCATGTCGCAGGTGCGTTCGATGCGGTACACCCTCGAACGCCTGATCCGCGGCAAGGACACCATCGCCGCGACCGGCAACATCCTGCGCGACTACCTCACCGACCTGTTCCCGATCCTGGAACTCGGCACCAGTGCGAAGATGCTCTCCGTCGTCCCGCTGATGGCCGGCGGCGGCATGTACGAGACGGGTGCCGGCGGCTCGGCTCCCAAGCATGTCAAGCAGCTCGTCGAGGAGAATCACCTGCGTTGGGATTCGCTCGGTGAGTACCTGGCGTTGGCGGTCAGCCTCGAGGACCTCGGCATCAAGAACGACAACGGCCACGCCAAGATCCTGGCCGACGCGCTCGACGCTGCGACCGGCAAGCTGCTGGACGAGAACAAGAACCCGTCCCGCAAGACCGGCGAGCTCGACAACCGTGGAAGCCAGTACTACCTCGCGCTGTACTGGGCGCAGGAACTCGCTGCACAGACCGAAGACAAGGAACTGGCGGAGCGCTTCGCCCCCCTTGCTCAGACCTTGGCCGAGAACGAGGACACCATCGTGCGCGAGCTCATCGAGGTGCAGGGCTCCCCGGTCGACATCGGTGGCTACTACCAGCTGGACAACGAGAAGGTCGACGCTGTGATGCGGCCGAGCAAGACCCTGAACGACGCATTGGCGTCCGTGCAGGTCTGATCTCCGACCCGCTGTAAATCCTCTGACACCCATTGCGGACGATCGATGTTCGCGATGGGTGTCATGTTTCGAGGGGGCTGATCAGGCGAGCAGCGCGTCGACGATCTCGTCCTCCGACAGAAGCACATGTGCCGCGGCCGGACCCAGCGGCACGAAACTGTCGCGGCTCGTGACGCGGGTGATCCGCCCCGGATAGTTCGTGTCGACGAGTGCCGCGATCACCGACTCCGCGACCGACCCGCTGCGACGTGTCTCGTCGACCACCAGGACCCGGGGGAA
>BBEG01000198.1 GCA_001312645.1 Rhodococcus sp. JCM 9791
GCACCTGCCGCAACGACGGCGACACCTCGCCGTGCGCGACGGTCATGAGCATCGACAGCATCGACGGCACCGTGTGCAGGGTCGTCACGCGCTGCTCGCGCAGCAAGGTCAGCAGGTAGTCGGGGTCGCGGTGTCCGTCGGCGGTCGCGACGACGAGACGCGCCCCCGAGGTCAGTGCTGACCAGAACTCCCACACCGACAGATCGAACGTCGCGATGGTCTTGAGCAGCACCGCGTCGTCCGGCCCGAGATCGAACGCGGAACGCTTCCACTCGAGCTGGTTGACGATCGCAGCATGGGGCACAGCGACGCCCTTCGGCCGACCGGTCGACCCGGACGTGAAGATCACATAGGCGGTGTTGTGCGTGTGCAGCGGCGATGTGCGGTCGCGGTCGGTGATCGGTGCGTCGGACAGGTCCGATAGGTCGAGATCGTCGAGCACGACCTCGGGCACACCGGAACGCTCGATCCTGTCTGCCGCCGTGGTGATCACCGCTGCGGGTACGGCGGTGCCGAGGATGTACTCGTTGCGCTCGGACGGCTGATCCGGGTCGACGGGCACGTAGGCGGCACCGGCCTTGGCGATCGCGTACATGCCGATCAGCAACTCGGGTGAGCGACGGACGGCGAGCGCGACGCGGTCCTCCGGCCCGACGCCGAGGCCGATCAGGTGCCGAGCGAGACGGTTGACGGCCGTGTCGAATTCGGCGTACGTCCACTGCGCGCCCTCGTACACGAGTGCCGCCGCATCGCTGTCACGTCGGACCTGCTCGTCGAACAGGTCGACGAGGGTGCGCGAACCGTCGACGTCATGGTCGGTGTCGTTCCATGTGGCGAGCACGTCGTCGCGCTCCCCGGGGAGCAGCACCGCATGATCACCGACGGGCGCGTCGGGTGCCTGCAGGACGGCACCGAGAAGTTGTTCGAACCTGGCAGCCACACCCCGGGCGGTGTCGTCGTCGAACAGATCGGTGGCGTACGTGAGGATCGCGTCGATGCCGGCCGGTGTGCCGTCGTCGTCGTAACGGTCGGCGACGATCAGGTGCAGATCGAACTGGGCAGTTCCGCCCTCGAGATCGAGCGGAGCCACCGCGAGTCCGGGTAGTTGCAGCTCCGTTCCGGCCTGGTTCTGGAACGAGAAGCCCACCTGGAACAGCGGATGACGAGCCGTCGATCGCGCCGGGTTGAGTACCTCGACGAGTCGCTCGAACGGTACGTCGGCGTGCGCGAACGCCTGCAGGTCCGTCTCGCGGGCCGCCGCGAGTAGATCGGTGAACGAGGCTCCTGCGTCGACCTCGAGCCGAAGCACGAGGGTGTTGACGAACATACCGATGATGTCTTCGACGGCCTGCTCGTTACGACCGGCAATGGGGGTGCCCACTGCGATGTCCGAGGTTCCGGACAGTCGTGCGAGCAGCGCCGCGAACGCCGCGTGCACCGCCATGAACACGGTCGCATTGTGGCTGCGGGCCAGGTCTCTGAGCCCGGCGTGCACATCGGCCCCGACAACGAACTCGATGCGGTCACCGCGGAAGGACTGCTGCGCCGGCCGAGGACGGTCGAGCGGCAAGTCCAGCTGATCGGGCAGATCGGCGAGCGCATCTCGCCAGTAGCCGAGCTGCTGTGCCGCAATCGATTCCGGGTCGCCCTCGGAGCCGAGTACCTCACGCTGCCACAGAGCGTAATCGGCGTACTGCACCTGCAGCGGCGCCCACACCGGATCGGTGCCGGAGGTGTGCGCTGCATACGCGGTGACGAGGTCGCGCACGAGTGAACCATCGACGAGCCGTCGGCGCTGATGTGGTGCACCACGACCGCGAGCACGTACTGATCGGCGGCGACACGCAGCAACTGCATGAGCACCGGCACCTCGGTGGTCACGTCGAAGGTCGTCGCGGCGATCTCCCGCAAGCGTGTCTCGAGGTCGCCCGCAGCGACGTCCACCGGGGTGAGATCGACGGTCGTCTGCGAGGCCGGGAGAATCTTCTGCGCGGGTCCGTCGCCGGTCTCGGGATACTCGGTGCGCAGCGACTCATGCCGCGCGACCAGGTCGGCGACCGCGGACTGCAGTGCTGCAACGTCGAGTTCGCCGGTCAGCCGCAACGCGAACGGAATGTTGTAGGCCGTCGAATTCGGATCGAACCGGTTGAGGAACCACATCCGCTGCTGCGCCAACGACAACGGCACCCGCACCGGGCGTTGCCGCGCCTCGAGCGGAACCCGTCCACCACGACCCGATTCCTGCTCCACCCGCGCCGCCAACGCCGACACCGTCGACGCCTCGAACAGTGCGCGCACCGGAACCTGCGCGTCCAACGCCGCACCGAGCCGCGACACCACCTGCGTCGCGATCAGCGAGTTACCACCGAGAGCGAAGAAATCGTCGTCCGCACCGACCCGCTCGGTACCGAGCACATCGGCGAACACGCCCGCCACGATCTCCTCGATCGGAGTCGACGGCGCCCGGAACTCACGCGTCTCGAACACCGGTTCCGGCAATGCCCGACGATCCAGTTTGCCGTTGACCGTCAGCGGAATCGACTCGATCACCACGAACGCCGACGGCACCATGTATTCGGGCACCACCGCACCCACACCATCACGCAGCGCATCCACATCGACCGAAACACCCTCGACAGGAACCACATACGCAACGATCCGCGCAGCACCCGGCGCATCCTCACGCACGATCACCGCAGCCTGGGCCACCGGATCCTGCGCCAGCACCGCCGCCTCGACCTCACCGAGTTCGATGCGGAAACCACGGATCTTGACCTGATCGTCGGCACGCCCCAGATACTCGAGATCACCCGAGACCACCCAACGCGCAACATCCCCGGTGCGGTACAACAACGCACCGTCCGCCGAGAACGGATCGGCCACGAACCGCGTCGACGACAACTCGGGCCGACGGAGATATCCGCGCGCGAGCTGACCACCACCGACGTACATCTCCCCCGCGACGCCCACCGGAACCGGCTTGAGTCGCCTGTCCAGCACGTACACGCGCAGACCCGCGATCGGCACACCCACCACACTCGCCGACCCGGCCTCGGCGAGTTCGGCACCGATCTCCCGATACGACACGTGCACCGTCGTCTCGGTGATCCCATACATGTTCACCAAGCGCGGCGAGGTGTCGCCATGACGCTCGAACCACCCCGAGAGACGCCGCGGCTCGAGCGCCTCACCACCGAAGATCACATACCGCAACGCCAACTGCCCACCGCCGGACGCCACACGATCGGCCTCGGCAAGCTGGTAGAACGCCGACGGCGTCTGGTTCAACACCGTCACCTGCTCGCGAACCAGCAACTCCCGGAACGCTTCCGCGACCTGGACGTGAAATAGTCGACGACGACCAGGGTCCCGCCGTACAGCAGCGGACCCCACAGTTCCCACACCGAGAAGTCGAACGCGTAGCTGTGGAACATCGTCCACACGTCCGACGCACCGAATCCGTACACCGATTCGGTGTTGACCATCAACCGCACCGCGTTGCGATGCGGAATCAGCACGCCCTTCGGCCGACCCGTCGAACCCGACGTGTAGATCACGTACGCGAGGTTCGTCGAAGCAAGAGGCCCGCGACGCTCCGCGTCGACGATCGGCGCGTCGTCCACCCCTGAGAGGTCGACCCGGTCGAGTTCGACCACCGGAACACCGCTCGGGAACGACACGTCCTCGCCGGAGTGCGTCACGACCGCGACGGGCTGCGCATCCGACACCAGGAACTCGATGCGCTCAGCAGGCGAATTCGGGTCGATCGGCAGATATCCGCCACCCGCCTCGAGCACCGCGAGCAGCGCCACCACCAGATCGACCGATCGCGGAAGCGTCACCGCCACAAGCGACTCCGGTCCCACACCGACGTCGATCAGGTGCCGTGCCAGACGCCGCACCCGTGTGGCAAGTTCCCGGTAGGACACCGAATCGTCGCCGAACTTCACCGCCACTGCATCGTCGCGCGCGGCGACCTGCGCCTCGAACATGCCCACCAGCGTCACATCTGCCGGCGCCACATCGTCGCCCAGCGAATTCCACCGCGACACGACGAGCTCACGCTCGAAATCGTCGAGGATCCCGATGTCGCCGACCACGACCGCCGGATCCTCCACCACCGCGCGCAGAATTCGTAACAACTGCTCCGCGAACGCCGCGACACGCAGGTCGTCGAAAAGATCGGTCGCGTAGGTGATCGCGAAATCCATACCGCCGGCGCTGTCACCGGCACCGACCGATCCCGCGCCGACGCTGTCGGCGAAGGTGAACTGTAGATCGAACTTCGCCGTGGGAGCTTCGTACTCGAGCGCGCTCGCGGTGATCCCGTCGAGTTCGAAGTCCACTGCGCCGGTGTTCTGGAACGTCAGGGCCACCTGGAACAGCGGATGCCGCGCCTGCGACCGTTCGGGATCGATGATCTCGACGAGCCGCTCGAACGGAACATCGGCGTGCGCGAAGGCATCGAGGTCGGTCTCCCGGACCTGGGCCAGCAACTGCTCGAACGGCACATCGTTGTCGAACGTGGTACGCAGCACCAGGGTGTTGACGAACATGCCCACGAGGTCGTCGAGCGCTGCCTCGCCACGACCGGCGATCGGCGTGCCGATCGCGACGTCGTCGGTGTCCGACAGCCTCGACAGCAGCACACTCAGCGCAGCATGCACCACCATGAACAACGACGTGTTGTGGTCGCGCGCCAGCGTATGGAGGCGTGCGTGCAGCGTGGGATCGATCCGGAAACTGCTGGTCCGGCCTTCGCCGGTCGCAGTCTCGGGGCGCAGCCTGTCGGACGGGAGATCCAGCTGATCCGGAATCCCGGCGAGCTGCGAGGTCCAGTATCCGATCTGCTCCGAGAGCACCGACTCGGGATCGTTCTCGGACCCGAGTACCTCTCGCTGCCACAGGGAGTAGTCGGCGTAGTGGACCGCGAGCGGCGACCAGGCCGGCGGCTCGCCGTGTGTCCGCGCTGCGTAGGCGACCATGATGTCGCGCGCGAGCGGACGCAGCGAGAATCCGTCGGATGCGATGTGGTGCACCACGAGGAACAGGACGTGTTCGCGTGCGCCGAGCTCGAAGAGCACGACCCGCATCGGGACCTCGACGGTCACGTCGAATCCCATCTCGGTGAGTTGCTCGGCCCGTACGATCAGCGACGCCTCGTCGACGCTCTCGGTGGTCAACTCGACCGCGTGCGAGGCGAGTACGGACTGGTGTCCCACACCGTCGATGTCCGGGTAGATCGTGCGGAGCGATTCGTGACGTTCGACGACATCGCCGAGCGCAGCAGCGAGCGCCGCCACATCGAGGGTCCCGGTCAATCGGACACCGACCGGTATGTTGTTCACCGCAGACGCGGCGTCGAAGCGGTTGAGGAACCACATGCGCTGTTGGCAGGTGACAGCGGAATCCGCTCCGGGCGGGCGCGGCGCGCGAGTTGCGGCCGGGTTCCCGTTCCGGTGGCCTGCTCCACGCGTACCGCAAGCGCTTCGACAGTGGGGGCGTCGAAGAGGGCGCGCACGGGAATCCTGGCACCGAGAGCCTCACCGAGACGCGAGACGACCTGCGTCGCAACGAGTGAATTGCCGCCGAGTGCGAAGAAGTCGTCGCCCCTGCCCACTCGACGAATCCCGAGCACCTGCGCGAATACTCCCGCGACGATTTCTTCCACCGGAGTGCGCGGTGGCATGAACTCGCGGACCTCGAAGGTCGGAGCCGGCAACGCATTTCGATCGACCTTGCCACTGGCATTGAGCGGGAATGCATCGAGGGCAACGATTGCGACGGGACCATGTACGACGGCAACACCTGCGCCAGTGCGGTCTTCACGTCGAGTGGGTCGAGTGTGGTCCCGGGTGTCGGCACCACGTACGCCACGAGCTGAGTGCCGGCGCCCGGATCGTCGCGGACGATCGTTACAGCGTGCCCCACCCCGCTCACCTCGACGAGAGCCGACTCTACTTCGCCGAGCTCGATCCGGAGGCCACGCAGCTTGACCTGATGGTCCGTGCGACCGAGGTATTCGAGCTCGAGCGTCTCGACGGACGTCGAGCCGTACCGGCGGACGTCGCCGGGGTCCATTTGACGAGATCGCCGGTCCGGTACATGCGCGCACCGATCGTCGAGCGTGGATCCGCCACGAAACGCTCCGCGGTCAGATCCGCTCGGCCCTGGTAGCCGCGGGCGAGCTGGGCACCGGTGAGGTACAGCTCTCCCGACACGCCGACGGGGACGGGGCGCAGCCGCGAGTCGAGCACGAGCACATCGGTGTTCCATACGGGTCGGCCGATCGGCACGACCCGATCGTCGTCCGCCTCCGCGGTCCGGTGCACGGTCTGCACCGTCGCTTCGGTCGGCCCGTAGACGTTGTGCACAGGCGCATCACCGAGTGTGGCGAACCGGGCGGCGCTGCCGGCCGCGAGTGCCTCGCCACCACAGAACACGTGAGTGAGCGATGTCGCGGCGGCCTCCCCGAGGTGCTCGAGGACCGCGTCGAAGACGGTGGGGACGAACTGCACCACGGTAGTGGCGGTGTTCCCGATCTCCGCTGCCAGGCGAGCGGGATCGCGGTGGAGATCCGGGGACCCCACCACGATGGACCCACCGGTCTGCAACGGCAGGAAGATCTCCCACACCGATGCGTCGAACGTCGCGGGGGTCTTGAGCAGGACCGCGTCGGATTCCGTGAGCGCGAAACGATCCTGCATCCACAACATCTGGTTGACGACGGAGCCGTGGGTGACGCCGACGCCCTTGGGTCGGCCGGTGGAACCGGACGTGTACAGCACGTACGCGAGGTTCTCCGCGCGCAACGGTGCGGTGCGATCGGCATCGGTGAGGGGACTGTCGTCGAATCCCGAGAGATCGAGTGCGTCGAGATCGAGTGTGGTGACCGAGGTACCGGCGAACGCAGATGCGACAGACCCGGCGGTGAGGAGCAGCGACGGCGCCGCGGAGTCGAGGACGAACTCGATGCGTTCGGAGGGCTGGTCGGGATCTACCGGCACGTACGCGCCGCCGGCGGCGATCACCGCATGAATCACGACGACCATGTCGACGGAACGACTCAGTGCGACACCCACGCGGGTGTCGGGTCCGACACCGTGGTCGACCAGGTAACGGGCGAGCCGGTTGACGTCGCGTCCGAACTCCCGATAGGTCCGTGGCGCACCGAGCGCTTCGGTGCCCGGGATCAGTGCGCGAGCATCCGGGGTGCGTTCCACCTGCCGGTCGAGCAGGTCGGCAGCGTGACCGCGGGGTCGATCCTGTGCTCGGGTCCGTGAGATGCCGCCTCGACCGCGGCGAGTTCGCTGCCCGTGAGCAGCGGAAGGTCGCCGACCGGCAATGCCGGGGTGTTCGTGACCGCCTCGAGCAACGAAACGAACCTCTCACCCATCCCCGCGATGGTCGACTCATCGAACAAGTCTGTGGCGTAGGAGAATTCGACGGAGTAGCCGCCGTCCGCAGTGTCGTCGAGCGGAACGTCGAGAACTGTCACCACGAGATCGAACTTCGACATACCACTGTCGAGTGGGATGTTGGACACGGTCATGCCCGGCAGTTCGAGTGACACCTGGCCGACGTTCTGGAATGCGAGCATCACCTGGAACAACGGGTTGTGGGCCTGGCTACGGACAGGCGCGAGCACATCGACGAGCCGCTCGAACGGGATCTCGGCGTGGGCGAAGGCACGGAGGTCGGATTCACGCACGTGGGCGAGCAATTCGCCGAACGTTTTCGCGGAATCGACATGCGTGCGCAGCACGAGGGTGTTGACGAACATACCGATGAGGCCGTCGAGGGTACGCTCACCGCGACCGGCGACCGGGGTGCCGATCGCGATGTCGTCGGACGCCCCGAGCCGTGCGAGAAGCACAGCGAGAGCGGCGTGGACCACCATGAATTCTGTGGTGCGCTGTTCGTGCGCCAGCCGATCGATCGCGGTGCGCAGGTCGGCGCCGATCTCGAATCGATGCACCGCTCCGGCATTGGTGGCCACCGCGGGGCGGGGACGGTCGGTGGGCAGTTCGAGGCTTGCGGGCACTCCGTCCAGCGCGTCGATCCAGTACCGGACCTGCTGGGAGACCAGCGAATCGGGATCGTCCTCGGACCCGAGGACGTCGCGCTGCCACAGCGTGTAGTCGGCGTACTGAACCTCGAGCGGTTCCCACGCCGGATCGTCACCGGTCGAGCGTGCAGCGTAGGCGATCATGATGTCGCGGGTGAGCGGAACCATCGAGAACCCGTCCGCAGCGATGTGATGCAGAACTGCCACCAGCAGGTGCTCGTCGGGTGCGAGCTCGAGCAGGCAGACGGCAAGCGGAACCTCACGCGCCACGTCGAACGCCGTGCCGGCGAGCTCACGCAGCGCGTCGGGGACGTCCGCCTCGGTCGTGGGAATGCTCTCCAGCGCGATCGCGACGTCGGCCGGGGCGAGGATCTTCTGGTACCCGTAGCCGTCGACGTCCGGGTAGATGGTGCGCAGCGATTCGTGCCGTGCGACGACGTCCCGCAGTGCCTCTTCGAGTGCCGCGACATCGAGCTTGCCCGACAACCGCACCGCAACCGGGATGTTGTTCACCGAAGAGTCGGGATCGAAGCGGTTGAGGAACCACATCCGTTGCTGCGCCAGCGACAGGGGCACCCGAGCCGGGCGGTTCTGTGCAACCAGCGGGATCCGGTCCGTCTCGACCGAACTGGACTCGGCCGCAACGGCGAGCGACTCGACGGTCGACGCCTCGAAGATCATGCGCAGCGGCAGGCGATGACCCAACTCCTCACTGATCCGCGACACCACCTGCGTCGCGATCAGCGAGTTCCCGCCGAGTGCGAAGAAGTCGTCGTCGAGCCCGATCCGGTCGAGACCGAGGACGTCGGAGATGACCGAGGCCACGATCTGTTCGACGGGTGTGGTCGGTGCCCGGAACTCCTTGACTTCGAACACGGGCTCCGGCAGGGCTTTGCGGTCGAGCTTGCCCGCCGGGCTCAGCGGCAGCCGCTCGAGCACGACGTACGCGGTGGGCACCATGTAGGCGGGGAGTCGGGTCGAGAGGACCCGCGAGATCGCTGCAGTATCGAGCGCGACCTGCGGCTGTCCGACGAGATACGCGACGAGCTGCTCACCCGAACGCGGATCCGATCGCACCATGACAACGGCATGGGACACCTCTCCCGCATCGAGGAGAGCGGCTTCGATCTCGCCCAGCTCGATCCGCAGGCCTCGCAGCTTGACCTGGAAGTCGGTGCGACCGATGTACTCGAGTTCGCCGGAACGCCGACCCCATTTGACGAGGTCGCCGGTTCGGTAGAGTCGCTCGCCCGCTGCGTACGGCGAGGCGATGAACCGCTCGGCGGTCAGGTCCGGGCGCGTCACGTATCCCCGCGCCAACTGCACGCCCGCCAGATACAGCTCGCCCGCGACCCCGACGGGAACCGGCCGGAGCCGGCCGTCGAGGACGTAGACACCGGTGTTCCACACCGGTACACCGATCGGGACCGACACCGAGTCGGCCCGGGTGACCTCGTGGTAGGTGACATCGACCGCGGCCTCGGTGGGTCCGTACAGGTTGTGCAGGCGCACTTGCGGCAGTGCCGTGCGCAAGCGATCCGCGACCGTCGCCGACAGCGCCTCGCCGGAGGCGAACACTGCCCGCAGTGTCGACACGTTCTCGACGCCGGACACTGCCACGAACACCGCGAGCATCGACGGCACGAAATGAGCCACCGACACCGAGTTCTCGATCATCGTCCGCACCAGGTAGTCCGGGTCGCGGTGACCGTCGGGGGTCGCGATCACGAGGCGTGCACCCACCTGCAGCGGCCAGAAGAACTCCCACACCGACACGTCGAACGTGAACGGCGTCTTCTGCAGGACGACGTCAGCGGCGTCGAGTCGGTACTGGTCCTGCATCCACACGAGGCGGTTCACGATC
>BBEG01000199.1 GCA_001312645.1 Rhodococcus sp. JCM 9791
CGCCGCTCCTGAAGGCCGGCCGGCACCGACACCGCGGCTGCCCACCGAGTCGGTGTTGTCGGTTACGTCGAGCCGGCGCTGACCGATCATTCGGCCACGCACGTCACGTCCGCTCGACGACCGTCGGCTGTTCGGTGCTGTCCACCGTCTCGACCGGACCGGTGAACTGACTGATGTACAGCTCGTAATAGGCACCGCGTGCTGCGAGCAGCTGCTCGTGGTTGCCCTGCTCGACGATGTGCCCGTCCTCCATGACGACGATGACGTCGGCATCTCGGATCGTCGAAAGCCGGTGCGCAATGACGAAACTCGTCCGATCCGTGCGCAGTGTCGCCATGGCCTGCTGGATCAGCAGTTCGGTGCGGGTGTCGACGGAGCTGGTCGCCTCGTCGAGGATCAGTACGACCGGCTTGGCCAGGAATGCTCGCGCGATCGTGATCAGCTGTCGCTCCCCGGCGCTGACGCCGCCGCCTTCCTCGTCGAGCATCGTGTCGTACCCGTCGGGCAGGGCCCGCACGAAGTGGTCGACGTGGCTCAACTCGGCCGCTTCGATGACTTCTTCGCGACTGGCGGTCGGGTCGCCGTAGGCGATGTTCTCGTAGATGGTGCCGCCGAACAGCCACGAATCCTGCAGGACCATCCCGGTGCGTTCACGCAGATCGTCGCGGGTCATGCGGCGCGAATCCACACCGTCGACGCGGATCGTTCCCGAGTCGACGTCGTAGAACCTCATGATGAGGTTGACGAGGGTGGTCTTGCCTGCGCCCGTCGGTCCCACGATCGCGACCATGTGCCCGGGTTCGGCCACGAGCGACAGGTTCTCGATGAGCGGCTTGTCGGGCACGTAGCGGAACGACACGTCGTCGAAGTCGATGCGCCCGCTGTTCGTCGACGGGGTCTGTGGGTCGACCGGATCGGCACTCTGTTCCTCGGCGTCCAGGATGTCGAAGATCCGCTCTGCCGAGGCCACTCCGCTCTGCAGGAGGTTGACCATCGAGCCGATCTGGGCGAGCGGCTGGGTGAACTGACGCGAGTACTGGATGAATGCCTGCACCGACCCGAGACTGATCGAGCCCGACGCGACCTGAAGTCCGCCGACGACTGCCACCGCGACGAAGTTCAGGTTGCCCAGGAACATGATGCTCGGCTGGACAAGACCGGAGATGAACTGGGCGCGCCAACTCGAGTTGTAGAGCTTGTCGTTGCGGGTGTCGAACTCGTCCTCGACCTCCTGCTGCCGACCGAACGCCAACATCAGTTCGTGTCCGGTGAACGCTTCTTCGACCTGAGCGTTGAGCTTGCCGGTCGACGACCACTGCGCGGCGAAGTGCGGTTTGGATCGCCGGGCGATCAGGACGGTTGCGACGATCGACAGCGGGATCGCCACCAGCGCGATGAGCGTGAGCAGCGGTGAGATCGAGAGCATCATGATCAGGATCGCGATGACGGTCAGCACCGAGTTCAGTGCCTGCGAGACAGTCTGCTGCAGGCTCTGCGACAGATTGTCGAGGTCGTTGGTGACGCGGCTGAGAAGATCCCGCGCGGGGTCGTGTCGTAGTAGTGCAGGGGCAGGCGATGAACCTTGTCCTCCACATCGGAGCGCAATCGCTTGATGGTGCCGACGACGACGATGTTGAGCAGATAGGCACCGACCCACGCGAGCAGCGCCGATCCCACGTACAGGGCGAGAACGGTCAGCAGTACCTGTCCGACTGCGGTGAAGTCGATGCCGACACCGGGGGTGAGGTCCATCGAGCCGACCATGTCGGCGAACGTGTCTTGTCCCTGCGCCCGGAGGTCGGCGACCGCCTGCTCCTTGGTGGTGCCGGCCGGGAGCATCCTGCCCACGACACCGTTGAAGATCAGGTCGGTTGCATGGCCCAGGATCCGCGGCGCGATTGCCGTGAGGATCACCGATCCGACCGTCGCGGTCAGGATCACGATCATGAAGCCGCGATACGACACGAGCAGATGCAGTAGCCGTTTCATGGACGGCACGAACGACCGGGGCTTCTGCACCGGGGCACCCAGCGGCTGCCTGCCGCCCGGGCCGGTCACGACCGCTCCTCGACGGCGAGCTGCGATCGGACGATCTCGGAGTAGGTCTCGCACGAGTCGAGCAGCTCGGCGTGCTGCCCCAACCCGACGATCCGTCCGCGATCGAGCACCACGATCTGGTCGGCGTCCATGATCGTCGACACGCGCTGCGCAACGATGATCACCGCCGAGGCGGTGGTCGCGGGCCGCAGCGCGGATCTCAGGCGCGCATCGGTCGCCAGGTCGAGCGCCGAGAACGCGTCGTCGAACAGGTAGACCGAGGGTCTGCGGACGAGGCCCGCGCGATCGCCAGGCGCTGTCGCTGACCACCCGACACCGTCGTGCCGCCCTGGGCGATCGGGGTGTCCAGTCCCTGCGGCATCGCGCGGACGAACTCGTCGGCCTGTGCGATGCGCAGTGCCTCCCAGACCTCGTCGTCGGTGGCATCCGGCTTCCCGTAGCGCACATTGGAGGCGACGGTGCCGGAGAACAGGTAGGCGCGTTGCGGCACCAGCCCGATCTCCGCCCGCAATGCGTCGGGATCGAGGGTTCGGATGTCGGTGCCGCCGACCAGGACTGCGCCGTCCGTGACATCGATCAGGCGCGGCACCAATCCGATCAGGGTCGTCTTGCCCGAACCCGTCGACCCGATGATCGCCGTGGTGGTGCCGGGTTCGACGCGGAACGTCATTCCATCCAGGACCGCGCTGTCGGCACCGGGATACCGGAATTGCGCGTCGCGGAACTCGACGGTGGCCGGATCCCCGGCAAATCCGACCGGCTCCGCCGGCCGCACCACCGACGTCTCGGTCGCGAGGACCTCACCGATCCGTTCCGCGCACACTGTTGCTCGCGGAGCCATCATCGCAAGGAACGACGCCATCATGACCGACATCATGATCTGCATGACGTAGCTGATCATCGCGCTCAGTGCACCGATCTCCACAGTGCCGTCGGAGATCTCGTGCCCGCCGACCCAGATGATCGCGACGATGGTCACGTTCGTGATCCCCATGACGACGGGGAACATCAGCGCCATCATCCGTCCGACCCGCAGGTCGCATCCGCCAACTCGTCGTTGCTACCTCGAACCTGTCGGCCTCGTGCCGTTCCCGAACGAATGCGCGGACCACACGGATCCCCGTGATCTGCTCCCGCAGGATCCGGTTGACGCTGTCCAGCCGGGCCTGCATCACCCGGAAACCGGGAACCATCACCCGGATGATCAGCGCCATCGTGACACCGAGAATAGGCACCGCCACCACGAGTACCCACGCCATGGGTGCAGCGACGTGAATCCCCATGGCAATCCCGCCGATGCACATGATCGGTGCTGTGACCAGGATGAACGAACTCATCACCAGCAGCAGCTGGACCTGCTGGACGTCGTTGGTGGTGCGGGTGATCAACGACGGCGCACCGAACGAGCCGACCTCGCGCGCCGAGAAGGTGTTCACCCGGTGCAGCAGATCGTGGCGGAGGTCGCGTCCCACTGCAAGCGCACCGCGGGCACCGAAGTACTGCCCGTACATCATGCAGACCAGCTGCACGAACGCCACCGCGAACATCCAGCCACCGATACGCAGGATGTATCCGGTGTCACCTTTGGTGACACCGTTGTCGATGATGTCGGCGTTGAGCGTCGGCAGATAGAGCATCGCGACCGTTGCCACGAACTGCAGGATCACCACCGCCACGACGTTCACGCGATATCGCGGAAGGTACGCGGCGATCAGGCGGATCAGCATGACGTCCTCACCTCCACGACACTAGTGGGAACGATCATGGTTCGACCAGAGAATTTCGGCGGCTCGATCGAGTTCGCTCCGTTCGCTCTAGACGACGAGGCCCTCTCTGATCAACCATTCGTACGCGACCTCCGACGGCTCCTCCCCTTCGATGTCTACCTTGCCGTTGAGGTCCTGCAGCACGTCCTCGGTCAACCGCTCGGAGAGCGTGCCCATGAGGTCGGCGATCTCCGGATGCGCTGCCAATACCTCTCCGCGAACCACCGCGGTCCCGCTGTAGCAGGAAGAAACTGCGGTTGTCCTCGAGGACGACCAGGTCGAGGTTCCGCACCCGACCGTCGGTGGTGTAGACCATCCCGAAATTGCAGGGCTCACCCGACGCGGTGGACGTGTAGATGACGCCCGTGTCCATCCTGGTCACGTTTGCGGCGGGAACACCGTTCGGATCGTTGAACGGAATCCCGTATGCCTCGAGCATCGGAACGAAACCATCCGGGCGACTGAAGAACTCGTCGTCCACACAGAACGTGCGTTCCTCGATCGGAAGGCTCGCGATGTCTTCGAGGCGCTGCACACCGAGTCGCTCCGCGGTCGAGGAAGAGGCAGCGAACGCGTAGGTATTGTTGAAATCCGCCGGCGGTAGCCATTCGAGGTCGTATTCCTGTTTCTCGATCTCGCGGACACGTTCCCAGAGTTCGTTCGGATCGACGATCGTTTCGGTCTGTCCGTGATAAGTCACCCATCCGGTACCCGTGTACTCCCAGACGATGTCGACGTCGCCGTTCAGCAATGCCTGACGGGACGACGCCGAACCGGGTGCACCCGTGAGGTCGGAGACGTCCGCGCCTGCCGCGGCGAGGTAGGTGGCCGTGATCTTGCCGAGGATGACGCCCTCGGTGAAACTCTTCGACGAGACGACCAGCGAAGCTCCGGCCAAGGGCTCACTTCCGTCCGGAAGGGCGGCTTCCCGGAACGTGCCCGACGAGCTGACAAGACCGCATGCGGCAAGGGTTACCGCGCAGACGAGAGCGACGAGCACGCGCGCAACGTGCGGGATCCGGGTCACGAGACGCCTCGCGGTGTCGCGGCGAGCTCGACGAGCCGACCCAGCCAATCGATGATCAGCGCTAGGAGGGCCACGAGGATCGCACCAGAGACGAGTAGAGCCGGAAGGAACAGCGTGACGCCCGTGGTGATCAGAGTTCCGAGGCTGGCCGCACCGATGAAGGTGCTCAGTGTCGCGGTTCCGACCAGGATGACCAGCGCGGTCCGAATACCGTTGAGGATGATCGGGACTGCGAGCGGCAACTCGACGCGCACCAGGGTGCGGGCGCTGGAGAACCCGATGCCTCGTGCCGCCTCGACCACCCGCCGATCCACCTGACGCAGACCGACGATCGTGTTCTGGAGAATCGGAAGGATCGCATACACGACGAGACCGATCACCGCCGTCCGGAATCCGGTGCCGAGCCACATTGTGAACAGGACGAGCAATCCCACTGCGGGGGCAGCCTGCCCGACGTTCGCCGCGTTGACGACGACCGGGTTGAGCCAGCGCATCGAGTCGCGGCTCAGCAGGATCCCGAGTGGCAAGGCGATCACGATCACGATGATCGCCGCCACCACCGTCAGCACGATGTGGTCGACGATGGTCGCGCGCAGGTTGTCCCACCCCAGCGCCGCCTGCTCGGTTTCGGTGAACGACGACGTCAGGTACCAGTACAGGTAACCGGCGCCGACCACCACGATGATCAGTGGCTCGAACCAGACGTCCACCGGCACACGCCGCGCGGACGTCACGACCCCTCCTGGTGCTGGTCCTCTTCGTGCGAGACGTACGAGGGCTCCTCGTCGTCCGATCTCACCTCGGCCGTGTGCGCGCGAATTACCGCCATGACCGTGTCTATTCGCAGCGCTCCCCGCATCACCCCGCGACCGTCGGTGACGAGGACTCCGCCTGGCTCGCGGCGAGCATCGAGTCGAGCGCATCGTTGAGCGTCGATGACTCGCTGACCACCGGAAGTCTCGCGTCGATGTAGTCGGAAATCTGTGGTTTCGTGGCGATCTCGGCGAGGGTGGGCCACGCACGCGGTCTGCCTCGTCCGTCGACCACGACGATCCAATCGTGGCCTGCAATGCGGGCACGGGCCGCCACTTCCTCGGCGTTCTCCCCGACAGACGCTGTGACGACCTGTTCGTAGTCGACATCGCGCACCCTCGTGAGTGTGAGCTGCGCGAGGGTGGCGCCGGACCCGACGAACTCCTCTACGAAAGGGGTGGCAGGGTTCGCGAGGATCTCCGCGGGTGTTGCGTACTGCTCGATGCGGCCGCCCTCCGACAGAATGAGCACCTTGTCGCCGAGTTTGGTCGCTTCCTGGAAATCGTGCGTGACCAGCACGATCGTCTTCCCCAGCTCCTGCTGGATGGACAGGAGACTGTCCTGCAGGCGGACCCGGGTGAGCGGGTCGACCGCGCCGAACGGCTCGTCCATCAACAGTACCGGCGGGTCTGCCGCAAGGGCACGGGCGACACCGACACGTTGTTGCTGCCCGCCGGACATGTCTCGGGGGAGCCGGTCGCGTAGGTGCCCGGATCGAGGCCGACGAGTTCGAGGAGATACTCGGTGCGTTCGGCGATCTTCGCGCGACTCCAGCCGAGGACCCGCGGGATCGCGCCGATGTTCTTCGCGACCGACCAGTGCGGAAAGAGCCCGCCCGACTGGATCACGTATCCGATCGACTGCCGGAGCCGGTCGGGATTTTCGTCGGTGACGTCGCGGTCGCCGATGAGGATACGGCCCTCGGTGGGTTCGATCAGCCGGTTGATCATTTTCAGGGTCGTGGTCTTCCCGCATCCGGACGGCCCGACGAAGGCGACGATGTCGCCTGCTCGATATCGAGGTCGAGTCGTTCGACGGCAGGCTTCTCCTGTCCGCGATAGCGTTTGACCACGCCGTCGAGACGTATCGAAGTGCCGGTGATGCGCCGATCCGACATCAGAGTCCCTTCGAAATGGTAAGGCGTCCGAGCAGGACGAGGAGGGCATCGAAGACCAACGCCACGATGACGACGAGAATGGTTCCGGTCAGTGCCATTTCCACGGCGTTGGTTCCGCCGAGACGAGCCAGTCCGTTGAAGATCAGCGAACCCAATCCCGGACCGAGCACGTAGGCGACGATCGCGGCGACACCGACGACCATCTGGTCGAGACGCGGATTCCGCTGAGGATGACCGGCCACGCGATCGGTAGTTCGACGAAAGCGAGTATCCGCCATCGTGCGAGGCCGATCCCCCGCGCCGATTCGACCACCGCCGGCGACACCGACCGCAACCCCACGATGGAACTGCCGATCACCGGCATTGCCGCGAAGAAGGCGAGCATTACGAACGAGGGGGTGACGCCGAGCCCGAACGGAATGATCAGCAGCGCGAGCAGGGCGAGCGTCGGGATGGTCAGCGCCACACGCTGCCGGTGAGCGTGAGCGAGGACAGCACCGGGAGGCGGTAGACGGCAATGCCGATCGCCAACGCGACGACACTGCCGACGAGGACGGTCTGGAACGCGAGGGAGGCGTGTTGGTACGTCAGGAACAGCAAGGTCTCCTCACGTCCCTGTACGTAGCTCCACAGACTCACGGCATTCCTCTTGTCCTCGTGTCGAAGCCGCCTCGTCGTGTCGGCGTCGGAGACGCCCGTCGTAGCGGCGAGGCGTCATCCGCACAAAGCTAACCGCAACGGAGCGTGCGCGTGGGCAGTTCGCGCTGTTCGCCGTCGACACCTCGACGCCGGGTCACTCCTCCTCGTCCGCTCGGGGACGACCGGGCCTGCGGATCCGCCCGGCATCCCGAGGCATCCGTCCCTCGTCGGTCAAGGCACGACGGAGGACGAACTCGATCTGCGCGTTGGTGCTGCGCAACTCGTCCGAAGCCCACCGCGCGAGCGCGTCGTGGACCGCGGGGTCGAGCCGCAGCAGCACCTTCTTACGTTCGACCATGCCGTAGTCCTACTGGTAGAGCGAGCCAGTGTTGACGACGGGCTGTGCATTCTGGTCGCCGCAGAGGACGACGAGGAGGTTGGAGACCATCGCGGCCTTACGTTCTTCGTCGAGTTCGACGGTGTTCTCGGCCACGAGCCGGTCGAGTGCGCTGCCGACGATGGTGACGGCGCCTGGACGATCTGCTCGCGGGCGGCGATCACAGCGCCGGCCTGCTGGCGGCGCAGCATGGCCTGTGCGATCTCCGGTGCGTAAGCGAGCTGGTTGATGCGGGTCTCGATGATGCGAACTCCCGCGGACTGCACGCGCTCGTGGACTTCCTCCGAGAGCCTGGTGGTGATCTCGTCGGCGTTCTGACGCAGCGACATCACCTCGGTGGGGCCGTCGTACGGGTAACTGCCTGCGACGTGGCGGACGGCGGCTTCGGTCTGGACCGCGACGAATTCTTCGAAGTCGTCGACGTCGAACACTGCGCGGGCGGTGTCCTCGACCTGCCAGACGATGATCGCGGAGATCTCGATGGGGTTGCCATCGGCGTCGTTGACCTTTGCCCTTCCCGTTTCGTGGTTACGGATGCGAGTGGTGATCTTGTGGCGCGAGTTGAGCGGGTTCATCCACAGCAGGCCGGGTTCGCGCAAGGTGCCCGAGTATGACCCGCCGAGCAGCTGCAGAACGCGAGCTTCGTTGGGCTCCACCAACACCAGTCCTGCGAGGAGCACGGTGGCGACGACGAAGATCACCGCGCCGATGACGATCAGCGGCACGTCGACCTCGATCGCGCCCCACACGATGAGCCCGATCGCAGCGAGCCCCACGACGAGGCCCGCGACGAGCACGGCCCAGCCGTTGAACGAGCGGCCCGGTCGCTCGACTGTGAATGTGTCCGGTGTGTCCATGAGGTTCCCTCTCGATACCTTGACGATATTAAAGTGATATCACATTGTCGAGCGGGAGCGCCATCACGAACCCGACGTACCGGACGTCGACCCGACTCCCTGCACCGTTGCCGCGCACTCCCCCGCTTTGCGAGGCATCATTGGTTACACGAGAGTCGACGGGGAGGGATTCGATGACGCCCGAGGACACCGCGGCCGAAGCGAAGGCCGTCGACGTCGTCGTGATCGGCGCCGGGCAGGCAGGGCTGTCGTCCGCGTACTACCTGCGCCGATTCGGTGTCCCGCCGGAAACCGGATTCGTCGTCCTGGACCGCTCCTACGGACCCGGCGGAGCATGGCAGCACCGATGGCCGTCCCTGACGTTGAGCACCGTCAACGGCATCCACGATCTTCCCGGGTCCGCATTCGAGGACATCGCCGGTTCCGGGTCCGGACTCGCCCCCGCGTCCACAGCGGTGCCCGAGTACTACGCAGACTACGAGAAGCGGTTCGAACTCCCGATCCACCGCCCGGTCCAGGTCACGGTGGTCTGCGACCGCGGCCACCATCTACGGGTCGAAACCGACTCCGGGATCTACACCGCCAGGGGCATCATCAACGCCACCGGAACCTGGGAACACCCCTTCGTCCCCTGGTATCCCGGAGCCACCCGCTTCCGTGGGCGACAGTTGCATACCAAGGACTACCACTCCGCCGACGAGTTCGTCGGCAAACACGTACTGGTCGTCGGCGGCGGCATCTCTGCGGTGCAACTACTCGACGAGATCTCCCGCGTCACAAGAACCACCTGGACCACACGACGCGAACCCGCGTGGCGCGACGAGGAATTCACTTCCGATATCGGCAGGGCCGCAGTAGCGCTCGTCGAAGACCGTGTGCGGCGAGGCCTGCCGCCCGGCTCCGTCGTCTCCGTCACCGGACTACCCGTCACCCCGGCGATCCGAGCCGCCCGCGAGCGCGGCGTCCTCGAACGGCAGCCGATATTCTCCGAGATCACCGAGACCGGCGTGCAGTGGCCCGACGGATCACAACTCGACGTCGACGTCATCCTGTGGTGCACGGGCTTTCGCAGTTCCCTCGACCACCTCGCACCATTGAACCTGCGCAACGCGGGCGGCGGGATCACGTTGACGGGCCGACTCGCCACCCGGGTCGAAGGTGACCCCCGAATCCATCTGGTGGGCTACGGTCCGTCGGCGTCCACCATCGGCGCCAACCGCGCAGG
>BBEG01000200.1 GCA_001312645.1 Rhodococcus sp. JCM 9791
GGAGTCATTCCGGTCCGGCCGTCGCCGGGTGAGCCCATGGTTCCGAGTTCCGCTTCGATGGAGGTTCAGCGACTAATGGGATCCAGCGGAGCCTGCAGCGTTCGGAGGCTCTTTGGCGGTGTTGACGGCGGGGTTCGCCGGTGCACCGCCGGGCAGAGCATCGCCCTTCATCGAGGCACGGATCTGTTCGAGACGGCTGTGACCGGCCATCTGGACGGTGGCCTGCTGCACCTCGAGCATGCGGCCCTGCACCGAGTTCTGAGCGAGTTCGGCCGAGCCGAGCGCGGTGGCATAGCGCTGTTCGATCTTCTCACGCACAGCATCCAGGCTCGGGGTGGTGCCCGGCGCGGAGAGCGTCGAGTCCATGGACCTCAGCGATTCGCTGACGCGTTCCTGCATCTTCGCCTGCTCGAGCTGGCTGAGCAGCTTCGTACGCTCGGCCACCTTCTGTTGGAGCGCCATGGCGTTCTGCTCGACGGCCTTCTTGGCCTGTGCCGCTGCCTGCAACGACTGATCATGGAGAACCTTCAGATCCTCGACCGATTGTTCGGCGGTGACGAGTTGCGCGGCGAAAGCCTCCGCCGCGTTGGTGTACTGGATCGCCTTCTCCGTGTCGCCCGCATTGCCGGCCTGGTCGGCCATCATCACGGCCTGACGAGCGCTCGCATTCAGCTTCTCGACCTCGTCCAGCTGCCGGTTCAGCTTCATCTCCAGCTGACGCTGGTTGCCGATCACGGATGCTGCCTGCTGTGACAGGGCCTGGTGCTGACGCTGTGCGTCTTCGATCGCCTGCTGAATCTGGACCTTCGGATCGGCCTTCTCATCGATCTTGGAGTTGAAGAGCGCCATGAGGTACTTCCAACCCTTGACGAACGGATTAGCCATGGGTGTGATCCCGCCTCCATCTGTACGCCGCGCCGAACGCGACCCGGTGCGCGACCCTCGCACACCGGTTCCGGTCCGCCGTGCCGGTCACCTTCGACCCGACCGATCCGACGATTCCACCTGGCGACTCGGGCCACCCCCCGGGCGGTGACCCACGCTGTGTCGCTTTCGTCCGTATCCGGCGAGGCCGACACGGTCGTGATCCATGTTAGGCCGCAGCGAGCGCCCGCGCCGCCGGTGCCGGAATCACCACGCGAGTCTCCTGCGTGATGAGCGACTCCTGGGCGAGCAGCGGATCCTGGGCAAGCAGGCCGGCATCGACGGTCTCTGCACCCGACTCGGAGCGTGCCGCGTCCGGGTTTGCGTACGTATCCGGTATCACGACGTCCGCGCTGGTACGCCGCAGAGTCCGATCGGCCAGCGACTCGCTGACGTCGAAAAGCACGTCGGACAGGGGTACAGCGAGTGCATCGCAGATAGCGGCGAGCAGTTCGCTCGACGCTTCCTTGCGACCTCGTTCGACCTCCGAGAGGTAACCGAGGCTGACCCGGGCGCTGCTGGAGACCTCGCGCAGGGTGCGGCTCTGCGAAACACGGGTGCGCCGAAGGCTGTCACCGAGTGCCTCACGCAACAACAGCGCCATCGCATCCTCCTTCGTCCGTCGTGCCTACACCTCGACAACGCGCGACACGGTCGCGAGGTTCCCGGGCATCCTCCGGACTTCGAATACCGCGGTGCACAGACATTACAACGCCGACGAGGAACCCAAGCGCGTGAGTGGCTCCGACACGGCCGCATCGACCGCTCCGAGAGTCCGTCACCGTCTCCCCGCGCGCTTTCAGGACGTCGACGAGTTCGCGTGCACGATGGCCGCCACCAGCGGGTCTCCACCCGGTGTCATGTGGGTTCGCCATTCCGGTGCTCCTGCTCGGCGCGACGCACGCCGGCGCGCAGCCTCGCCGCCTGGACCACGTAATCGAGCCCGGTGACGACAGTGAGCACGACCGCCAGCAGGATCAGTGCCGTGGCGAACGGCCCGACGGCGTCGGGCAGCGGAAGAAGATACACACCGATCGCGACGGTCTGCACCAACGTCTTGAGTTTGCCGCCGCGGCTGGCGGGTATCACCGCATGCCGCAGCACTGCGAAGCGCAGCGCCGTGATTCCCAGTTCGCGGACGGCGATGATTCCGGTGACCCACCATGACAGGTCGCCGAGCAGCGACAATCCCACCAGTGCAGCTCCGATGAGCGCCTTGTCGGCGATCGGGTCGGCCATTTTCCCGAAATCCGTGACAAGGCCGAGCCGGCGGGCGAGCTGACCGTCGATACGGTCGGTGATCGCAGCGATCGCGAAGATCGCGGCGGCAGCGAGCCTCCAGACCGTCTCCTGTCCATCACCGATGAAAAGGACGGCGAGAAACACCGGGACGAGCGCAATGCGCATCACCGTGAGGATGTTGGCGATGTTCCAGAGCGGGACGGGATCGTGCGTGGAACCGGCATGCGGTCCCGGTGCGGCGCCGCTCCCGCCCGATGCGGCAACGGACTGGCGGGGCGTGCTCATGCGCCCACAATATCGGTACATTCACGCGCTACTGTTCACCGCATGACTTCACCGGCCCACGAACAGGACACGAACGACCGGATCGAGGTGCGCCGCGCCCGAACATCCGACGTGCCGGCGATCAAGCAATTGATCGACATATACGCCGGGAAGATCCTCCTCGAGAAGAATCTCGTGACCCTGTACGAATCCGTTCAGGAGTTCTGGGTCGCCGAACAGACGGGCAAACTGGTCGGGTGCGGAGCCCTTCACGTCCTGTGGTCGGACCTCGGCGAAATTCGCACCATAGCGGTGGATCCGCAGGTCACCGGACGCGGCACAGGACATCTCATCGTCTCACGCCTGATCGAGGTCGCGCACGAGCTCGAACTCGAGCGGCTTTTCGTCCTCACCTTCGAGGTCTCGTTCTTCGCGCGACATGGGTTCACTGAAATCGACGGAACGCCGGTGACCTCCGAGGTCTTCGCGGAGATGTGCCGGTCGTACGATACCGGCGTCGCCGAGTTCCTGGACTTGAGCTACGTGAAGCCCAACACTCTCGGCAACACCCGGATGCTGCTCACCTTGTGAGCGCACCTCCGAAATGTGAGAGCCTCCGAATGACCGACCCTGCACGGAAGTGAGAACCATGGCGCTGTTCGCAGTCGAATACACCTACTCCGAGGCCACGGCCGCGACCCGCGACGAGCACCGGCCGAAGCACCGTGCCTGGCTCGGAGATCTGGTCGAGGCAGGCACGGTGCGGGCGACCGGACCGTGGGTCGACGGTTCGGGTGCGCTGATCCTCATCGACGTGGCCGATGAGGCAGCCGCACACGATCTGATGGCGCAGGATCCGTTCGCTCAGTTGACACTCGTCGACACTGTCCGCATCACCGGGTGGACCCCCGTGATGGGCGTGTTCAACGACTGAGGTTCTCCGCCTCCGTCGTGCTGTCGTCGTCGGGAGTGTCGTCACTCTGCTTCTTGTCGTCGTTCCTGGTCTTGATCAGGCTCGCGACCGTGGTGACGATGAGCACCCCGACGATCACGATCAGCGACACGGAAGTCGAGATCTCGGGGACCGCCACATGCTCGCCGCCGTTGATGAAGCCGAGCGTGTTCTCGTGCAGAGCATGGAGGACCAGCTTGACGCCGATGAACGCGAGGATCACCGACAGGCCGTACGACAGGTAGACGAGGCGCTCGAGCAGGCCGCCGATGAGGAAGAACAGCTGGCGCAGACCCATCAGGGCGAATGCGTTGGCGGTGAACACCAGGTATGGCTCGCTGGTCAGGCCGTAGATCGCCGGGATCGAGTCGAGCGCGAACAGGATGTCGGTGAACCCGATCGCGATGAGCGCGAGCAGCATCGGAGTGACGAGTCGCTTACCGTCGATGCGCGTGATCAGTTTGTCGCCGTCGTACTCGTCGTGGACCGGAAGGAATTTCCGTGCGATCGAGACGATCTTGCTTTCCGACGGCTTGTCGTTCTCCTCGCCGTTCTCGCGCATGAGCTTGATGGCGGTGTACAGGAGGAAGAAGCCGAACAGGTAGAAGACCCAGCTGTAGGTGTTGATCGCAGCGGCACCGACGGCGATGAAAGCACCGCGCATGATCAGCGCGAGCACGATACCGATGGTGAGGACCTTCTGCTGGAACTCTCGCGGTACCGCGAATGTAGCCATGATGATCACGAACACGAACAGGTTGTCCACCGAAAGCGCCTTCTCGGTGATGTACCCGGCGAAGTACTCGCCTCCATAGGTCGGTCCCCAGATGGCGAACACGACGAGACCGAAGACGATCGCGATCCCGATGAACACCGCCGACCAGAAACCCGATTCTCGAAGGGTCGGCGCATGCGGCTTGCGGACGTGCGCAAAGAAGTCGAAGACGAACAGTCCGAGAATGACAGCAATCGTGATCAACCACGTGGTCACTGTGACGTGCATGGGCACCTGGGCCTTCCGGTAGGTATGCGTACCTGCCGGAGGTCTCTCCCGCCCGAGATTCGACTCGGACCGACAGCCCCGGAGCGGCAACGGTGCCGCCCGTGTTGACGAGACTGCCGCGGATCAAGGGATACTCCCCTCCACAGCTTCCCCGATTGTGCACAGTCACCTACGGCGTCAACTCGGACGCCTCACGCGTCGCCGTTGTCCGCGTCGGAGGGATCTCCACCGCCCCGGATCGAATAGAGCAGTCCGTCGAGCTCGTCGGGCTTGACGAGCACTTCACGAGCCTTGCTGCCCTCGCTCGGCCCCACCACTTGGCGGGTCTCCATCAGGTCCATCAAACGGCCTGCCTTCGCGAAGCCGACGCGGAGCTTGCGCTGAAGCATCGACGTCGATCCGAATTGGCTTGTGACGACAAGCTCCACGGCCTGCAGGAACACGTCGAGGTCGTCGCCGATGTCGGGGTCGACGTCCTTCCTCTCCCCCGCCTTCGGCACGGTGACGCCCTCGTTGTATTCGGGCTCCGCCTGCGTCTTGGCGAACTCGACGACGGCCGAGATCTCCTCATCGGTGATGAAGGCACCCTGCATACGAACGGGCTTGCCCGCCCCCATGGGCAGGAACAGGCCGTCGCCCATGCCGATGAGTTTCTCCGCGCCGGGCTGGTCGAGGATGACCCGCGAATCCGTCAGCGAACTCGTCGCAAATGCGAGGCGCGACGGCACGTTCGTCTTGATCAGGCCGGTCACGACGTCGACGGACGGCCGCTGAGTTGCCAGAACGAGGTGGATGCCGGCCGCACGGGCCTTCTGGGTGATCCGCACGATCGCGTCCTCGACGTCGCGCGGTGCGGTCATCATGAGATCGGCGAGCTCGTCGACGATCGCGAGAATGTACGGATACGGGCGGTAGACGCGTTCGCTACCCAGCGGCGCCGTGATCTCACCCGACTTGACCTTCGTATTGAAATCGTCGATGTGCCGGACACGGTTGGCCTGCATGTCCTGGTAGCGCTGCTCCATTTCCTCGACGAGCCATGCCAGGCTGCTGCAGCCTTCTTCGGCTGCGTGATGATCGGAGTGATCAGGTGCGGGATGCCTCATACGGGGTGAGCTCGACCATCTTCGGGTCGATGAGGATCATCCGAACCTCTTCCGGCGTCGCCCGGATCAGCAGCGACACCAGCATGGAGTTGACGAAACTCGACTTGCCGGAACCGGTGGAACCCGCAACCAGCAAGTGCGGCATCTTCGCCAGGTTCGCGGAGACGAAGTCTCCCTCGATGTCCTTACCGAGTCCGATGACGAGCGGATGGTGGTCGCGGCGGGTCGAGGGCGCCGCGAGCACGTCGGACAGACGCACGAGTTCACGATCGGAGTTGGGTACCTCGATACCGACAGCGGATTTGCCGGGGATCGGCGCGAGCAGCCGAACATTGTCGGTGGCGACGGCGTACGCGATGTTGCGGGCGAGCGCGGTGATCTTCTCCACCTTCACCCCAGGACCGAGCTCCACCTCGTACCGAGTCACCGTCGGGCCACGAGTGAAACCGGTGACCGCCGCATCGATCTTGAACTGCTCGAGAACCTCGGTGATCGACTCGATCATCTCGTCGTTGGCGGCGGACCGAGTCTTCGGCGGATCGCCCGCCATCAGCAGATTCAGAGACGGCAGGATGTAGTCGCCGTCGACCACGCGGTCGGGAACCATCGGTTCGATGACGTCGGGATCGGGTTCCGGCGGCGCGGGGGTCGGTACTGCGGCTGCAGCCGACACCGGCTTGGCCTTGGCGCGAGCCCGGGGCTTCGGGGCTTCCGGTTCGGGTTCCGGCACCGGGGCGACTTCGGGCTCCGGCTCGTCCCACAGCGGCAGGACTTCGGTACGTGCGTCGCCATCGAACTCGTCTGTGGGGTAGTTCTCGCTGGGGGTTCGGCGACGACGCGGCCGCGGCTTCTCGGTGCCGTCCTCGTAGAGCAACGGGTTGAGATGGTCGGAGTAACCGTCGTGCTCGGGGTCGTACTCGCCGTGCTCGTCGTAGTGCCCGTACCCGTCGTCATCGCGGTAGGGCAGGCCGAAGTAGTCGCGGAAGAGTTCGGGTAGTTCGCGGATGGTGGTGCCGGTGATCAACAGGACGCCGAAGCCCATGGCCATCAACATGAGCGGCACCGACAACCACACCGTCAGGCCCGCAGTGATCGGACCACCGACGGCAGCACCGACGAATCCGGCACCCTCCGATCGTCCTTCTGCATCGGTGGGCGAACCGGACGCGATGTGCCAGAGCCCCAACGCGGGGATCGCGACCAGTAGCGATCCGAGGACCAGGCGCGGGCGGGCCTCCGGCCAGGGTTCGGTCCGCATGAGAACCACGGCGACACCGACGGCGACGAGAGGCAACACGGCGCTCGCCCCGCCCGTCACCGCACGTACTCCGGTTTCGACCCACTCGCCGACCGGGCCGCCCACACCGAACCACACCGAACCGGCGACAACGACTGCGAATGCGACGAGACCCAGGGCGATTCCGTCACGCCGGTGACCGTGTTCGATATCGGTAGCGCGACCCATCGTCCGTGTGGTGGCACCGAGCCCCCGGGCGATCATGAACCAGCCGGCACCGACGCTCTTGCCGATCGCGGTGAGCAGTCCTCCCGACCCTCGACGAGGTTGCGGTGCGGGACCGCCACGCGGACGCGCCGCGGTGGATCGGCGTGCCGTCGACGAAGCGCGAGAACCGGAGGCCTGCGGCTTCCGCTTGGCCGGTGACTTCGAGGTCGAGGCCTTCGCGGAGGACGCTTTCGCGGTCGATGTCCTGGAAGCCGACTTGTTCGCTGTCGATCCCTTCGCGGAACGCGCAGAAGGCGTCCTCGCGGACGATCCCGATTTGGTGGCAGCAGGCTTGGCCCGACCGGAAGAGGTCGATGCGCGCGTCCCCGACCGAGAGGTCGCGGTGGACGATGCGCGGCTGCCCGACTTTCCTGCCATATCCGCCAGGGTAGCCGCACCGACCACTCACGAACCATCAGCAACACGGGGCGCACGCGGCGGCGCTGATCACAACACCGAACCCTGCTCGCACTCTGCGGGGAACCTATGTGCTGGTCAGAGTCCCCTTCGGGATGCCGCGAGCTCCGCGATATCCGCCTCGTTCCCGTCCTGCTCGAGGCGAACTTCGTCGCGGCCGAAGGCATGGAGGAGCAGTTCGGACGGCTCCCCGCTCAGCACGACAGTTCGCGGTCCCCGCTTGCGGACCGTGACCCGGTCACCACCCGGGCGTCGAAAGCGACAGTGATGTCGCTACCCCCGTAGCTGGTGCGGCCGATGACCCGAGCGTACTTCCAGAGCTCGTCCTGGTCTTCTGCAGACAACCGGCGCGGCTCCCATCCGGGTTCGCCTCGTCGCACGTCCTCGTGGTGCACGAACATCTCGGTTGCGTTCGCGACCGAGTCGACGAGATACAGAGGCGACCACTTCGGCGGCCCGGAATCTATGTCGGCGAGCAAGTGTGCCCACTGACGGTCGGTCATCTCGCGCCGGACCTTCTCGGTGTGGCCGGCCAGCGCAGGATCATGATTCCGGGCATCGTGTCGACGCGACGCTCGCGCACCAGCAGGTGTGCCGCGAGGTCGCGGGTCGTCCAGTCGCCGCAGAGTGTCCGGGCTTCCGGGCCCATCTCCGACATGGTCTTGACCATGGCGTGCCGTTCGCGTCGCGCAAGGCTCATTCGGCCACTCTAACGAGCAACTCGCGCGACGGCACGACCGTACCCGGCGTGTGGCTCAGGAGACCGCGATGACAGTGGGCACGATCATCGGACGACGACGGTATGTGTCGGCAACCCATCGACCGACGACACGGCGGATGCCTTGCGCGATGCGGTGTGTCTCGGTGACTCCTTCGGCCGCAAGTTCGTTGAGCGCCTTGTCGACCAGTTGTGCCGCATCGTTGAGCGCGGTCGGGTCGTCGGAGAAACCGCGCCCCGACACTTCGGGTGCGCTCACTGCACGACCGGTCGCGGCATCGACAGCGACGGAGATCGAGATGAAGCCGCCTTCGCCCAGTACCAAGCGGTCCGACAGCGTTGATTCGCCGACATCGCCGACCGAGAGCCCATCCACGTACACGTGTCCGACCGGGACCCGGCCGACGATCTCAGCGAGACCGTCCACCATGTCGACGACAACGCCGTCCTCCGCGAGCACGATCCGCTCCTTCGGTACGCCGGTGGCCTCGGCGAGCGCCGCGTTGGCCCGGAGGTGACGCCACTCGCCGTGCACCGGCATCGCATTGGTGGGGCGGACTGCGTTGTACAGGTACAGCAATTCACCGGCCGAGGCGTGCCCGGAGACGTGCACCTTCGCGTTCTGTTGCGTGACGACTGTGGCCCCACGCTTGGCGAGCCCGTTGACCACCGCGAACACCGAGTTCTCGTTGCCCGGAATCAGGGATGACGCGAGCACTACGAGATCGTCGGCCTTGACATTGATCTGACGGTGCTCACCACGGGCCATGCGCGAGAGCGCCGAGAGCGGCTCACCTTGCGAGCCCGTCGACACGAGCACGACCCGGTCGTCGGGCAGCGACGCCGCAGTGTCGATGTTGACCTCGAGGCCGTCCGGCACGTGGAGGTACCCGAGGTCCTGGGCGATCTGCATGTTGCGGACCATGGAGCGGCCGACGAATGCCACGCGCCTGTTGTAACGATGCGCAACGTCGACGACCTGCTGGATGCGGTGCACATGGCTCGCGAACGACGCGACGATGACGCGGTTCTTCGCTTTGCCGATGACGTTGTCGAGCACGCCGCCGATCTCTCGTTCCGGGGTGACGAACCCGGGAACCTCCGCGTTGGTGGAGTCGACAAGGAACAAGTCGACGCCCTCGTCGCCGAGGCGCGAGAATCCCGCGAGGTCGGTGAGGCGGTTGTCCAGCGGCAATTGGTCGAGTTTGATGTCGCCGGTGTGGAGCACGACTCCGGCCGTGGTGCGGATCGCAACGGCGAGGGCATCCGGAATCGAGTGGTTCACAGCGAAGTACTCGCACTGGAACGGGCCGTGAGTGGTTCGCTCCCCCTCGGTCACCTCGAGGAGGTTCGGGCGAAGCCGATGCTCGCGGCACTTCGCGGAGACCAGCGCGAGAGTGAATTTCGAGCCGACGACCGGGATGTCCGGGCGGAGGCGCAGCAGGAAGGGCAACGCACCGATGTGATCCTCGTGACCGTGGGTCAGGATTACCGCTTCGATGTCGTCCATCCGGTTCTCGATGTACCGGAAGTCGGGGAGGATGAGGTCGACGCCGGGCTGCTGGTCCTCAGGGAAGAGCACACCGCAGTCGACGATGAGCAAACGACCCTGATGTTCGAACACCGTCATGTTTCGGCCGATTTCGCCGATGCCACCGAGAGCGACAACTCGCAGCCCGGACTTCGGTGCCTTCGGCGGCGTTCCGAGACGCGCAGTGGGGTCTGTCGCGGGCCGGGGGTCGGGGCGCCTCGTGGCGGCGG